>PMCP01000079.1:82611-91823 GCA_003155415.1 Gammaproteobacteria bacterium | reverse complement strand
CTCGCTGCATTTGCTTGTTAGGCGACTGGCACCCCATGACTATGGGACGTGAACACTGCGAACCGAAAATCTAGGCTCGCCCCCAATTTCTGCGACCTTCAAGGACAACACCAGATCGCTGCGACCTTCTTCCTTCGTCCAAAGATCCACAAGCACTTCCCAGTGATCGCCCATCCATTGTGCGAGGGAAGTCTCCCAACTCTCGGCGGGCAACTCAACCAGTGTTGCACCGTAGCTACCGACATACGCCCGGATCTGTTCTGCCGTTCGTTTCGGTAGTGCGTCCACGCCCGGTAAAGGCTTTGACAGCCCATAGTCACCCTGCGCGAACACGCGGACGATCTCGGATAGAACCGGCCGCCACGCGGTTGCAACGGGGTGCGCCCTCGTCTCGTCCTTGGTGGGGTTGGCAACAGCCGGATCGGAGTGAGACACCAATGAAGTCGCCTAACTTTGATATATCGGACAGAAATGTCGCTTTAGCATCTGGACGAAACCGTCGAATAATCCGGGAACGCTCTAGAACGCCCGCGGCCGTTAGGTCGCGTGTCTAATAATCCTGGAAGTGAGGAAAGAGGCGGGGCTACATGCACGCGGGAAGCCGTTGCGCTCCGAAGCGCGGCAGCCCAAACGAGCAGCGGTGCGGACTGGTAAACAAGGAGCGCGCCCGCGAAGGCGCGCTCCCGGTTCATGGCGATCAGCGGCTCTTCGAGCTCTTCTTCTTCGCGGCCACCGTCTTGGTCGCAGCGCCCTTCGCCGCCGTCTTCGCGCGCTTCTTGTGCACGGAGAAGTCGTCGGGATTGATCAGGTCCGGCACCGTCCATCCGTCCAGGTCGTACTCGGCCATGCACTGCTCCGCGAAGCCTTTGAACTTCGCGGCGTTGCCATTGCCCATCGCACCGAACAGCGCGTAGCGGCGGATCTCTTCCGTGCTGCCGCTGTAGTTGATCTCGTACAGCTCGTGCCTGCCGCCAAATTCCGTGCCGATGCAGTCCCACAGCAGCTTCATGAGCTTGATGCGTTGCTCGGCCGTGTAGCCGTTCGAACCGCGCATGTACTTATCGATGTACGGACGAATGTCCGGATTGCTGAAATCGCGTGAGTGCGAGTTCAAGTAGATCAGCCCCGACGCTACCGTCTGCTCGATCAAGTACTTGATCTTCGTGTAAGCAATCGTCGCGAGCACCTGATACGCGCTGCCCGCGTCGTTGTTCGGCAGCAGGTACTGGCCCTTCCACGGCCGCGGGTCGCGCACCATCGCCTCGGTCAGCGCCCAGAACATGTTGCGCCACGCGATGACTTCGCCCACGTTCGCCTGCACGCCGCGGTAGTCCTTCGTGCCCGATGCTTCCACCGCCTTCAGCAGCAGGCCGGCGATGAAGTCGAGCTTCACGGCGAGACGCGTGCAGCCGTGCACGACGAAGCGCGGCAGGAACCCTGTGCGCGGGAAGAAGTTGTTCGCCTTCTCCACGTCGCCCCACACGAACACGTTCTCCCAAGGCACGAACACCTTGTCCATGATGAACACGGCGTCGTTCTCGTCGAGACGCGATGAGAGCGGTTGGTCGAACGGGCTCGACATTACCGTAGCCGACATCTCGTACGAGGTGCGGCAGATGAACTTCACGCCCTTGGCGTTCGTCGGCACCATGCACACGAGCGCATAGTTCTTGTCCTGCAGCGGAAGCAGGCCGTGGTGCGCGATGAACGTGTAGTTCGTCAGCACGGAGCCCGTGGCCACCACTTTGGCGCCGGAGACGATCAGGCCGCCGTCGACCTCCTTCTCCACATGCACGCACACGTCGGCCACCTTATCCGGCGGCTTGTCCCGATCCACGGGCGGATGAATGATCGCGTGGTTCACGAACGGCACGCGCTCCTGACAATACGTGTACCAGCGCTTCGCGTTCGCCTCGTACGGCGCGTAGAACTCCGCGTTGCCGCCTAGCGTGCCGAGAAACGCGGCCTTATAGTCCGGCGCGCGGCCCATCCAGCCGTACGTGATGCGCTGCCACTCCGCGATGGCGTTCCTACCTGCGATCGACTCCTCCACCGTCTTTGGCGCGCGGAAGAACGCGTGCGTCTTGCCCCTGCTCTTGCCCTCGACGTCCGTCGGCAGCAGCAGCTTGTCGGCTCGCGCGGGGTCGTGCAGCGCGTCGAACATGCGGGCCGTCATGCGGGCGGTGTTGCGAAACGCCGGATGCGTCGTGACGTCCTTGACGCGGTCGCCGTACACGTACACCTCGCGCCCGTCGCGCAGCGACTCGAGATATTCCTTGCCGTTCTGCGGACGGTCGTAGCGCACCGAGCCGGTGTCGTCCGGCGATGGCGCAGCAGCGCGTTTAGCCACCATTCTTCTCCTCCATCAAATTCCGATAGACCGCTTCGACGAACTGTGCCGTCGTCCAAAATCCTGTGGTCGCGCCGTAGCGCGCGTCGTAGTCGCGTGTGGGCTGCGCGGCTTGCACCTGCTGCAGCGTCATACGCATGGCAACCATGCTCTTCACGCGGTCGCGGATAATCGTGACCATGTCGCGGTACTCCACCACGTCCGCCTCGTCCGAGAGCCGGCCGTGGCCGGGGATCACCATCGTGCCGCCTTCCTGCTTATCGGCCGGCACCGTGAGGTCGATGATGCGGTTCAGTGCGGCGATCACCCCCTGGATACTGCCGCCGTCGTTCGGCAACAGCACCGGGTAACCCGTGGTCGTGAACACGTCGCCCGTGGCGATCACGTCGGACTTGCGGAAGAACACCATGCTGTCGCTGTCGGTATGGGCCTTCGGCTGGTAGAGGATCTGCACGGCTTCGCCGTTGAAGTAGAGATCCTTGTGGCCGTCGATGAACGTGTCCGTGGGCCAGGCCGTGAACGCCGGCTGCGGCATGGACGCCACCATGCGCGCGAGCACGTTCTCCTGTGCGATCACCGCCGCGCCCTTGCTCGCGTCGCCGATCGTGCCGGACACGTTGCCGCCGGCGACAGTAGTACCGGCCGACGCGATCACGGCGTTACCGCCAACGTGGTCGCCGTGATGATGCGTGTTCACGACGTAGCGAATCGGCGCGTTCGAGATCTTGCGCAACGCCGCGAGCAGCGCCTCGCCACCCACCGCGAGCTTCGTGTCGACCACGAGCATACCGTCGGGCCCTACCTGTACCGTGGTGTTGCCGCCGGCGCCAACGAGCATGTAGATGTTGTCGCGTACCGGCCAGACGTCGATAGTCGGCGGCGGCGCCACCGGCGCGCGAGCCGAAGTACGCGTGGCGCTGGCTGCGGGTGCTTGCGCGTGGGCGGCTGCGCCGAGCGCGAGCAGCACCGCGAACGTGGCGATGCGAATTACAGCGGCCGGCATGGCTTCGGACTCCATTTAGAGCGATCCGCCTCGCGCCTGAAGTGCGAGCTCGTGATGAAACGACCATTCAGATACTGCGGATCTTCGACAATCGTAGTCACGACGAGCCACTCGTCGCCGTTCGGCGCCGCGAAGCGGTCGTAGTATTCGGTCAACGTGGTGTCGGCGCTGTAGGGCACGCCGTTCTTGCGCAACCAGCCTGCGACGAGCTTGTTCGTGACCACCTTTAGCGATCCGCCAGCGGGGGGCGCTCCGCGGGGCGGGCCCGGCGGCGGCACGGTACGCTGCCAGTTCGCGACCGAATGGCCTTGCAGCGACGGTTCACCTTCGGCCTTTGGATTGAACTCGAAGTGGCGCGTTTGCTCACCGGCATCGGTGCGCACAATCAGCACGCTGTCGCCTTCCCACTCGATGCGCAGACGCGTTGGCATGCGCATGAGCCCGCCCGCTCCGTACGCGCGGCACGAACCGTCTTCGCTCGGCTCCCACTTGTCTGCCACGGCTTTGCCTGCCGCGTTNNGGCGTGACCATGCGCCAGCGCCAGTCCTCGTTCACGATGCTGACCCACTGGCCCGTGAGGTCGATCGCCGCGGACTCGCGCGCGCTCTTTGGCGGCTCGACGCGTACACGCGCAGGTGGCTGCGCGGTTACCGTGGCCGCGGCGAACAACGCGAGCGCGGCGGCGCCGCACCGCAACCATGGCGTTACAGCGCTCACTTCAGCTTCTCCGCGAACTCGGGCAACGCCGTCGCGGCGCCGCCTCGCGTGGCTTCGACGGGCAGGTGGTGCTTCGTCGCAAATTCGGTCAGGAATGGATTCTTGCCCGGCAAGTAATTCGGCACGTAACCCTCCGGCCGCACGATCTCGATCACGGTCTCGCAGGGATACGGGGTCATCGTGCCGTTTTGCGAGAGCAGAAAACCGTTCGTCTTCACGAGNNAGCACGTCGCCTTCGAAGTGGCCCGTGGAGAAGCCCTGCCACGTGTGCGGCGCGTATTCCGGCGGATGCGGTCGGCCGTCCATCCAGATCTCGCGATGCTGCGACTGCCACTGGATCCACGTGTGGATCTTCACGAGCTCCTGGCTCGCGGGGTCGCGGTCTTCCCACATCCGCAGCGTGCCGACGCCACGAAAGCCGTACGTGGAGGGGTGCGGCTTGCACTGGTGCTCGGGCAGCGAGAGCAGCGAGGCGTCCCAACTCTCGGCGCGCCAGCGCGCGGCGTCGCTGATCGGCAAGCCGAGATAGTCCCCGATCGACGGGCCGGGAATGCGCTCGTCGACGTCCTCGTGGAAGATCGGGTCCCAATAGCCGACGAGATTCAACTGCGCCTGCGCGCCCAATGACGCGCACAGACCGACTGCGAGCACCGCCGCCGTCGTCAACCTTCGCAGACTCAACGTTCCCCCGTTTCCGGACGCCTGGCCCGGCTCGCTCGCGACTCGTAATCGGCCGCTTGCCGCGAGCATAACTGACTCTGCGCTTGGAAAAAAACGGTGCCGCGCCTACTACCCCATCAGCGCCCGAGCGAATCGAGCACCGCGGCGATCGCGTCCGGGCCTTGCGCGGGCGCCATCACGTGCGCGCCGGCCACGCCCGGAATCGCCTGCAGACCCTTGATGAGCTCCGCGCATACCAGCCGCCCTTCGGCCGCCTGATCTTTCGCGGCCTCGAGCCGCGCGATGATCGGCTCCGGCACGGTCACACCGAACAGATTCTCATTCATCCAACGCGCGGATTTCGCAGAGCGGATCGGGCCCACGCCGATGATCACCGCGAGCTTGTCGATGATGCCGTCTTTGCGCAGCTGCTCGATGTACGCACGCACCACGTCGAGATCGAACCCAAACTGCGTCTGCACGAAGTCGGCGCCGGCCTCGATCTTCTTCTGCAAGCCCACGGGCGACCACTTGGCATCGGGGCGGCGCGGAACCTCGGCGCCGCCGATGAAGAACTTCGGCGGCGAATCGATCTTGCGCGCCGACGGCAACTCGCCCTTGTCGCGCATGTCGCGCGCGAGCTTCAGCAGGTCGATCGATTCGAAGTCGAACACGGGTTTCGCTTCCGGCTGGTCGCCACCCTTCGGGTCGTCGCCCCGCAGCATGAGCAGGTTCTCGACGCCCTGCGCCGCCGCACCGATCAGGTCGCCCGCGAGCGCGATGCGATTGCGGTCGCGGCACGTCACCTGGAGCACCGGCTCGTGGCCGTTCGCGACCAGGAGCGCGGCAGCCGCGAAGCTGCTCATCGATGTCTTGCCGGCGGCGGCGTCCGTGAGGTTGATGCCGTCTACCTTGCCTTTCAGCTGGTTGGCTTCGTGCAGCAGCTTGGTGGGCCCCGCGGACAGCGGTGGCACGATCTCCGCCGTGATGACGAATTCGCCCGCGCGGATCTTGTTCTTCAACTGCGACATGCTTTCTCCCTTAACTAGAGTGGCGCTGCCCCGGTGTAGCTCTCGATGAACGCGGCTCGCGCGGCCGCCGAGCTCGCGAGCTGGTCGAGCTCGGCCAGCTGCATGCGGCGGTCGAACGAGCTGCGGCCGGGAAACAGGTGCAGCACGGACGTCAACCATGCGGAGAATCGCTCCGCCTTCCAGATTCTACGCAATGCGGTGGCCGAGTACTCGTCCAGCAACGCGTCGCTGTTCTCGCGGTAGTGCGCGGCAAGCGCTGCCGCGAGCTGGTCCACGTCCCGCACCGCGAGGTTCAGACCCTTGGCGCCGGTCGGCGGCACGATGTGNNAGCGGCGCGATGCTCTTCTCGATCGCCGGCGCCGTGCGCACCTTGCGCGCGACTTCGGCCGGCAATCGCATGCGCAGTTCGTCCCAGAACCGCTCGTCGCTCCACTGCGTCGCGTCGTCATCGAGCGCGCACTGCACGTAGCAGCGACTGCGCGTGGCGGAGCGCATGCTGCAGAGCGCGAAGCCACGCTCGTGGCTTGCGTAGATCAGCTCAGGCAGCACCGGCGGCACATCGGCCAACACGCCGAGCCAGCCGAACGGGTACACGCGCTCGTGCGTCTTCAAAACGTTCGGTGGAATCGCCTTGCGGCTCACACCGTGGAAGCCGTCGCAGCCCGCCACGAAGTCGCAGTCGAGCACGTGTTCAGCACCGCCTTGGCGGTAGTGCACCCGTGGCTGTTTGCCGTCGACCCCTTCGACGGCGACGTCTTCGGCTTCGTACACCAGCGTTCCGCCGCGCGCTTCGCGCGCCTCGACCAAATCCTTTGTGAGCTCGGTCTGGCCGTATACGGTCACGCTGGCCTTTTGCGCGGCGAAATCGATGTGGTAGCGCTCTGCGCCAACCGCAATTTCAACCCCGTGATGCACGAGCCCTTCGCGATCCATGCGCGCGCCAACCCCGGCTGCACGCAAAATCTCGACGACGCCCTGCTCGAGCACGCCCGCACGCACGCGCCCGAGCACGTAGTCGCGGTTGCGCCGCTCGAGCACGACGCTGTCCACGCCCGCGAGATCGAGCAATTGTGAGAGCAGCAGCCCTGACGGGCCGGAGCCGATGATGCCGACCTGGGTTCGGCTCGCGGTCACTGTCATTCCTCGCTATGGCAACGCAAACGCTATCAGCGCCGGGCGACCGGCTCCGCTGGCACTATCGGCCACGCCGCCACCGCCGGCAACGATTGCGACGTACTGCTTTTTGTTGCGGCCGAGATAGGTAGCCGGCACGGCCTGCCCCGCTAACGGCAGCAGCGTTGCCCACAGCTCATCGCCCGTCCGCGAATCGAACGCGCGCAGCTTGCGGTCATCGCTGGCACCGATGAACACGAGGCCGCCCGCCGTGACGATCGGCCCACCCACGTTCGGCCGCCCCGTGCGTTGCCGCGCTTCGGCGAGCTCCGCGGTGATGCCCAGCGGCACGGCCCACGCGATCTCGCCGCTCACCGCATTCACGGCCACGAGCTGACCCCACGGCGGTTTCTGACAGGGCCAGGGAGCGCCGCCCGGAGCGCCTCTCCATGCGAACTGGTGCGCCGCGCCCGCGCTGCTGCCGCGCCTATACGGCAGCCGGTCGCGCCGCGGACCCTCGCCCGTCTGCGCGGCCGTTGCATCCTCCGTGTTCGGCTCGATCCAACCAACGCCACCGACGTTCGTGACGTTCGCGAACACGAAGCCGAGCATGGGATCGGCGGCCGTTCCGCCCCAGCCCATGCCGCCGCCCGCGCCCGGGAACACGAGCGTGGATCGCGGCGGAGCACCCGCAGCGCGATAGCGAAACGGGGTGAACGGCCCCTGGTTCTGCAAACCGCCGCTCGCATCACGCAGCTCGCGGCAGAATTTCGCGTGCTCGTCATTCGTATCCTGGGCGCCGACAAGATCTTCAGCCGCGAACGCCACGCGCGCGAGGGCCGCAGGCTTCGTCGGCACGGGTTGCGTTTCCGCGCTCTGCTCTGTCGGCACGTCGGACTTCGGCGCGGGCGTCTCGGTCATCCCGCGCAGCGGCTCGCCCGTCACACGGTTCAGGAGGTACAAGTAGCCCGTCTCCGCCGCGAGTGCCAACGCCGGCACGTGCGTGCCGTCGGCGGCCACCACATCCATGAGACTTGGCGGTGCTGCCACGTCGTAGCCCCACACGTCGCGATGCACGGTCTTGAACTGCCAGCGCCGCGCCCCGCTGCGCGCATCGAGCGCCACCACAGCGCTGCCGAACGGGTTCTCGGCCGACCCGTCGACACGCGCCTCGGTGAGCGAGCTCGCGAAGGCGGCATAGAGCAGCGCACGGTCGATGTCGAGCGTGAACGATGCGGTCGTGTGCACCGCGGGCGCGCCGGCCGCAGGGTCTTGCGTGCCGGGCGGCACGGCGGCGAATACCCACAGCTGCGCGCCGCTGCGCACGTCGTACGCGCGGACGCCGCCCGGCCCCGTCGTCGAGCCCACGATCAAGCGATCCTCGAACAGCAGTGGCGCCGCGTGATAGGTCACCGGCAGCTCGACTTCGCCGCCCACGCCGAACGTCTGCAGCTTGCGGCCGCTCAGCGCATCGAGCGCCACCAAGCGCCGGCCCACGATGCCTAGAATCCGCGCGGGCTGGCCGCGCTCGCCGGGCCAGTACGCGAGCCCACGGCGCGGCACCGCGGCGCCAACCTCGAACGATTGCCGCCAGATCTCGGCGCCGGTATCGGCTTTGAGCGCAACGATCCGGCCCGTGGCTGCCGTGTACAGCACGCCGCCGACGACCAGCGGCGTCAACTCCCACGCCGCCGCCGGCGAAGCGTCTGTCGCGGCATCGGCGTCCAGCGGATAGGACCACGCCTGGCGCAACTCGCCCACGTTGCCGGTGTTGATCTGCTTCAGCGCGGAGTAGCGGCTGCCCCCCGGGTCACGACCGTAGCTCGGCCAATCGGCCGCCCTCTGGAACTCAGCCGACGTGGCCACCGCGGGCGGCGGGGTCGGGGGCAACGGCGCACTGCACGCGGCCAGCACGCTGGCTGCAAGACACGCCAGCCTGCGCATGCACGACTCCCGTTCCGCCCTGGACAAGCGATTCTAAACGAACTGAATCGTACTGAACTCAAGCTGAATTCAGCGCCTGTAGTTAACTGAAGCCGAAACCGGCTGCTTTGCGGCGCGAGGAACGCATCGAATACAATTCCGGCCACTCGCACTGTTCGCGATGTCAGGACCAACACATGATCAAATCGCTGCATCTGAAACCGCTGATCCTCGCGACGGGCCTCGTGCTCAGCACCGGCGCGTTCGCCGCCAAATGGAACGTAGTGCCGGAAACGAGCTCGGTGGGCTTCGTCGGCATGCAACAGGGCACGAAGTTCAACGGTCGATTCCAAACCTTCACGGCCGAGATCAACCTCGACATCGCGGATCCCACGAAGGGGACCATCGTCGGCAC
>PMCP01000079.1:77454-82527 GCA_003155415.1 Gammaproteobacteria bacterium | reverse complement strand
CGGCGCGACTGCACAGTTCGCAGGCACGCTTGCGATCAATCGCTTCGACTTCAACGTCGGCGAAGGCTGGAACGATACGAGCTGGGTTGCGCAGGACGTTGCGGTCGAGGTCAAGCTCGACCTGAAGCAGTAGCACCGAGCCTCTAGAAAAACGAAAGGGCTGTCACCTCGCGGTGACAGCCCTTTTTGTTGCCGCGACAATTCGCCGCAGGGGCGCGCGCCCGCGCAGCGCTAGAGTCACGCGCATGAATTTGCGCGCTTTCACCATGTCACTCGCAGTCGTGCCCGCGATAGCGTTCGGTCATGCGGTCGTCACGCCCGCCGACTCGGGCCTGAGCCAAACGCAGCAGTACACGTTGCACGTCCCGAACGAGAAAGACGTTCCGACCGTCGCAGTGGAGTTACTGTTCCCGGCGGAGATCGACGTCACGACCGTCGACGAGCAAGAAGGCTGGCAGCTACTGCTTACGCGCGACTCGAAAAGGCGGATCACGAGCGCTACTTGGATGGGTTCGCTCGCACCGAAAACCAGCGCTCGCTTCACCTTCACGGCGCAGAACTCCGCCCGTCCGGTGTCGGTCGCATGGAACGTCGTCCAGACGTACGACGGAGTCATCGTCGAATGGACCGGCGAGCCCGGCTCCAAGACGCCGGCCTCACGCACGAACATTCACTAACCGCCGCGTGAAAACACCATCCCCGCTTCACGCTGTCAGCTGTGTATCCGCTTTGGCTGTTGCATTGGCGCATTCAGCCACTGTCAGCGCCCAGGAGGCCGGGTCCCCGACAACCACCAGTGCCGCTTCCGACACGGACACCCGACAACACGAGCTCGGCACGATCACCGTCATTGGTCGGCGCCCGACCTCGCTGCCCACTCAGATCCCGACGACCATCGAAGGTGTGACTGGCGCCGAGATCGAAGTGCAGATCAACGCCCGGGACAGCGAAGATGCGCTGAAGTACTTTCCGAGCCTCAACGTGCGCAAGCGTTACGTCGGAGACTACGACCACGCGGTGCTTCAATCGCGCGCATCCGGCACCAACAACAGTGCGCGATCGCTCGTATACGCCGACGGCATCCTGCTCTCGAACTTGCTTGGCAATGGCGCCACGTTCACGCCGCGCTGGGGCCTCGTGACGCCCGAGGAGATCGAGCGCGTGGACGTGCTGTACGGCCCCTTCTCGGCCGCGTACCCGGGCAACTCCGTTGGCGCCGTGGTGGACTACGTGACGCGCATGCCGAGTGAGCTCGAAATACGCGCAAACGTATCGGGCTTTGGCGAGAACTTTCACATCTACCGCTCCGAAGGAGACTTCTCCGGGCATCAGGCCAGCGCCTCGGTGGGCGACAGGAACGGCAACTTCTCGTGGTGGCTGAACTGGAACCAGCTCGAGAGCGACGCCCACCCCATCGTCTTTCCGAATCGTCTCGTGAGCGCCGGCATCGTCGGCACCGCCGGCACACCCGTCACGGGGGCCCTCGATTCGCTGAGCCCGCGCGATCAACCGTGGATCGTGCTTGGCGCCACGACTTTCACGCACACGATTCAGGACCACGAGAAGCTCAAGGTCGCGTACGATTTCTCGGAGACGCTCAGGCTGAGCTATACGTTAGGTATCTGGAACAACGATTCCGATCGAGGCTCCGAGACGTATCTGCGCGACTCGGCCGGCAATCCCGTCTGGAACGGAGTCATCAACTACGGCGGCCGCAGCTATGCCCTCACGGCTGCGGACTTCGCCCCTTCTGCCGGCGATCTGCGTCATGTAATGCAAGGCTTGTCGCTGAAGACCAGCCGCGCGGGCGCGTGGAACTACGAGATCGCGGCTAGCACGTACGACTACGCTCGCGACTTTGTGCGCTCGCCGACCGCCGTGATGCCCACCGCGCTGACCGGCGGGGCCGGCCGCATCACAGATCAGGACGGCACGGGTTGGAAGTCGCTCGCGCTAAAGGCGACGTGGCGGCCGGGAGCCAACGACCGCCACGTCTTGGATCTCGGGCTACAGAACGACGCCTACGCGCTGCGCACACTGGTGTCGAATGCCGCCGATTGGCTGCGCGGCAGCCCAACGACACGGTTCTCTGGCTTCCGCGGGGATTCTGAGTTGACGAGCCTGTACGCGCAGGACACGTGGGCCTTCGCACCCGGGTGGCGCAGCACGCTGGGACTGCGCGCCGAGCGCTGGCGCGCGCACGACGGCGCATTGTCCGACGCGACGAGCACTCTTACCTTCGCGCAACGCGAGGACACGTGGCTCTCGCCGAAAGCCGCAATCGCGCGACAGCTATCGCCGCAATGGACACTGAAGGCCTCGCTCGGCCGTGCAATACGGCTACCGACGGTGGCCGAGCTGTATCAAGGCACGATCTCGACGAACACGATCGTGAACAACGATCCCAATCTAAAACCCGAACGCTCGTGGACGAGCGAGCTGTCAGCCGAACGCGCGCTTCGCATCGGCTCGCTGCGCATGACAATGTTCCTGGAACGCACTGAGGACGCACTGTACTCACAGACGAACGTCACGGTTTCGCCAGCGGTGACGAACATTCAGAACGTCGACCGCATCGGCACGAAAGGCGTCGAGGTGGCGTTCGTATCGACTGCGTTTCTCGACGGCAAGCTCGAGCTCAGCACGAGCGCCACGTTCGCGCAGTCGCTCATCGAGGCCAACGCGAACTTCCCGGTGAGCGTCGGCAAGTGGCAGCCGCGCGTGCCGAAGTGGCGCTGGACGGGCGTCGCGACCTATCGAGCAGCGCCGCAGTGGTCGGTAACGCTCGGCGGCCGCTACAGCGGCAAGCAATTCAACACGCTCGATAACGGCGATCCCAACGGCTACGCCTACACCGGCACCAGCCCGTATCTCGTATTCGATGCACGCGCACGGTTCGAACACGCGCGCTTCAATGCGTCCATCGGCATCGATAACCTCGGCGACGAGGAGTACTGGGCCTTCCACCCCTATACGCGCAGGATGCTGATGGCCGACCTCGGCGTGCGGTTCTGAGCGCAACGACGACGTGCGACAATCGCTCGTGTGAATCAGCCTGGCGATACCGACTTTTCCGCGCCTGAGCGCACCGGGCCGCAGGATGCCCTGCGTCTGCTGTACTGGCTGCGCTTCGTTGCGATCGCTTCGCAGACGCTGCTCGTCCTCGCCGTACACTTCGGACTCGATAGTCCGCTGCCCCTACGCGAGCTCGCTCTGCCGATCGGCGCGCTCGCACTTTGGAACGCTCTGAACTATCGCGCAGTGCACGTGTCGCGCGCTGTCCAGCACGGCGAAGTCACTCTCAACCTGATCGTCGACGTCGTGGCATTTTCCGCGGCGCTCTATTTCACCGGCGGATCGACGAACCCGTTTGTCTCCTTGTACCTCGTGCCCATCTCGCTCGCGGCGATCTCCCTGCCTGCTCTACACGCGTGGCTCGTGGCGCTCGTGTGCGCCGGCGGCTACTCGTTTCTGTGGTGGCGGCACGTACCGCTGCCGCCCGTGCACACGCAGCTCGGCGGCGCATTCGATTTACACCTGGCCGGCATGTGGGTGAACTTCGTATTCGCAGCCGTGCTGATCGTGCTGTTCGTCGGCAGGCTCGCAAGGCTCGTGCGGCAGCGCGACCGCGAGGTTGCGGTGTTACGCGAGGCCGCGTTACGCGATCACCAGATCGTGGAGCTCGGCGCCCTCGCCGCGGGCACGGCTCACGAGCTGAACACACCGTTGTCGACGCTCGCGATTCTCGTGGAGGAGCTGGAAGATACGGCCACGGACGCGCAACAGAAACGTCAGTTGCGCGCAATGACGGAAGAGCTCACCACGATCAACGATCGCTTGAATCGCATCGCGGGCCGAGTGTCTGCCGAGCGCAGCGCCGGCGCACGGCAGGTTGCACTCCGCGAGTTCGCGACGGAACTACTCGCGCAATGGTCGCGTACGCAGCCCGCCATCGAGCTCGTCACGACCTTCGATTGGCCGCAAGGCAATCCACACATTGTGGCCGAGGCTACGATCGAGCAGGCCATTCGCAACGTGCTCGACAATGCGGCGCATGCCACGCTCGCAAACGGCGGCAACGTCGTGGCCGCCTATGTCCGCTGCACAGACGCCGCGATCGAGATCTCCGTCACCGATCAAGGCTCGGGGCTCGACCCCGCTGTCCGCGACGAAATCGGCGTCAAGGTCGTGTCGACGAAGGCGCGGGGACTCGGCATGGGATTGCTCCTGTCGCGCGCTGCGCTGCACCGCTTTGGCGGACGCCTGGATCTTGCGAACGACACTGCGGGCGGGGTGCGAGCGCGCATCCAACTACCGCTGACCGATCTCACAGTCGATGCCCACTGAACTGCGCGGAAGCGTGCTCCTGGTCGACGACGACGAGCGATTCGCCGGCACGCTGGCACAAGCACTCGATCGGCGAGGCTGGACGACCGTTGTCTCACACACGGCCGATGACGCGCTCGCCGCAGCGCGCGACTCGCCGCCGAATGCGGCCGTCGTCGATCTCAAGATCGGCCGCGACGACGGACTGGCGCTGGTGCCCGCGCTGCGCGAGATCGGCCCCCACATGCGGATCATCGTACTCACCGGCTACGCGAGCATCGCCACGGCCGTGCGCGCGATCAAGCTCGGGGCCGACGACTACCTCGCGAAACCCGTGACGGGCAGCACCGTCGCGGATGCGCTCGCGCGCGGCGGACGAACAGCGGCGGAAGCAACGCCGCCGACGCCGATGTCACCGCGCCGGCTCGAGTGGGAGCACATCCAGCGAATACTGGCAGAGCACGAGGGGAACATCTCCGCCACCGCACGCACGCTGAACATGCACAGGCGGACGTTGCAGCGGAAACTGGCGAAACGCCCCACTCAGACCTGAAGTTCACGCTGAAGAGCAGTGGCGCGACCGCGCAGTTCGCGGTCAGTTCACCGTTAGTAGCACCACGTCCCGCCCATGCTCGTCGGTCCCGCATCGTTGCCGCCGCGCGCCGCGCAGGCGCCTGGCGGCTCCACGGTGTAGTCCCGCAGACCGTCGAAATACATTCCATGCTCCTGCTGCCGGCCGCCGCCATC
>PMCP01000079.1:74662-77415 GCA_003155415.1 Gammaproteobacteria bacterium | reverse complement strand
AGCCCGCCCGTCAGCGCATTGATGTGCACGGCCTTGGAATCCACCAACGTGTGCTCGCCGCGGAACGTCCAGATGAGTAGCGGCACGGCGGGATCCTTGGTGCCGACCTTTAGCTCGATAGCGTCCGCTCGCTTCAACCCCGCGCGACGCGCAAGCTCGTAGGCGTCTCGCAACCCCACCTGCGTCCCGAACAATGGCGTCGGCACAAAGCCATGGCTCGGTGGCGCCAGCTCAGTGAACTGCGGTGCAAACGTGGCTTCGACCGAAGCGTTCATGATGTCGGCTACACCTGCCCGACGCGCGGCCTCCATCTGCTCCGCGGAAATCGAGATGTCAGTGTTCGCCCACGTGACGGCGAGGCCCTTACGTGCCTTCGGGAGGTAAAACTGGTAGGTGACGGCCGTGATTGCGGGCGGATTCACGTCCGGGAGCTGTATATCGATCTCGGTGAGGTAGCTCGGTTCACCTCGCTTTTCGACGAGGTGGATCGTCGTCTGCGCGAGCTCGAGCACGCCCACCGGCCAGCGCTCGGCATCCACCGCCAGGCGCGGGAGTGCGCCACCTTTGGAAGAGCAGCTGGCGGCGCCTAGCGCGAGCCCGATGCCGAGTGCATACGCAGCGAGTCTGGTCATGAGTGTCATCTCCGGTGAACGGTGGTACTTGGCGACCATCCGTGTCGCGCTACCACGGCGCCGATTTGTAGTCCTTCAAGAACTGCCCCCAGACGTGCTCGCCCGTGAGCGCGCCGACGAAGATCGGATCGACGATGCGCGCGGCGCCATCGATGATGTCGAGCGGCGGCGAGAATCCGAGCTCCGCTTTGCGCGCGGCGTGCGCGGCAGGGTCCTCGTCCGTCACCCACCCCGTGTCGACGGCGTTCATATGAATGCCGTCCTTGACGAAATCCGGCGCACTCGTGCGCGTCATCATGTTCAGCGCGGCCTTCGCCATGTTCGTGTGCGGATGCTTGTCGGTCTTCGTCGTGCGATAGAACTGCCCTTCCATCGCGCTCACATTCACGACGTGCTTGTGCCGCCCGGGTGTCGCCACCAGTAGCGGCTTGAGCCGTGCATTCAAGATGTACGGTGCAATCGCGTTCACGAGATGCACCTCGAGCAACTCCGGCGTCTGAACCTCGTGCAGCCGCAGCCGCCAGCTGTTGACCTCGCGCAGGTCGACCTGCTGCAGGTCCTCGTCGTAGCGGTGCGCGGGAAACAACGCTTCGCCCGCTCGATAGTCCTCGTCGAGATACCGCCGCTGTGAAAGCTGCGCGCTGTGTACCAAGCCTTCGCCCTGCCCCGTCGCCGCGCCCACCAGCGCGCGCGTGTCACGGTCGGGGGGCGGGCTCAAGGCGCGACAGAGCTCGTGGTGGTCCGCGAGCACGCCGCGCCACTCCGCAGGCAACGCTGCGAGCGGCGTGGCCTCTGCTTCGAGCAAGTGGCGGAAGAACTCCGCGGGCCGCCTTACCGTCTGACACGCGTTGTTTAGAACGTAATCGAGCCGCGGCAGGCGCTCGCTTAAGAATCGCGTGAACAAGTCCACGCTCGGTGTGTGGCGCAGGTCGAGCCCGAATATTCGCAGGCGCTCGCGGAACGCGGGGAAGTCGGGCTCCTTTCCGTAGCGGCTCGCAGCATCGACCGGAAAGCGCGTCGTCACCGCGACGTGCGCGCCCGCACGCAGCAGCTTCAGCGCGGCCTGGTAACCGATCTTTACGCGCGCGCCGGTGACGAGAGCGTAGTGCCCCGCCAAATCCGCGCTTTGCTCGCGCTTCGCGTAATTGAAGTCACCGCATGCCTCGCACAGCGAGTCGTAATAGTGGTGCAGCTTCGTGAACGGCTGTTTGCACACGTAGCACGCGAGCTCGCGGTTCAACTCGGCACGCTGCTCGGCCGGGGGCGCCTCGAGCCTCAGGGGCGCATACACCGGAGAGCGCCTCTGCACCCGCAGCACGGCCTGGTCGATGAGCTTGCGATCCTCCGCTTGCGCCGCCTCGCGCTCGGCGCGCCGAAACGCTTTCGCCATTCGCACGAGATCGTGACGCTCCGGCTTCGCCACGAGGCCCGCAAGCGTAAGCAGCTCACGGCGCAGGTCGCGGCCCAAGCGCGTGAGATGGGAGCGATCGGCCTGGATGGCGCGCAACACGCGCACGCACGCTTCGACGTCGCTTTCGGAGAGAGTTGCGTCGCTAGGTGGAGCTGGGCCGGCTGATTTCACGGCCGCATTGTAAGGTGTCGGCGAGCGACAGTGGCCTTTGGGGCGACTTCAGGTGCTCCGCAGATACGCGAGCGCCGCGAGCCTCTCGAGCGACGGCGGGCATCGATCCACGACGCGGCGGAACATCTCGAGCGCCGCGCGCACATTGCCTTCCCGCAGCTTGTTTTCGCCGGCCGTCAGCAAGCTTAGACCGGTCGGCGCCCGCCGAGATCTCTTACCTGCGCTTTCGATCATCCCTGCCCGCGACAGCATCCTCGTCACCCTGCCAAGCACCCGTTGTGGAGCGGCAAATGCTAGCGGAGCGGTAGTAACCGTTTCAGTCTTATCGTGGTGACAAAGTTGTGACATTGGCCGCCGAACGAACGCTAAAGCGCTTTCCAGCGCCGCGACAACACGAGCTTCAGCTTGCGCTGCTCGTTCTCCGCCAGCGCACCCGCGCACGCCGCGAGCTCGTCGTCGAGGGCTTGAAGCTCCGGGCGCGCAGCGGCCACGTCGAGACGGCTTTTCAATTCGTAGAACAAGGTCGAGTACTCGCCGCA
>PMCP01000079.1:58824-74655 GCA_003155415.1 Gammaproteobacteria bacterium | reverse complement strand
GCGAGCTCGTTCATGAGCCGGTCGCGATGCGTCTTCGCGACGATCGAGGCGGCTGCGATCGAGAAATCGATGCCGTCGCCTTTGTTGAAGCTGTTCTGCGGCACGTCTACGCCCGGGATGTTGCGCGCATCGACCAGCACGTGCTGCGGGCGAATCGACAACGCCTCGATCGCGCGCCGCATCGCGAGCAGCCCCGCCTGATAGATGTTCACGGTGTCGATCTCGCCGACTTCCGCTGCGCCGATGCCGATGGCGGTGGCAACGCCGCGAATCCGACGCTCGGCGTCGAGCCGCTGCGCGAGATCGAGCCGCTTCGAGTCGTCGATGCCGTCGAGCTCGGTGTGCGGCGGGAAGATGACCGCGGCCGCGATCACGGGCCCCGCGAGCGGGCCCATGCCCACCTCGTCCACGCCGGCAATGTGCTGCACGCCAGCTCGCCAGAGCACACGCTCGAAATTGAGCATCGCGTCGAGCCGCGTGCGCTCCGCGCAGTCACGTTCGTAACGTTTCTTCAGTGCGTCGTAGATCTGGCGCACACCCGAGCGCGGATCGCGCTTCAACTTGTTCAGCGCCTGCGGCGTCACCGGCACGTCGGTGCCGGCATAGCGCGCGCGGACCTCGTCAACCGACAGTTTGGAGAGCGTTGACGTCACATTGTTCTTCTAGGCTGCTGGCGAGGGCGACCACAGAGCCGCAACTTAACCAACTCGTCGAGACGCGACAAGATCCGGCAACCGGGGCTGCTTATGATTCGCGCGAGGCACCGAGCGCGCCCGCACATAACGCCCTCCGCACACGGCCTTGCCCTGCGAATCTGACGACAGTTTGCGGAGACGCGGGTTTGCGCAGAAGCTCAGTGAATGTCCTCGACCCTTCGACCCGACAACCTTAAAGCGGCTCTGGATGCAAAAGTGGCCGCGGGAATGGCCCAGTTGGCGGAGGTCCGCGAAATGGAACAGCCGCGCCCCACTCCGCACCTCAATCCACGCGAGATCGTCGGCGCGTTCCTGCTCTACGCGCGCGGCATCTTTGCATTGTTGCGCTCGTTCGGAAGAACGCAGGCGGGCGAGCTGCAATTCAACGCCTGGCACGAGCAGTGGGTGGCGGCGCTCAGTGACGCCGATCGCGCGCTCTGGAACCAGCTTGGCGACGACCGTGTTCAACAAGGGCGCGGCGCCGAGCTGATCGACGTCGAGATATCCGTCGCCGCGGATCCCTCCGTCGCAGCACAGCAGTCGCTACCCCGTGCGCAGACAGCCGCCGGCAAACGGATCGTCCGCTTCGCGGCATACGCGAACAGACCTGCGAGCAACGTATGTGGAGACTACCTGCGGCTCGCGAGGGTCTTGGCTCACGACTTCATCCGCGACCACCAGCGCTTCATTCGCTAGACGCGAATACCGGGCGCGGGGAATCCCTTGCAGAACTCCGCGATCTCGGCGCGGATCGCGTGCAGCTTCTGCGGATCGTCCGCCACACGTAGCACGCGGTCGATCCACACGGCGATCGGTTCCATGTCCTTCTCTTGCATGCCGCGCGAAGTGATCGACGGTGTGCCGATGCGAAGGCCGCTGGGATCGAACGGTTTACGCGGGTCGAACGGAATCGTGTTGTAGTTACACTCGATGCCGGCCTCGTGCAGCGCGCGTGCCGCTGGCTTGCCCGTGATGCCGCGCGGCGTCACGTCGATCAGTATCAGGTGATTGTCAGTGCCGCCGGAGATCAGGCGAAAGCCGCGCGCGGTGAGCGCCGTGGCAAGCGCCTTCGCGTTCTTCACGATCTGCTGCCCGTAGCTTCGGAAGTCGGCGGTGCCCGCCTCCTTCAGCGCGACCGCGATCGCGGCCGTCGTGTGATTGTGCGGGCCGCCCTGCAATCCCGGGAACACGGCGCGATCGATATCTTTCGCGTGCGTGGTATCGCAGAGGATCATGCCGCCGCGCGGACCGCGCAGCGTTTTGTGCGTGGTCGTCGTAATGATCGTCGCGTGCGGATACGGATGCGGATGCGCACCCGCGACGATCAGCCCCGCGATGTGTGCAATGTCGGCGACGAGCACGGCCCCCACCGACTTCGCGATCGCAGCGAAGCCCGCGTAGTCCCACACGCGCGGATAAGCGGTGCCGCCGCAGAAGATCAGCTTNNTCGCGAGCGTCTCCACGCGGTTCAAATCCACCTGGTGAGTCTCGGGATCCACTTCGTATTGCGACGCGTGGTAAACGATGCCGGAGAAGTTCACGCCCCAACCATGCGTCAAATGGCCGCCGAACGGCAGGCCCAACCCCATGACCGGATCGCCCGGCTTCGCGAGCGCCAGGTNNCGAGTACGGCTGCACGTTCGCGTGCTGCATACCGAACAGACTCTTGGCGCGCTCGATCGCGAGCGTCTCGACCTTGTCGATGTATTCCTGGCCTTCGTAGTAACGCTTGCCGGGATAGCCCTCGGAATACTTATTGTTGAGGATCGATCCTGTGGCTTCCATGACAGCCGTGGAAGCGTAGTTTTCCGAAGGGATCAGCCGAATGAACTCGTTCTGCCGCTTCGTCTCGAGAGCGATGAGCTCGTGGATCTCGGGGTCGGTCGCGCGCAGCGCAGGCATATCGGACATTCGCAATCCTCGGAATTTTACGTCGTTGCGGCCTGGCTGGCCGCCTCGGGGGGCGTAGTCTACCCGAGCCGAACGGGCCTCACATCCGCACTTCAACGCGCGGCCTCGTTAGAATCGCACCCCATGCACCTTCGCCATCTCGCCGCACTCGTGCTCCTCTGCCTCGCGCAGCGCACGCTCGCTGCACTGCCGCCGGTGCCAGTGCCCGCGGAGAACCCGATCACCGAGCCCAAGCGAGTACTCGGCAAGATGTTGTTCTGGGAGGAGCAGTTGTCGACGAACAGCACGATCGCGTGCGGCACGTGCCACCGGCCGGCGTTCGGCGGCGCAGACCCACGCGCGGGTCGCAACCCGGGCACGGACAAAGGCACGATCGACGATGTGCGCGGCTCGCCCGGCATCGTGTTCCTCGACCACGCAGGCAAGCCGCAGCCGCACCCGGTGTACGGCAGCGACCCGCAGGTCACATCACGCCTGGCGCCGTCGAACTTCGGCGCGTTGTGGGCCGCACAGGTGTTCTGGGACGGCCGCGCGGGCCCGGTAGTGAAAGACCCCGTGAGCGGCGAGATCGCCATCGCGCACGGCGGCGCACTCGAGAATCAGGTGCTCGCAGCGCTGGCGAACTCGGGCGAGATGGCGAAAACCGGACGCACGTGGGCGGAGCTCGTCGCCGACGTTTCGAAAGCGCGGCCCCTCGCACTCGCGACAGGACTGCCGCTCGACGTTGCGGCCGCGATTGCCGCGGCGCCCACGTACTCGAAACTATTCGCCGCCGCATTCGGCGATTCGGCCATTACACCCATGCGCATCGCATTCGCGATCGCGACGTACGAACGCACGCTCGTCGCGGATCAAACTGCATGGGACCGCTACGACGCCGGCGACACCACTGCACTACCCGGCCGCGCGGCAGCGGGGTGGCGCGCCATGCAGGCGTTTCACTGCACCGCTTGTCATACGCCGCCGCTGTTCACGAACAACGAGTTCTTTCAGATCGGTTTGCGCAGAGTCGATTTCGATCGGGGCCGCGAGAACGTGACGCACGACCCGAAGGACGCAGGCGACATGAAAGTGCCGAGCTTGCGCAACGTGGCGCTGCGTTCGCGCTTCATGCACACCGGCGAGTTCACTAATCTCGGCTCGGCCATTCGCTTCTATCAGAACAGCATTCCGCTGCCCGAGCGCGACGACATTCCGGGCTTCGGCATTTACGCGTTCAATGTGAGCCAGGTCGACGAAGCCGACATTCGTGAATTTCTTACCGCGGGCCTCACCGACCCGCGCGTACGCGACGAGGTGTTTCCGTTCGATCGACCGAAATTACGCAGCGAGCGCGAAGTGACAACGCCTGTGGGCAGTCAATGACCTACGAATAGATGTTACGGCGTCATGACAGCCGTGCGCGTCTGCGCGGTTGTCGCCGCGATGAACGGTCGTTATGATCGGCCGCAGAAAAATAAGGGGACGCGGAATGCACAAGGAATTTGAAAGCGGCCCGGCAATCCCTCCCGCACAACGGCGTGACGATTCGAACAAGGAATCGTTGACGGATTTCATCGACCGCCTGGATCGCGAAGCGTTCCTTCGGGCGCTCGAGCTGCGGCATCTACGCGTGCAACCACACGTCCAGCCGCGGCGTTAGCAGCGCGAACATCTTCGTACAGACTTACTCGTCGTCGCACCTACGATGGGACAAGCGGGGAACACCGGCTTCCGCCGGATCCTGAACGCCACCTTCTTTTCGTTCGCCGGGATCAAGACCGCCTGGCAGAACGAAGCCGCGTTCCGTCAGGAGTGCCTGCTCTGCGTGGTCCTGATACCCGCGGGGGTTTGGCTCGGCCAAAACGCCGTCGAGCGGGCCCTCTTGATCGGCTCGTGCCTGTTGGTGCTAATCGTCGAGTTGCTGAATACCGCTGTCGAGCACGTCGTCGATCGCGTGGGCACCGACCACCATCGTCTCTCGGGCCAGGCAAAGGATCTGGGTTCGGCGGCAGTTTTCATGACTCTGTTGCTCGTGCTCGTGGTGTGGGGGTTGATCGGCTGGTCGCGCTGGGCGCCGGTGTAGGGGCGACGCTGGCAGCTTCGGCTTCAGGCGTGAATGCTCGATGGCATTTGCGTGAAGTTTTTCTTTCAACAGCAACCGCTTAAGTAACGAAGCGCAACGAAACTCTAAAGACGCGCGCTGCCTCGGCTATCGGTTCGGCGCTGAGCTCGCGGGGAGAGGGTCGGCGACTGCGGCCGAGGCACACCGTTGCGGTGCAAAGGCCTCCGCGCAGCGCCCTGCGACGGTGCAAATCGCGGCGCCGCCACGGTTTCGGCGAGAGAACTCGCGGGTTTCAGGCTTGGCACGGGGCTTGCTATGTATAACGCGGGCAGGGCCGGCCGCGACAGTGCACGAATCGCCTCCCCCCCAACGATTTCACCCGCTGCGCGGCCGCTTCTGCCCACTACCTCCTCCCCGCCCCCTCGCCACGCCCGGCCGATCGCTGCCACAATCTCGGCGTGGGCGCCGATTCCGACCTGCAACGTAGCTGGCCAGCAGCACGAGACGTGCTGCTGAAGCGTTACCCGCGCGAGAGCTGGGCCTCGAACGGCTCGCTCGACGTGGCGTTCTGGCTCGAGGTTCACCGCCGCTTCCGCCACGAGTGCGCAGCACTGCAAGGGTTTGCCGACGACTACCGCCAGCAACGCCTAGCGGTGCGCGAGCTCGCCATCGTGGCCGCGCCGAGGCTGTCCGGGCTTCTGACGGATCTGCGTGGCCATCACCAGGTCGAGGACTTCCACTACTTCCCCGTGTTTCGTCGGCTTGCGCCGCAGCTCGCCCTCGGCATCGACGTGCTCGAGCACGATCACTCCGATCTCGACCACGACGCCCTCGCTGCGCGCAACGCGCTACGCGAGTTGCGTGCGGCGCTGACGGAAGGCGACGCCACGGCCGCGTTGGCAGCGCAGCAGTTCATCACGGCGGCGAGCCGGCTGTGTCTTCGAATCGGCCGCCATCTGAACGACGAGGAAGACCTGGTGGTCCCCCTATTGCTCGAGCAGGAAGCCGTTTGAAGCACACGCCACGGCCCCGCGGCGGCTTTTGACAACCGCGATCCGTTCGACTAGAACGAGCCGAGGCTGTACACAAGAAGAGCGCGTTCGCCTACAGCAAGCTGGGTGTGCGGCCGGAGCGAAGGTTTGGGGGGAATCATGAAGAGTCTGGTGTGCACCGCTGCACTCGTGGCCGTGGTACGGGCCTCGTTTGCGTGGGCGGCGCTCCCGGAGCAGATCAAGCTCGACGCCGGTGTCATCACCGGCACCCTCGGTACGAGCCCAGAAATCCGCGCCTTCAAAGGCATTCCGTTTGCCGCGCCGCCGACGGGTAACAACCGCTGGCGCGCTCCGCAACCCGTGGCGCACTGGTCCGGCGTACGGCCGGCCAGCGAGTATGGCCCGCGGTGTACACAAGGCGGCCCTCCCGGCGGCCAGAACGCGGCGCCGCCGCCGCCGACTCGCGAAGACTGCCTGTACTTGAACGTCTGGACGACCGCGGAGTCGGCGAACGACCACCGGCCCGTCATGGTGTGGATCTATGGCGGCGGCTTCTTCGGCGGCGCGGGCTCGGAGGCTCGGTACGCGGGCGATGGCCTCGCGAAAAAAGGCGCCGTCGTCGTCACCTTGAATTACCGCCTGGGCTCGCTCGGGTTCCTCGCACACCCGGAGCTGTCGGCCGAATCGGAGCACAAGGCCTCCGGCAACTACGGCATGCTCGACGCGCTGGCCGCGCTGCGCTGGGTACAGCAAAACATCGCGGCATTCGGCGGCGACCCCGCCAACGTGACGGTCTTCGGCGAATCCGCCGGCGCCAACATGACGGCCGCGCTGGTCGGGTCACCCGCTGCGCAAGGGCTGTTTCGGCGCGCGATCGCGCAGAGCGGCGCATGGATGGGGCTCGGCATGGCGCGCATGGGTACGCTCGCCGATGCGGAGCAGGCCGGCGCCAAAGCCGTGGCGGACGCCGGTGTGAAATCGATCGCCGAACTGCGGGCGAAGCCTGCACAGGAAGTGTTCGCGAGCATCCGCGGCGGCAACCTCGTCGTGGACGGCTACTTGATACCGGAAGACCTGTCGCTGACATTCGCGACCGGCCGGCAGAACGCGGTCGACATCCTCGTGGGCTCGAATCAGGACGAAGGCACGTTCTTCGCGCGTCCCGGGCTCACCTCCGAGCAATACACGACGCAGGCGCGAAAGCGCTTCGGTGTTCTTGCCGACGGTTACTTGAAGATCTTCCCGGCCGGCGACGACGCGGCGGCCGCTCGCTCGTACCTCGAGTCGTTCCGCGACGAGGCCGCCTGGCATCAGCGCAAATTCGCCGAGCTGCAGGCCAGGCGCGGCAACCGAGCATTCGTGTATTACTTCACGCACGTGCCGCCTACCACGGCCGACCGGCCGTCGCGCGGCGCCACGCACGTGGCCGAGATTCCGTACATGTTCGACAACTTGCCGGCGGGCTTGGCGTGGACCGACGTGGACCGCCAGCTCGCGGATACAATGGCGTCGTACTGGGTCAACTTCGCGCGCACCGGCGACCCGAACGGTACGGGTCTTCCGGCGTGGCCCGTGTATCGTGCAGCAGGCAAGGCGCAGGTGCTCGGCGACACGGTCGCGACGGAGACCGCGTCGGCGCCGGCGGCCGCAACACTCGCGTATTTCGATTCCGCATATCAACAACTCCTGAAGGGCGGGGCTATTAAATGAGCACTACGGATCTGAACTCTCGCTCGCGACATTGGGTCGCGGTCACGCTCGCGGGCGTTCTCGCGGCAGCGCTGGCGGGTTGCCAGCCGGCGACCGCGCCGAGCAAACCGGCAGCCGCCGCGACCGGCGCTGGCAAGATCAACGGCCACCCCGACTTGAACGGCGTCTGGCAGGCGGCCAGCAGCGCCCACTGGAACATCGAAGACCATTCCGCCTCGGCCCTGAGTCAGTTCTGGCAGCTCGGCGCGATCGCCGCGATTCCGGCCGGCCAGAGCATCGTCGAGGGCGGCACGATTCCGTACAAACCCGAGGCGCTCGCGCAGCGCGAGGCCAACCGCGCGGGCTGGCCGAAGACGGACCCGGAAGCGAAGTGCTACATGCCCGGCATCCCGCGCGCCACGTACATGCCTTTCCCGTTCCGCATCGTGCAGGGCGACGGCGACATCTTGTTCGTGTACGAGTTCGCGAGCGCGAACCGCATGGTGCACATGTCGAACCACCAGGAGCCGCCGGTCGACAGCTGGATGGGCTGGTCGAACGGCCACTGGGACGGCGACACGCTCGTGATCGAAGTCACGGGAAACAACGACCAGACGTGGTTTGATCGCGCGGGCAACTATCACAGCGCTTCGATGAAGGTGACCGAGCGTTACACGCGCAAGGGCGACAACAATCTCATGTACGAGGCCACGATCGAAGACCCGGAGACGTTCTCGCAACCCTGGAAGATCTCGCTGCCGCTGTACCGCAGGCTCGAGCCGAACGCCCAGCTGCTGGAATTCAAATGCGTGGAGTTTGCCGAAGAGCTGCTCTACGGCGATCTGACGAAGAAGTAGAATACGAGTAGAGTAATTTCATCGACCTAGCATGGAGACGACCGCTATGCGAATCAGACTCATCAGTCTCGCCGCCGGCGCCTGGCTGGCCGCACACGGCGGCGCCGCGCTCGCGCACCATTCCTTCGCCGCTGAGTTCGACGCGAACAAACCCGTAAAGCTCGAGGGCGTGGTCACGAAGATGGACTGGATCAACCCGCACTCGTGGATCCATCTCGAAGTCACCGACGCGAAGGGCCAGAAGGTGGAGTGGATGATCGAAGGTGGCGCACCGAACGCGCTGCTGCGCCGCGGCTGGAACCGCACCTCGCTGCCAGCCGGCACGAAGATCCTGGTGCTCGGCTTCCAGGCGAAGGACGGCTCGTTCCGCGCCAATGGCCGCGACATCACATTCGCCGACGGCAAGAAGCTGTTCGTCGGTTCGTCCGGCACCGGCGCGCCCGACGAGCGTCCCGAGCAATAGCTCGGCGCGTCGCGCGTTGAAGACCAAGCCGCGGCAAAGCCCGCGGCTTTTTTTCGGAAGATGAAAGGACGCTAATGACGGATTCCGCTGTCGCCTCGCCACCGAAGAAGAAGTCCGTGGCACTCTCCGGCGTCGTCGCAGGCAACACCGCGCTCTGCACGGTGGGCCGCACGGGCAACGACCTGCACTATCGCGGCTACGACATCCTCGAAGTCGCCGAGGCCTGCGAGTTCGAAGAGATCGCCCACCTGCTCGTGCATGAGCACTTGCCCACGCGCGCCGAGCTCGCCGCATACCGCGCAAAACTGATCTCGCTGCGCGGCCTGCCGGATCGCATTCGCAAGGTGCTCGAGGCGCTGCCCGCGTCATCGCATCCGATGGATGTGATGCGGACCGGCGTGTCCGCGCTCGGCTGCGTGGAACTCGAAGGTGACCAGTCGGCGGAGCGCGCGCGTGACATCGCGGATCGACTGATCGCCTCGCTCGGCAGCATGCTGCTCTACTGGTATCACTTCGCGAGCTCCGGCAAGCGGATCGACGTCGAGTCGGACGAGGACTCCGTTGGCGGCCACTTCCTGCACCTGCTGCACGGCAAACGACCGTCCGCATCGTGGGTGCGAGCGATGCATACATCGCTCGTGCTGTACGCCGAGCACGAGTTCAACGCGTCGACATTCACCACGCGCGTAATCGCCGGCACGGGCTCGGATCTGTACTCGTGCATCACGGGCGGCATCGGTGCACTGCGCGGACCGAAGCACGGCGGCGCGAACGAAGTCGCGCTCGAGATTCAGCAACGCTACGGCACGCCGGAGCAAGCCGTGGCCGACATCCGCACACGCGTCGAACGCAAGGAAGTCGTGATCGGCTTCGGCCACCCCGTGTACACGGTGGCCGATCCGCGCAACCGCGTGATCAAAGACGTCGCAAGGCGGCTCTCGGCCGAGTCGGGCGATCTCACGGGCTTTGCGATCGCGGACGCGATCGAAGCCGAAATGGCGCGTCTGAAGAAGATGTTCGCGAACCTCGACTGGTTTTCGGCCGTGGCCTACCACGTCATGGGCGTGCCGACGGCAATGTTCACCCCATTGTTCGTGATCGCGCGCACCACGGGTTGGGCCGCGCACGTGATCGAGCAGCGTGCCGACGGCAAGATCATCCGCCCGAGCGCGAACTACGTGGGCCCGGAAAACCGCGCGTTCGTGCCGCTCGCTGCACGCGGCTGACCCATGGCCGGCGCATCGCGACTCCCCACCTGGTTTCTTTCGCATGGCGGCGGCCCTTGGCCGTGGATGGACGAGATGCGCCCGCTGATGGCGGGGCTCGAGCACTCGCTTCGCGAGCTGCCGGCCACGCTTCCGCAACGGCCGCGCGCCGTGCTGATGATTTCGGGGCACTGGGAAAGCCCGGCCTTCGCGGTCATGAGCCACGCGCAGCCGCCGATGCTGTACGACTACTACGGCTTTCCGGCACACACGTACCGCGTGCGTTACCCGGCGCCCGGCTCACCGGAGCTCGCCGCCGAGGTCCGTGAGCTGATCGCTGCTGCCGATCTGCCGGTGACACTCGACTCGGCGCGCGGCTTCGACCACGGCGCGTTCGTGCCGATGGCGGTGCTCTGGCCCGAGGCAGACATGCCGCTAGTGCAGCTCTCGTTGCGTGCCGATTTCGACCCGGCCGTGCATCTGATGCTTGGCCGAGCGCTTGCGCCGCTACGCGATTCCGGCGTACTGATCGTCGGCAGCGGCTTGAGCTGGCACAACCTGCGGATGATGGGTCCCGAGGCACGCGAGCCCTCGCAAGCATTCGACGACTGGCTGCAACAAACTCTCGTCGGCAGTGATCCGGCAGAGCGCGAAGCACGGCTCGTCCGCTGGCGCGACGCGCCCGCCGCGCGCCTCGCGCATCCGCGTGAAGATCACTTGCTGCCGTTGATGGTGGCCGCCGGTGCGGCGCACGACGACCGCGGCGATTGCCCGTACCACGAAGCGGGTGTCTTCGGCGGCGTGGTGGTCTCGAGCTTTCGCTTCGGCGCTACCTGACGCCCAGCACGCGCATCAGCGCGACCGAGCTCGGGCCCCGCTAATTGCGTGCAGTGGCCGTCTTTTCGGCGATGACTTGGCGCAGGAACGCCGCCGTCTCTTTCGGCTGCGCGCCGTCATCGATGACACCGATCATCTCGGCAATCGGGTCGAGCTTGCGCGACGGCATCTTCTCGACCATCTGGAGCGCCGTGAGACCCTGCGCGTTCTTCTGATCGATCGATGCGCCGCCCGCGACCAGCGCGCGAATTGCATCGAGACGCCCGTCGCGAGCGGCGATGTGCAGCGCAGAGTCGCCCTTCGGACTCTTCACGTTCGGTTTGGCACCCGCCTGGAGCAACACGCGAACGGCATCACCTGCATTGCGATTGCCGGGCTCACGGAAAATGCCGATGGCGCCTTCGCGAATGTCGCCGGGGCCTCCGGCCATCAGCAAACCTTTGCCACCATTCACGGCCACCATCAGCGGCGTGAGGCCCGTGTGATCGGCAAACGGCAATGCGGGCGGGCCCTCTCCCGGCTTCGGCGCCCACTCGACGTCCGCGCCATGCGCGACCATCAGCTTCATCGACTCTACGTCGCCGGCAACGGCCGCACGGTAAAACGGAGTGCCCGAGCCCTTGTCATCGCAGCACATCGCGGCCGAATGCATCTGGCCCGTGAAAGGCTTGTTCGGGTCGGCGCCGGCGGTGAGTAACCGCCCGACGAGGTCCAGAGCCGTGAGCTTGTTCGGATGCTCGGCGCGCAAGCGCGAGCCGTCCCGCGCACGCCAATCCGTCGGTGCGTCGCGCATCTCCACTGCGTAATAGAGGGAGCCGTCGTTCGCGTCCGCGCCCAGCGTAAGCAACTCGGCAGCCATGTCGTAGCGATCGTTGACGATGGCCAGCATCATGGGCGTGGCGCCGTCGCCGTTGGCGGCCTTGACGTCGGCACCGGCGTCGAGCAGGCGATGGACGATGTCGTTGTTGCCGTTGCGGGCGGCCCACATGAGCGCCGTGAACCCGCCGCTCGGAAAATCCGTGCGCGGGCTGCGCTTCGTGAGCTCGTTAATGCGCGCCTTGAGATTCGGATTGGCACCGGACTTCAACAGCAGATCGACCGCGGTCAGGTGGCCCTCAGCCGTGGCCCACATCAGAGCGGTCTCCTGCTGCAGCCCGTCGACCGCGTTGACGTCGGCACCGGCGTCGATCAGCAGCTGCATCGGCTCCAGGCTTCCCGTGCGCGCGGCCGCCATGAGCGGCGTCTCTCCCTCGCGTTCGGCGCGGCTCGGCTTTGCGCCGGCGGCGAGCAGGATACGGATCGCGGCGGCGTCGCCGTAACGGCTCGCCTGCAGCAGCGGCGTGACGCCGAACTGATTGGCCGTGTTCGGATCGGCGCCGGCCTTCAGCAATGCGGAAATCATTTCCGGAGAAGCGTGGTACGTGGCCCAGAGCAACGCCGTCGTGCCATCGCTCTCTGGCAGGTTCACGTCCGCGCCGGAGGAGAGCTGGGCCTTAACAGCGCGCAAGTCTGCCCCGCGCGCGGCAGTGGCCACGCTCGTGACGGCGGCGTGCGACACGACGGCAGTAGAGAGCAGACCGAGGAACACCGCCGTTCGCAGTCGCGTGGATCGATGGATTAGGGCGCCCATGTCACGTCTCCCCCAGATGTCCCGGGATTATAGGTCAACACGGCCAGTGGCGTGCGCAGCGCGCGTGATTGCCGGGCGCGAACCGGATCGAGCGCAGCGGGCCGGGCTCCTTCGGCGGGCTCAATCGAAAAACGCCACGAAACGCGCCTCGATGCTTGAACGCGGAACCGCGCTTGGGGGCGCGCTTGGGTGGTCGAACGCCGTGTGCGCCACGTTCAGCGCGTCGGGCGCTGCGGAATCGAACGCCTTGAACACGATGACCTCGTCGCGCGTGAGGTTCGAGAAGTAGTGCCAACGATGCGCGTCGCTGTAGCGGCATGCGCGCGCGACGAACCTGTTGCCGGCAACGTCTTCCGGCCCGATCGTCACATCGAACTCCATCGTCTCGGCGCTTCGCACCGAGCGGCCGTCGCATAGCGTAAGAGTATTATCCTGCGGCGGTTCCGAAGTCGCGCGCCATGTCTGGTAGATGGCGAACCGCCGGTACGGCTTCGGCTCGAAACGCTCCCAGTCCGCCACCAGCGCCACGAACCGGTGCGCCCATGGCGTGGTGTAGTCGAGATGCGCGAATCGCGCGGGTTTCACGCCCCGCTCCTGCGAGCGCTCTCCGAACCTGAGCAACAACCCGGTGCGTTGCGGCAGCACGTCGCGGGCGCCGATGAGTGTCTTCACGAGCTCGATCATCTCCGCGTGGTAATCGCGACCTAACAACTCGAGGTCGCGCGACACCGCGACCGCGCTCTCGTGCGGCACGAGCGCAAACCCCTCCCGATCGAGAGACAGGCGCTGCTGAATCCCTCGCGCATCGCGGATCTGCACCACGTGCGGCTCGAACTGCATGTTGGTGCGGGAAAAGTCCCGCACGTCGATGCGCAGCCGTGCTGCGATCGGCCGCGTGTAGTTGATCGTGGCCGATACCGACCGCAACTCCGACTCGTGGGCCGATGCCCGTGGCGTTCCCATGAGAATCCCGACGTGGATGTCCAGGCAAAGCTAGCGCAACTGCCGTCACGCTTCTACTATCGCGTGGCGTGTCTATGCCATCTTGTCCGGATATGTAAAGGCGCGATCGGAGATCGTCCATCACGCGCGTTGAAGTAGACTCGCCGACCACAATGAAACGCATCCTCGTTACCCTGAAACGCGTCGTCGACTACAACGTCCGGATTCGCGTGAAGCCGGACGGCTCAGGTGTTGCGACCGACGGTGTGAAGCTGTCGATCAACCCCTTCGACGAGATTGCCGTCGAGGAAGCGCTGCGGATTCGCGAGCGCGGCCAGGCCGACGAGGTCGTGGTCGCCACAATCGGCCCGCGCGATTGCCAGCAACAGCTTCGAACGGCGTTGGCGCTCGGCGCGAACCGCGCCCTGCACGTCGTGACGGACGAAACGCTCGAGCCGCTCTACGTCGCGCGTTTGCTGCACGAGCTCGTGAAGCGCGAGGAGCCGCTGCTCGTCGTGCTCGGCAAGCAGGCCATCGACGACGANNTACGCGTCGAAGCTCGAGATCGGCGACACGAGCGCGCGCGTCACGCGCGAGGTCGACGCGGGCCTCGAGATCATCGACGTGGACTTGCCGGCCGTCGTGACCACAGACCTGCGCCTGAACCAGCCGCGCTACGTGAAGCTGCCCGATATTTTGAAAGCCAAGAGCAAGCCGCTCGTTGCGTTGACGCCGGCAGAGCTCGGCGTCGCATTGAAGCCGATGCTGCGGGTCGTGAAAGTCGAGCCGCCACCGCAACGGCAGAAAGGCGTGATGGTGAAAGATGCCGCAGAGCTCGTAGCCGCGCTGAAGACGAAGGGCCTGCTGTGACGAACGTACTCGTGGTTGCCGAGCACGACGGCCGCACCGTGTCGTCCGCCACCGCTCGTACCGTACGCTGCGCCGCCGCAATTCCGAACGCCGAGATCGCGGTCGTCGCGTTCGCAGCCAACGGCGCCGCCCTCGCTGACCAGATCGCCACACTCGAAGGTGTGCGGCGCGTGCTGCTCGTCGACAACGCACTGCACGCGCATCCGCTCGCAGCGCTCATGGCGCCACAACTCGCGGAGATTGCCACCGGCTGCTCGCACGTGCTCGCACCCGCCACGACGTTCGGTAAGGATCTGCTGCCGCAAGTCGCGGCGCTGCTCGGCACGGTGCAAGTCAGCGACATCATGGCGATCGAGACGGCCACGCGGTTCCGCCGCCCGATCTATGCAGGCAACGCCGTCGCGACCGTGGAAGTCGCGGCCCTGCCCCTCGTCGGCACCGTGCGGATCGCGTCGTTCCAGCCCGCTGCCGCGGGTGCATCGCACGCGCCCGTCGAACACGTGACGCCCACGGCTTCGCTGCCGACTCACACCCGTTTCGTGTCACAGACCGTCGCAGCCGGCGATCGGCCGGATCTGCAGTCGGCGCGCCGCGTCGTGTCCGGAGGCCGCGGACTCGGCAGCGCGGAGAACTTCAAGCGTATCGACGAGCTGGCCGCGCTGCTCGGCGCGGCCGTCGGCGCGTCCCGCGCAGCGGTTGACTCCGGATTCGCCCCGAACGAGCTGCAGGTGGGCCAGACGGGCAAGATCATCGCGCCGGAGCTCTACATTGCCGTCGGCATTTCGGGCGCGATCCAGCACCTCACGGGCATCAAGGACGCGCGCACGATCGTCGCGATCAACAAAGACGCCGAAGCGCCCATCTTCGAGGTAGCGGACATCGGCCTTGTCGGCGATCTGTTCGCGATCCTGCCGGAGCTGAACGAACGCCTGGCAGAGGTGCTGCGCTAGGTTCAGTCCGAATTCCCGTTGAGCCGAGCGGCGCGGTACTATCAACGCGCGTCACGCGCCAGGAGAACACCCCATGAGAACCCCGCCCGGAGTCAGCGCCGCCGACTTCGAAAAAGCGATCAAACAATTCTCCGATGCCGTCGGCTCGCAGTGGGTATTCACGAGCGACGACGACGTGAACACCTACCGCGACGCGTACTCGCCGTTCTGGGGCGAAAAGAGCGAACGCATCGCTTCCGCGGCTGTAGCGCCGGAAACGGTAGAGCAGGTACAGAAGATCGTGCGTACCGCGAACCAATACTCGGTGCCGCTGTACACGATCTCCACCGGCCGCAACCTCGCCTATGGCGGCTCCGCGCCCGTGCACTCGGGCAGCGTCGTGCTCGATTTGAAGCGCATGAACAAGGTGCTCGATCTGAACGAAGACCAGGCATACGCACTCGTCGAGCCGGGCGTCAGCTACTTCGATCTGTATCGCAACATTCGCGACCGCAAGCTGAAGCTCTGGATCGACTGCCCCGACCCGGGCTGGGGCAGTGTGATCGGCAACGCGCTCGACCACGGCGCCGGACGCACGCCGCTGCCGTACCGCGACCACTTCGGCGCGCATTGCGGCATGGAAGTCGTGCTCGGCAACGGCGAGATCGTGCGCACCGGCATGGGCGCGTTGCCGGAGTCGAAAGCATGGCAACACTTTCAGTACGGCGCCGGCCCTTCGGCCGACGGCCTGTTCGCGCAATCGAACA
>PMCP01000079.1:16686-58774 GCA_003155415.1 Gammaproteobacteria bacterium | reverse complement strand
GGCCCGCTCGACGCGGAGAAATCCGCGCTGCTCGACCGGCCGGGCGGTGGCACCGCCGCGGAGTGGGACCGCTACGCAGCGTCGAAAAGCCGGCCGTTCTGGACGAGCGACCTGCGCTTCTACGGGCCGCTTAAAGTCATCCAGGCGCAGTGGGAGCACGTGAAGGAGCAGCTCGCGGCAATCAGCGGCGCGAAGTTCAACGACGGCGCCGTCATGCGCTTCCCGTTGACCGACGAGCAAGTCAGCAAGCTCAACGATCCGACGGCGCTCGGCATCCCGAGCTTGAACGTGTTCTCCACGCTCGCCGGCACCTCAGGGCATCTCGACGCATCGCCGATGCTGCCCTACTCCGGCGAGACGCTGCTCGAAGCGCACAAGGTGTTCCTGAAGCTGTTTCGCGACGCCGGCATTCCGCTCACGCTTGGCTTCGCCATGAGCTACCACTGGCGCGCGTTCATCATGTTCCAGGGCATCAACCTGTCGCGAGACCCGGCCGAGAACGCCAAAGCGCGAGGGTTGTACGAGCAGGTCATCAAGGTGGCGTCTGATCACGGCTGGGGCATCTACCGCGCCCATGCCGCGTTCATGGATGCCGTTATGGATCGCTACTCCTTCAACAATCACGCGCTGATGCGCATGAACGAATCGCTGAAGGACGCGCTCGATCCGAATGGAATCCTCTCCGCCGGACGCTACGGCATCTGGCCGAAACAACTGCGAAAGGGCCGCGCATGAGCCACTTACACCGGTTATCGACTATCGCAATCGTCGGGCTCCTGAGCCTCGTCGGCGCGGGAACGGGTTCGGCCGATCCCGTGGCGTCGAAAGAAAACGCGTGGTCGCCGCTGACGAAAGCCGCGACGCAAATACCGACGGACCCACGCGAACGCCGCGGCCAGGAAGTGTTCGAGCAACGCTGTGCCGCGTGCCATGCCGCTGTCCCAAAGGACATGATCGGCCCGCCGTACATGCCCGCGATGGCAGGCACTCAGGCACTGCAAGCGCGCTACAAGGGCGCGAAGCCGGCGGAGCTCGAGCAACGCACGGACCTGACACCGCCCTTTGTCGCGGCGATCGTGCGCGGCGGTTTGAACTCGATGCCGTTTTTTCGGCCGACAGAGCTGAGTGGCGACGACCTGACGGCGCTCGGCGCATACCTCGCGCGGAAGCACTAGCGATCACGATTTCGACGGCACCGCTGCATTGGGCGGCCGGTGCGATTGCATTCCTTGGAGACACTTACAGCCATGAGCAAACACAGCATCGCCCGTCTCTTCAGCGCCGCGTTGGCACTCGGCGCGCCATTCGCGCACGCCCAGCTCGGCTCGCAGCCCGCCAAGCTCGACGTGATCAAAGTTCGCGACGACATCTACGTCATCAGCAACGTGGCCGTGCCAGGGCTCACGACGGCATTGATCACGAACGAAGGCGTGCTGCTCGTCGACGACAAGTTCGAGGCCGATCATGACAACATCATGAAGGCGTTGAAGACCGTGACGAACCAACCGGTGAAGTACGTGATCAACACGCACTACCACACCGATCACAGCGGCGGCAACGCGAAGCTCCAGGCCGAGGGCACGCTCGCGGTGGCGTCCGACAACGCGCGTGCGCGCATGGTGGCCACGAACCAGCCGGGGCAACCGAACATCACGTTCAGCGATCGCTCGACGATCCATCTCGGCGGCAAGACCGTGGAGATCTACAGCGTGGGCGCCCGTGCGCATACGAACGGGGACGTGGTCGTGCTGTTCCCGCAGCAACGAGTGCTGTCGTCCGGCGACATCTTCGCGAACGGCCCCGGCACCTCAGCCGAGCTCGTCGACTACCCGGGCGGCGGCAGCGCGAAAGAATGGCCGAAGGCGGTCGACGCGGCGCTGAAGCTCGACTTCGACACGGTGATCCCGGGCCACGGGCTCGTGTCGACGAAGAAAGATCTCCAGGACTACCGCGTGCGCGCGCAGAATTTCAGCGACACGCTGAGCCAGCTCGTGAAGCAGGGCAAGTCGAAGGCTGACATCGAGAAGGTCGTCCGCGGCCAGTTCGCGTGGGAGGACTTTCACGTGCAGTTCGCGCTAGACGGGCTCATCAACGAGTTCAAATAAGCGCCACAACCCTGTCCTTCGCTATGCAGTCCTATTGGATCGTGCCCTTGGCCACGGGCGTCGCGTTCGAGCGGCGCGACGTTCCGAAGCCTGAGCCGAAGGAGGGCCAGCTCCAGGTCGCAGTGAAGGCCACCAGCTTCAACCGCGGCGAAATGATCGTGAGCCGCGGCGCGCACGCCCCAGCGCTCAAGACGGCGGGCGGCGATTGCGCAGGCGAAGTGACCGCCATCGGCCCCGGGGTCAACAATTTTGCAGTCGGCGAGCGCGTGATGGGGCGCTGCGCGGGCGGCTTCGCCGAGTACACGACGATGGACGTACGCGAGGCGCTGCGAATTCCGGCACGACTGTCGTGGGAACAGGCCGCCGCGATCCCGCTGTCGTTCATGGTCGTGCACGACATGCTCGTGACGCACGGCCATCTTCAGTCCGGCGAGTGGCTACTGATCACCGGTGTGTCGTCCGGTGTCGGAGTTGCCGCGCTCCAGGTCGCCAAGCTGATGGGCGCGAAGGTGATCGGCACCTCGGGGTCTGCCGAGAAGCTCTCGAGGCTCAAGCAGCTCGGCCTTGATGTGGGTGTCGCTACGCGCGGCCCAGGATTCTATGAGTCGGCCACGCAAGCGACCGGCGACAAGGGCGTAAACCTCGTCGTGAACAACGTCGGCGGGACGGTGTTCGCCGAGTGCATACGCTGCCTTGCTTACCAAGGAAGACTCGCGACCGTCGGATATCTCGATCGGACCATGACGGCCGAGATAGATCTCGCCGCATTGCATGCGAAGCGCCTACAGCTCTTCGGTGTCAGCAACAAGCTGCGGCCACCCGCTGAGCGCGCGGAGACGGTGCGCGGATTCGAGAGGGACTTCCTGCCCTACTTCGCCGACGGGCGCTTGGCACCGACGATCGACCGCGTGTTCTCGTTCGCCGAGGTGCCTGCCGCACACGCGTACTGCGACTCGGGCGCAACGCTCGGCAAGGTCGTCGTGAGGCTTTAGCGACAGCTACAGATGTGCTCCCTCACTTCAGTCCCGCGAGCATCTTCTCTGCGGATTCACGGATCTGTGGGTCGTCGCCGGCATCGCGCGCTTTCATGAGTGCGGCGCGCGCCTCCGCGGCGTTGCCGAGACGCAGGTTCACGAAACCGGTGGTGAGCCAACTGCGTTGATGCTTCGGGTCGATCGCTAGCCCTTCCTTGAGCTTCTGCAGCGCTTCGTCGTTTTTGCCGAGGTAGTGCAGCGTCAAACCCATGTTGTTGTAGAGCTCCACGTTCTGCGGATCCAGCGCGAGCAACTGCTCGTAGAGCCCCGCGGCTTCGCCATAGCTCTCGCTCGTGAACGCAGCGTCGGCCCGCTGGGAGATGGCGACGGGGTCGTTGCTCGCTGGCGCCGCCGATGCGACGGGTGGGAACGACAGCGGCGGCACGAGCGCTGACGCCGTGCCGCTCGGCGCACTGCTCGGCAGCGCGGTGCCGACACCTAAGGCCCACGCCGGCAGCCGCGCCGGCGGTGCGCTCGAGAGGTAGTAGTGCCTGGTCACCGCGAACACCGTGAGCCCGAAGGCCACTTGGAACACCACCATCGTTAGCCAGAACAGTGGACTGCGCATCGCATGTGACCCTAGACCCTCGTTGTCGGCATTGTAGCCGCCGATCGGCAGGTCCTCACGCGCACCCCTGCTGCGCAAACCCCTCGCACTACAGATACAGGTGCGAACCGTCCGGGCGGTGCAGGCTCTCGCCCTGATACAGCGACGCCGGCGCGCGCTCGGTGAACTCCGCAATCTGATTCACGCGGCTTTGATCCAGCACCACACCCAAACCCGGTCGGTCGCTCGGATGCATCTTGCCGTTGCGAAACACGGCGCCTTCGTTCAAATACGCGGGCAATTCGGGGCGCAACACTTCGTTCACGACCACGCCGGCGAACGGCAGCACGGAGTGAATCACGGCCGCAGTGCCGATCGGCGGCGTGAAATGCGGCACGAGGCCGACCGAGTGCGCTTCACACAACACCGCCAGCCTGCGATACGCCGTAATGCCGCCGCAGTTCGGAATCGACGTGCGCAGATAATCGATGAGCCCCTGCTCCACGAGCGGCAGGTTGCCGTCGCGCAGGTCGCCGAACTGTTCGCCAGCCGCGAGCGGCACCGTCACGCGCCGGCGCAACGCCGCGAACATCGTGTAGTCGTCGATCGTGTGCAACGGATCCTCGACGAACAGCGGCGCATAGGGCGCCACAAGGTCGCACAGGCGGGCCACATCGGCGAAATCGAATCGCGTGTGTGCGTCGACGATGAAGTCGCCGTCCTTGCCCAAGCCTTCGCGCAACTCGGCGCTGATCGCAACGAACAGGTCGATCATGCGGCGCGTGTCAAACGTCAGGTTGTCGTCGGTGGGTACCGTGTGAAAGCGGATCGCGCGATAGCCCTCCTCCATGGTCTTGCGCGCCTGCTGCTTCGCCTGCCCCCGCTGCAGCCCGCCGAACGAGCGGTAGCATTCGACGTGCTCACGCGCGCGGCCGCCCAACAGTTGATACACGGGCTGGCCGAGCACCTTGCCCTTGATGTCCCACAGCGCACAGTCGAGTGCGCCCACCGCCATCAGACGCTCGCGGCCCGCGGGGTAGATCGACGTGCGGTACATGCGCTGCCAGAGATACTCCGTGCGAAATGGATCCTGGCCGATCAGCAGGCTCGACGCATAGCGCAGCAAATCCGCCGTTCCACCTTGACCAAAACCCGTAACGCCGGCGTCGGTATCGACGGCCACGATCATCTCGCTCAACCCGAGCGGACCGCTCATGTCGGTCTTGTCCACCGGATTGAACACGCGGATCCGCGTGATCTTCAGATCCGACGCAGCGTGAGCATCGGTGGCCCGCAGCAACGGCAACGCGCCGCCCGCGCAGAGCGCGGCGGCCTGCAAAAACGCGCGACGATCCATGGTTTCCCCTTCGCTTGTGGGCGGCATGCCCCCGAAGACTCTAAGGCCAGAGCTGGGCGGACGCGAGGCGTGCCCCTTCCGCCAACGCCTTGAGTTTCGCCCACTGCACTTGGGGGTGCACGCGCGGAATGTTCCAACCCTGCGAGTAGCCGCAGTCGGTGGAGGCAATCACGTTCTCGCGACCAAGGCGTTCGGCATACAGCTTGATGCGCCATGCGACGAGCTCCGGATGCTCGATCACGTTGCTCACGTGCCCGACGATGCCCGGCAGCAGCACCTTGCCTTCCGGAAGCTTCACGTCATCCCAGATCAGCACCTCGTGCATGTGCCGATCGTTTGCGCCTTCCACGGAATAGCCTTGCACGCGAGCCTTCAAAATCGTGCCGAGAATGGTCTTGAGCGGAACGTCGGTGGTGTGCGGAGCGTTCCAGCTGCCCCAGCAGATGTGCAGCCGCGCGCGCTCCGCCGGAATCCCTCGCAGCGAGTGATTGATCGCTTCGACCTGCAGCTCGAGCCAGCGCAGGTACTCGTCGATGTTGTCCGGATCGTAGAGGTGCGTGAGCTCCGGCGAATCGATCTGGATGTCGAAGCCGGCCGCGACGATGGCTTTGTATTCCTGGTTCATTCCTTCGGCGAGAGCAAACAGGTACTCCTCGTCGGTTTTGTAGTGCTCGTTGAGGCGCGCGCCGAACGCACACAACGGCGCCGATGCCACCGGCACGAATGCGCCGGCCACGTCGACGCCAGCGAGCGCAGTTTTCAATCGCGCGAGCTCTGCGTTGAGCTCGGTCATGCCGATGTAGGTGATCGGTCCTGTGCACACCGGCAGATCCGTCGGCGGGCCGACGGGAGCATCGGGTCTTATCTCGGGCGGCAGCCACACGGTCGTTTCGACGGGAGTCCACTGTTTGTAGAAGTCCGCGAACTCCTCGCGCTCGCGGGCGACGGCCGCGTGCAGCTTGTAGCCGGCCAAACGCGAGTTCAGACCGAAGAACGTCTGACCCGTTCGCATCTCGAGGCCGCCCAAGCGATTGCGCACGTAGCCCAAGAAGGAGGTCTTGCCGAACTCGCCATCGCTGACGATGTCGATGCCGGCTTCGGCTTGCTGACGCAGCACGTGATTGACCGCGGTGTCGAGCAACGCCGACGCCGCGCGTGCGTCATACGGCAGGCGCCGGTCCTTCGCGACGTTGAGCTTCATGACGTCGAGGGGCCGAATCAGGCTGCCGACGTGACTCGTGAGAATACGTTCGGTGCTGCGCAACAAGACCCGTTCCTCCCCGAATGAACGACAGATCGCGTGACGCACTATAGCGCCCGCACGAGTGGGCAACGTGGCAGCGAGACTGCTAGGCGCGCGGAGGCTGGGCTAGCGCGGCCAGCACGTCGTCCGTGTGCTGTCCGAGCGTGGGCTCGCGCAGATCGGGCCGCGCGGGCTCGCCGATGAACCGAACCGCGGGGGCCAAGTGCTGGCGGCCGAGCTCGTCGCGCAACAGCAGATCTCGCGCAACTACGTTCGGATCCTGCGTAGCCTCGAGCAGCGTGTTCACGGGCGCGAAGCACACGTCGAGCGCAGCGAGCCAATCGAGCGACTCCTGCCTCGGCCTCGCCGAAAAAAAAGCCGCGAGCAACTCGACCACCGGCGCCTGGTGCGGGCCCGGGCCGCGCGTGCACAGCGGCACGAGATCGGTACGGCCGAGCGCAGCAAGCACGCGCTCGATGAACTTCGCCTCCTGACCTGCGAGGACGAGCTGCTTGCCGTCCTGCGTGTCGTAGATTCGGTAGAACGCGGCGCCACCGGTCGTGCGCTGCGCTTTCGGGTCTATGTGACGACCTTCGGCAAACACGGGACCTATGATGTTGGGGGTCGCGGCAAGCAGCGAATCGAACATCGCAATCTCGACGTAGTCGCCGCGGCCTGTTTGTTGCCGCCTCAAGAGCGCCATCAGCACGCCGGACAGTCCCTGTAGCGCCGCCGTGATATCGGCCATCGGAATACCCGGCAACGCGGGCCGGCCGTCGTCACCGAGCGTCATGCTGAGCACGCCGGTGAGCGCCTCGACGGCGAGATCGTGCGCGGGGTGATCGCGATACGGCCCGTGGTTGCCGAATGCGTTGACCGAGCAGTAAACGATGCCGGGATTGCGGCGCGCGACTTGCTCGTAGCCGACACCGAGGCGGTCCACGACGCCGGGCCGGAACGATTCCACGAACACGTCGGCCGTGGCGACGAGCGCGAGCAGGCGGTCGCGATCGCGCGTGTCCTTCAGATTCAGCACGACGCTCTTTTTGCCGCGATTCAGGTTGCGGAAGAACACGGTGCTCGGCCCGTCCGCGACGCCGATCCTGCGGCCCGGGTCGCCTTCCGGCGATTCGATCTTGATCACCTCCGCCCCGTGATCGGCGAGCGCGAGCGTGAGATAGGGGCCCGGCAGGAATACCGAGAGATCGATGACCCGCAAGCCCTCGAGCTTCATCCGCGGCGCGCCTTCGCGCCATCGGCGTGCTCGCCGAGCAGCTCATCGTTGTGGGCGCCAAGGGCCGGCGCCGCCGTGAGCTCCGCCCGCTCGCCGTTCACCTTGATGGGGCTCGTGAGCACGCGCAGATCGTTTTTTTCCGGGTGCGGCACGTTCTGAATCATGCCCGAGCGGGCGGCGAATGGGCTATCGAGCGCCTGCCTAACGTCGTAGACGGGGCCAACGGGAAGCACGCCCGCGAGCCGTGCGAGCCACTCCGCCGTTGTGCGCCGGCGAAACCCCGAATCGAGCGCCGCCGTGAGCTCGCGTCGATGGTAGTGGCGCAAGTTGCCCGTGGCGAACCGCGTGTCGTCGGCAAGCGGCATGAGGTCGAGCGCCTTCAGGAGCTCGAGCCAGAACTTGTCGCTCATGCACATGATGAAGACCCAGCCGTCGGCCGTCGGAAACGTCTGCACCGGCGCGACCGAGAAGTGGCTGCTGCGCTCCAGCCGCGTCGGCACCTGATCGGTATTCAGGGCCCACGTGGCCGAGTAGTTCAGCTGATGCAGCGCCACGTCGAACAAAGACACATCGACGTCACAGCCCCTCCCGGTGCGCTGTGCGTTCACGAGGCACGCGAGCAAGCCGACCATCGCAGTCGTGCCCGTCATGAAGTCGATGATCGACGGCCCGAAGCGCGCAGGCGGACCGTCGGGCTCGCCCGTGAGGCTCATGAGGCCGGCCTCGGCCTGCATCAGGAAGTCGTAGCCTGGCCACGCGGCGCGTTCGTTGTCGCGACCATACGCAGAGATGTGCGCGCACACGATGGCCGGATTGATCTTGCCAAGCTCACCGTACTCGAGCCCGAGCTTGGCGGGTTGGTCGCCACGCAGATTGTTGATGACGGCCACCGAAGACTTCAGGAGCTGCGCGAAATCGCGTTTGCCTTCGGCAGACTTCAAGTCGAGCGTCACGCTTTTCTTGCTCGTGTTCCAGGCCTGAAAGTACTGGCTGTCGGCTTCGCCGAGGAGATGCGGGCCGACGTTGCGCGCGGGATCGCCTCCGGTGCCGGGATTCTCGATCTTCACGATTTCCGCGCCGAGCGCGGCCAGCAGCTGTGAACCGTAGGGCCCCGCGCCCCATACCTCGAGGCTCAAGATGCGCAAACCTTCCAGCGGCTTCATGCGGGCGAATTCATCATGCCGGGCAAGGCTAACATCCTGATATGCATTGACAAGCGCCCAGCGCATGCGCGCACCGCGTGCTCCCCAAACTGGCAAAGGTCCGACGGTGCCGACTATGCTGGGCTCCTGACGTTCTTCGTAGCGTTACCGGAAGGGGGATCCATGGACCTTCGATTCCAACCGCTTCGCGCTTTGGGCCTGATTCTGTCGCTGGCGTTACCGGGCGCGGTACCCGCGCAGACCGCCAACGATCAGGTTCACGAACACACCTGGACCGCCTCGCTGACCGCGGATGGCCAGCCCAACCTGCAGGGCGACTGGACGAACGACACCTACACGCCGCTCGAGCGACCCGCGGCTCTTGGCGACAGGGCGCTCTACACAGATGAGGAGGCGGCGGCGTTCGTCAAATCCCGCACGGACCGCCTGAATGGACAAGCGGCCAACGACATCCACTACGACGACGCGATTTGGCAGGCGGAGAAGTACGACAAGATCGCGGACCGGCGCACGTCGTTGATCGTCGAGCCGAAGAACGGCCGGCTACCGCCGTTGACCGAGCAGGGAGAAGAGCGCCTCAAACAACAACGAGCCACGCAACGTGCCAATCCCGCGGCAGCCGGCGCACCGAGCCGCTCGCTCGCCGAGCGCTGCATCTCGTGGGGCAACGTCGGCCCGCCGATGGTGCCACCCACTTACAACGCGAACATGCAGATCATCCAGGCGAAGGACGTGGTGATTCTCCTTCACGAGATGATGCACGACACGCGCTTCATCTATCTGGACGGGCGTGCGCACCCACCGGCCAACGTGCAGTGGCTTGCGGGACATTCCGTCGGCAAATGGGAAGGTCAGACGCTGGTAGTCGACACGACCAACTTCACGCCGAAGACGAACTTCCGCGGCTCACCGGCAAATACGCGCCAGGATATTTTCGCCACCGAGCACATGCACGTGGTCGAACGCTTCACACCCACGGCCGAAAACGCGATCCACTACGCGTTCACGGTCGAAGACGCCGCCACATGGACGACTCCCTGGTCCGGCGAGATGGACATTCGCCGCGTCGCCGGCCCCCTCTACGAGTACGCGTGCCACGAAGGCAACTTTGGCCTCGCGAACATCCTGCGCGCCACGCAGCTGGCGCGAAAGTAGGCTACAGCGCGGCCGGTTCGATACGCAGCAACGCGCCGTCGTCCTCGTCGGTGATCACGTAGATGAACCCGTCCGGTCCCTGCCGCACGTCGCGGATGCGCTGATGCAAATCCTCGAGCAGGCGTTCGCGCCGTAACTCCTCGAGCTTGTCGTTGAACACCACGCGCGCGAGGCCGCCCGTACGCGGGATCTCGCCGATGCGCGCGCTGCCGATGAAGAGATTGCCCTTCCACGTCGGAAACTTGTCGCCGGTGTACACGGCGAGCCCCGTCGGCGCGATGGATGGCAGCCACAGCACGATCGGCTGCTCGATGTTTTCGCCAAGCGGCACGGATGAAATTCGCGGGCCGTCGTAGTTGCGCCCGAAGCTCCACTTCGGCCAGCCGTAGTTGCGGCCGGGCAGAATCACGTTGATCTCGTCGCCCCCATTCGGGCCGTGCTCGGCGGCCAGCACCGCGCCGCTCGGATGCACGACGAGACCGAGCTGGTCGCGATGGCCGTAGCTGAACACCTCGGGCCGAGCACCGGCCTGCGACTTGAACGGATTGTCGGCGGGCACGCTGCCGTCCTCGCGCAACCGCAGCACCTTGCCGTAGACGTTGTTCAGCTCCTGCGCCTTGCCGTCGAACGGCGCGCCGGTCGTCACGTACAGGAAGCCGTCAGCGGAAAACGCGAGCCGCGAGCCGCTGGCGTTGGCTTGCCACTCACCCGTGAAGATCTCCTTCACATCCTTCAGTGCGCCGCCTTCGAGTTTACCGCGCCCAATTGCCAGAGCCGTCTGCCGCCGCGGTGGTTTCGCATCGGCCACGGGCTCGCCGAGCTTGTTGTAGGTGAAGTACACGAGCGAGTTCGTGGCGAACTTCGGATGCAGGACGACGTCGTGCAGCCCGCCGGTTCGCTGTGCACTCGCTTCCGGTGCACCGGTAACGGGTTTCGCGTCGAGAGTCGCGGCGCCGCCTTTGCCGCCGGCAGCGTTGTGAACGAGCCTGAGCGCTCCGCCCCGCTCTGCCAGCAGCGCGTCGCCGTTCGGCAGGAATGCCACGCTGAACGGGTGCGGCACGCCACGCAGAATTACAGAGACGCGGATGCCGTGCTGCTCGGCCGTGTCGAACGTGTACGGTTTATCCGCGAGCTTCACGGCCGCGACGCCGAGGTCGGGCTGTTGCTGTGCGACCGCCGTACTTGCGGCGAGCGCCAGGCCGATGGCGACCATCAAAATGCGTGCTTGCATGCGAGTGTGCTCCACTGAATCGTTTTTGGAACTTTGAACCGAGCGCGTACGCCCTTAGGGCAGCGCGAACACGACGACCTGCCCAGCGCCCGAGTCGCTCGGTAGCTCGGGCGTCATGCGGCGCGCCGCCATCGCGACCAGCGATGGCCCCGTGGTCACGGCCACGTATTGCTTACCGCCGACCGCGAAGCTGATGGGATAGCCGCTGACCGGCGAACCGATGTTCGTCTCCCACAGCACTTCGCCCGTCTTGTCGTCGAGCGCGCGGAAGTTGCCGGCGACGTCGCCGCCAAATATGAGCCCGCCCCCCGTGGTGACCAACGACATCACGCCCACGCGCTGCTCGTGCTTGAAGACCGTCTTGCCGGTCTCGGCGGAAATGCCCCACACGACGCCGATTTTCTCCGCGCCGGGCGCCGGGATGTATTCGCTCTTGAAGCCGTAGACGAGCGAAGGATCGCGCTCGCCGCTTTGCACCGTCGCGTTCATGCACATGTTCTGCATGGGCATGTACATGCTGTTGGTGCGTGGGCTGTAAGCGCCGGCCGGCCAGTTCTTACCGCCGTTCGTGCCCGGGCACACCATGATCGTCTCGTCCTTGCGCGTGAACACACGCTCGGGATCGTCGGTGACTTTGCCCGTCGCGCCGTCGATGTTCTTCACGACGTTCTGAAACACCGTGGGCCGCGCCCATAGGAACTCGCCGGTTTTTCGGTCGAGCGTGTAGACGATGCCGGTCTTACCGGGAATACCCGTGATGACCTTGCGCTGCTCGCCGGGCTTCAGCCGCGGATTGATCCACGTGACCTCGCTTCGATCCGGCGTCACGGCCGTGTCGACGAGCAGCCGCTCGAACGGATGATCAAGATCCCAGTGATCGATTAGATGCTGGTAGTACCACACGATCTTGCCGTTCGCCGGATCGAGCGCAAGCGTCGAGTTGTGATACAGATGTTCCTTGTCCACACCGCCCAAGATGAATTTCGGCGCCGGAATCGTGACCGACGTGCCGATGTAGATACGGTCGAGCTCGGGGTCGTAGCTCGGCACCATCCAGGTGCCCACATGCCAGCGCTGTTCCATCGGCACGTTGCCCCAGGTCTCGTCGCCGGGCTCGCCCTTGCGCGGTATCGTGCGCGTGCGCCACAGCTCCTTGCCCGTCGCCGCGTCATGGGCGGTGATGATGCACGAGTCGTTCGTGGCCGCGGGCTGGCACTGCCGGCCCGTGATGATCTTGCCGTTCGCAACGATCGGACCCGCCGTCGCGCGCGCCGGCAGCTTCGGCTCGAGCACCTTGGTTTCCCACACGAGCTTGCCGGTGCGCGCATCGACCGCATACATCATGTTGTCGGCGCCGGCATCGATCAGCGTCGTGCCCCAGATTGCCATGTTGCGGTTTGTGCCGCCGTTCACGCCTTCGGGGTATTGGCGTTTGTATTCCCACAGCGCTTCGCCGGTCTTCGCGTCGAACGCCTGGATGTAATCGCCGGGATTCGGAACGTACATCACGCCGTCGTGCACGATGGGCGTGCCTTCCTGGGTGCCCTTGCCGAGGTCGTGCGCCCAGACCTGCTTCAGCTTCCCGACATTCCGCTTATCGATTTGATCGAGCGGGCTGTAGCCCCAGCTGTTCCACGTGCGTCGCCACATGAGCCAGTCGCCGGCATCGGGATTGCGCAGCATGGCGTCCGTGACGGGCCGATACGGGCGCGGCGCCGGTGCCGGTGCAGCCGTCTGTGCGACCGCCGTGGCGGCCCCGGCCGCGGCGACAACCGCGAGCCCGAGCGCTCGAAGCCAACTCATAACACTCCCCCCGAAAAACCAAAGCGCTTAGTTGAACCACTCCCAGAACTTCCACCACGACTTCGCGGGCACCGCGGCGCCCGGGGCACTCGCGGCGTTCGGCGGTGGCGCGCTGGAGCCGCCCTGCGCGGCACTCTGTGTCGCGGGATCGACGAACGACGTCAGCTCCTTGCACGTATCGGGAGCGTATGGAAGGTCCGCCACACCGATGGTGTCGCTACCCGTGAGCTGGTCGGTGAAGTTCACCGGATCCTCGGCCGAGTAGCTGCGAGTAATCGTCATCTTGTCGGGGTCGAGCGTGAACCGCTCGACGACGTGCAACTGCTCGGAGTTCATGATCGGCGGATTCAACACGCCGGGCGCGAACCCGACCGTGTCGACGACCAGCACGTCGCTTTCCCAACGGCCGATCGAATGGCCAGCGCGCGTGCGCTCGACGTTGGCTGGATGCTCCTTCACGTCCATGTGGATCGTGCGCGTGAAGCCGAGCTGGCCGTACTGCAGCGTGATCGTGTTGGCGTTCTGCGTGATGCGGTTGACGGGCCCGTCGAACGACCAGTCGAACAGGATGCTGGTCGTCTCGCAGCGCATGCGCGGGTTTTCGGGACTGAAGTTGTGAAACGCGTCCGCGGCCTTCTTGCCAGCTTCCGTAAACGTAACGCGCGGGCCGAACGGCGGTGGCCGGCCTCCTGCCGGCGGCGGACCGTTAGCGCCCGGCGGTCGGCCGTTCGCTCCCGGCGGCGGGGCTCCCGGTGTCGGCCCCTCGCCAGGCTTGAACTCGCTCACTTTGCTGACTGGCACCAACGCACCCGCCTTGCCGCGTGGATCCGTCATCACGAGCTGCTCGGGCGCCCAGTCGCCGTTTAGGTTCGGCTCGCCCGTGGGCAGCCGCGCCGGGCGCGGCGCTTTTGCCTCGGCGCCTGCCGCTGCGGGCTTCGTCAGCTGCGCGTAGCGATCCGCCGTGGTGCCATCCGCAAACACCACGGTGTTGATGTAGCACGACTTGGTATCGAAGCGGTCCGGCGCACCGGTGATCTTGATGGGCTCGCCCACCTTGAACATTGCGGCCGACCAACCGGAGCGGCGCAGCACGGTGGCCGCCCGCATCTCGCAGCGGTGCGGGGACTTTGCGCCCCCTGCTTCCACCGCGTCGAAATAAACGTACGCGTGCGGGTTTACGAAATCGATGCCCGTGATCGTGCCTTCCAGCGCGACTTCCCGCTGGGTATCGAAATTGCCGAAGCCGTGATGGGCGATGGCCGCGTTGGCCAGCAACAAGCCGGCAGCGGCGAGCGCCGTGGCGCCGCGAATAGTCATCGTTCTTTCCTCGTGAGTTCTACGCGGCTATTAACCCGCAGTTCGAACACCACTTCAACCGCCGGTGATCTCCCAGGCTGCCGACACCGATTGCGCCCCTGATCCGCCATGCTTATCATGAGCATGCTTACTATTATTTCGGTACCCCCCGTGGGCTTCAAATTCGACTCCGAACGCACACTGGGCTTCCTGATCAACGATCTGGCCCGCCTGCTGCGCCGCAACTTCGATCGCCGGCTCCAATCGCTCGGGCTGACACAAGCACAGTGGCGCGCGATCGCACATCTGTCGCGTAACGAAGGTATGACGCAGGTTGCCCTGGCCGAGATCCTCGAAGTTCAAGCCATCACGCTGACGCGGCTGATCGACCGCATGGAGAGCGCCGGCTGGGTCGAGCGGCGCAGCCATCCATCGGATCGAAGGGCAGTGCAGCTCTATTTGATGGGCAAATGCCAGCCGATCCTCGCGGAGATGCAGAGCCGCGCATCCGAGACGCTCGCGCAAGCGTCGGCGGGCATCGCCGCCAGCGCCGAGCAACAGGTGGTGGACGTCCTGCAGCGCATGAAGGCCAACCTTGTGGCCGCCGAAACGGCGGTCACTGCCACAGAACCGAAGACGAGGATGAATAGAGATGTCGGAAGAAAATCGGCCCGGATCGGCCGCACCCGCTAGCGCCCCGGGCTCCCAGCCCGTCCCGCCTGCGCCCCCGGCCGCCGCACCGCCGCGCCCCGCGCCCCGTAAGAGCCGTCGGATCGTTCGCCGGACGTTACTCACGCTCGGCCCGGTCGCCGTGCTCGTCGTCGGCGGCTATTTCTACTTCATGTCCGGGCGGTTCATCGATACCGACAACGCTTACATCAAAGCCGACCTCGCGATCGTCGCAGCGCAGGTGGCGGGGCCCATTTCGAACCTGGCCGTGCACGAAAATCAGCGTGTGAAGCAGGGTGACATCCTGTTCACTGTCGACGACCGGGCGTTCAAGGTCACCTTGGAGCAGAACCGCGCCCAGTTGGCCGCGATGAACGATCTCGTCGAAAGCTTCCGCGCGGGCTACCGCCAGACGACGGCACAGCTGGCGCTGGCCCGCACGACGGCCACCTACCAGCAGCGCGAGTACGAGCGCCTGGCCGAGCTTGCCAAGCGCAAGCTCATCTCCGACGTAGCCGTCGACGACGCGCGCCAGAAGCGTGACGTCGCGAACCAGGACATCCAGGTCACCGAACGGGCGCTCGAGGCCGCCCGCGCGCGCCTTGGCGGCTCGCCCGATAAGCCATTGACCGACCAGGCGGCCTACCAGGCAGCCAAGTCCATGTACGACAAAGCGACTCTCGATCTCGAGCACACGATCGTGCGCGCGCCGTTCGACGGTATCGCCAGCAAAGTGCCGACCGTCGGCCAGTATGTGGCCCCCGGCGCCCCGATCATGAGCATCGTCTCCGACCACGACATGTGGATCGAAGCCAACTACAAGGAAACCGAGCTCACGCACGTTACGCCCGGTCAGCCCGTCGATATCGAGCTCGATACTTACCCCGGTCGAACGTGGCGCGGCAGCGTCGAGAGCATCAGCCAAGCCACCGGCGCGGAGTTCTCCGTGATCCCCGCACAGAACGCCACGGGCAACTGGGTGAAGGTGGCGCAGCGAATTCCGGTCCGAATTGCGGTACAGACGAACTCGAACGATCCGGAGCTACGCGTCGGCATGAGCGCCGTTGTCACGATCGATACGGGCTACGAGCGGCCAGCGCCGGCGATCGTGCGCGCGCTGCTGCCGAAGCGCCCTGCTCCGCGGTTGGTCCAGTCGGTATCGAGCGCGCGGGACTAGCATGAGCACTCCCGGCGGCGGCGTCGCCCTGAACCGAGGCTGGATCACCGTCTGCATCATGCTGGCGACGATCATGCAGGTCGTCGACACGACGATCGTGAATGTCGCGTTACCGCACATGCAAGGCAGCATGTCGGCGACTCAGGACCAGATCTCCTGGGTACTCACTTCCTATATCGTCATTGCTGCCATTTTCACGCCTTTGACCGGCGTGCTGGCCGACAAGCTGGGACGAAAGCGCCTGCTGCTGATCTGCGTCATCGCCTTCATCATCACGTCAATGATGTGCGGCGCCGCAACGTCTATCGAGCAGATCGTTCTATTCCGCGGCCTGCAGGGCGCGGCCGGCGCCGGTCTGGTGCCGTTGTCGCAGGCCGTAATGCTCGATATCTATCCGCGCGAGAAGCAAGGCTCCGCCATGGCGCTGTGGGGCATGGGCGTGATGGTGGGCCCCATTTTGGGCCCGACGCTCGGCGGTTGGCTCACGGAATACTACAGCTGGCGCTGGGCGTTCTATATCAATCTGCCGGTCGGTGCCCTGGCGGTTCTCGGCATTCTGGCGTTCCTGCCCGAGACGCCGCTACAGAATCGCGGCAAGTTCGACTTCTTCGGATTCGCTCTGCTCAGCATCACGATCGGTGCGCTGCAGCTCATGCTCGATCGCGGCAACTCGCTCGATTGGTTCGGCTCCACGGAAATCATCCTCGAGGCGACAACTGCCGGGCTCGCCCTGTACCTGTTCCTCACCCACATGTTCACGACCGACAAACCGTTCATCGAGCCGGGCCTGTTCGCGGACCGCAACTTTTCCGTCGGCCTGGTGATGATGTTCTTGGTCGGGGTCATGATGTTCTCCGGCATGGCGCTGCTGCCGCCGTTTCTACAGGGGCTGCTCGGCTTCCCGGTCATCACGGCGGGGTTGATCATGGCTCCGCGCGGCTTCGGAACCATGGTCGCCATGATGGTCGTGGGCCGCCTGATCGGCCGGGTCGATTCGCGAGTCCTGATGTTCTTTGGGCTGCTGCTGATGGCCTGGTCGCTGTACGACATGGCGCAGTTCAATACGAGTGTCGGGGTATACGAAGTCGTGTACACGGGCATGATTCAAGGCTTCGGCATGGGATTCATCTTCGTACCGTTGAGCGCCGTTGCGTTCGCGACGCTGGCATCCCGCTATCGTGCAGAGGGTACGGCCATGTTCAGCCTGATCCGCAACATCGGCATGAGCATCGGCATCTCGATCGTCGTCACGTTGTTGGGCCGCGAGGCGCAGCGCAGCCACGCCGCCCTAAGTGAATCCATCACGCCGTTTCGTGCGGCGTTGCACGGCCCTGACGTGCCCTCGTTCTGGAGCTCGCTCCACGGCACGGGGCTCGTCGCCCTGGACGGCGAAGTGTCGCGGCAGGCGCTCACAATCGCCTACGTAAACGACTTTCGGTTCATGCTCTATATGAGTTTCTTGGCGCTGCCGCTGCTGCTCTTGATGCGCAAACCGCCTGCGGCGGCGCGACAACGCTGACCGAGCGCAACCGTCCGGCGGCGGCGCTCGCGTCCTGCCCCCCAAAAAAACGGGGCCCGCATTGCGGGCCCCGCGTTCTTCCAGAGTGCTGACTGACTAGATCTGCATGCGACCCGTCGCGACGCCGATCGTGTCGACCTCCGCGCCGAACTTGTCGGCCATGGCCAACAGCAGATTCGAGGTCGGTTGATCCTTCTCGGCCACGATGTGATTGCCGCCGGCGGCGATGCGGCCACCCGCTGTACCCACCATCAGCGCGGGCACGTTGTGCCGGTCGTGCAGCAAACCGTTGCTCATGCCCGCACCGAAATAGAGCAGAGACGAATCGAGCAACGTGTGGTCACCCTCGCGCGTGTTCTTGAGCTTCTCGACGAATTCGCCGAGCTTGACCATGTGATACGCGCCGATCTTGGCGTACGCCTCGAGGCTCTCCGGCGTGTTCTTGTGGTGCGACGTCGAATGGTGCGGCTCTTTGACGCCGAGGAAAGCGTAACTACGACCACTGGCCTCGTGTCCGACCATGAAGCTGAACACGCGCGTCAGGTCGCCCTGGAACGCGAGATGCAGCAGATCGTAGGTCACCGTCATGTGCTCGTCGAAGTCCTCGGGGATACCGATGGGACCGCCCGACGCGCTCGCGATCGCTTCCGACCGCGACTGCATCTTCTGGAGTTGTTCCTCGACGCGACGCACGCTGGTCAGATACTCATCGAGGATCGCGTTGTCGCTGGCACCGATCTTCTTCTGCAAGCGCCCCGTCTCCTGCAACACGGAGTCGAGCATGCTCTCCTTGGTCTGCAGGCGGGCGATACGCTGATGTGACGAACCGGGGTCTCCGAACATGCGCTCGAAGGTGGCCTGCGGATTCACGGACACCGGCAGCGGGCTTTTGTCATCGCGCCACGCCATCGTGTTGAAGAACACGCAAGGATAACCGTCGCAGGCGCCTGCCGACGTTCCCATGTCTTCCGTTCCGACCTCGATAGAATGGAGCGGCGTGTCTCCGGCAATCGCATCGGCGATGTGCTGGTCGATCGACTTCTTCGAGCGGATCAGGTTGAACTCACCGTTATGAGTCTGGGGGCCGCTTCCGTTCAGGAACGCAGCGCTGGCACCCATGTGGATGCCGCCCATGTCCTTCTTGCCCTCGGGCCCCTTCATCTGGCTGATCGTGGTGATGTACTGCCGATGCGCCTCGAGCGGCTTCATCGTCCGATTGAACGCCCAGCCTTTGCCCGGCTTCTCGGGGTGCCACAGCCCCGGATAAATGCCATTGGGCATGTAGATGGCACCAAACCGCAGTTTCTCAGCCGCAGCAGTGCGAGTCTGCGCCGTTGCCGCAGGTACCATCGCATCAAGGAACGGCAAGGCGATCGCCGTACCCATAGCGCCGCGCAGAAAAGTCCGGCGGTCCAGGTGCTTCTTCGTAATAAACATGGCTACTCCCTCGTTTGTGCGACAGTCGCAGTCGCAGCTGCCGCAGCGCCATTCGTTCGCATCTGGAACGGATAGCTATCCACGATCCCCAACACAATAGACATCAAACTATAGTCACGCTTGGCGGCGTTCCGTACGATGCCGCGCACAATCGGCATATCCGCCGGCTCCAAGCCGCGGCCGAGCGCATAGATCAGCATGTTCTGCGTGACAGTATTGGCGAACAGTTCAGGTTTCGCCAGCAACGCCTGCCGCAACTGCACCGGACCATCCACCGCCGTCCCATCCGCCAGGATGCCCGCCGAGTCGATCTTCAGGCCTTCGCGGGTAGTCGTACGCCACGAGCCATCGACATCGAAGTTCTCGAGCGCGAACCCGACCGGGTCGATGTTCTTGTGACACGCCGCGCACGTGGGATTCGCACGATGTAACTCGAGCGTTTCACGCACGGTCGACGGGCGGCCCTTCGGAGCGCTCGCCTCGAGCGCGGGGACGTCCGACGGCGGCTGCGGGGGCGGGTTGTTCCAGAACGTGGTGACGATGAACTTCCCCCGGATGATCGGCGACGTCCGCGATGAGGCCGCGGTAATCGACAGGATGCTGCCATGGCCGAACAGACCACGACGGTTCACGTCGGCCACCGGGACTTGCCGGAACCGCGAGCCGTAAACACCCGGGATACCGTAGTGACGCGCGAGACGCTCGTTCACGAAGGTGTAGTCGGCTGTCATCAGCTCGTTCACCGACTTGCCCTCGCGCAGCACGTGCCCGAACAGCATCTCGGTCTCCGTGCGGAACGCGTTTCGCAGGTTACCGTCGAAGTCCGGGAACATCAGAAGGTCAGGTCGGGCGCGGGAATCCAGGTTGCGCAACTGCAGCCATTGGCCCACGAAGTTCTCGACGAGGGCGTCCGAACGTTGATCGGCGACCATGCGTCGGACCTGGGCTTCCAGCACGCTGGCCTCGTGCAACCGACCTTTCTCTGCTAGATCGAGCAGCTCGTTGTCCGGCGTGCTCGACCAGAGGAAGAAGGACAACCGCGACGCAAGCTCGAGATCGTTGATCCGGTGATTGGATCCGGCCGGCGCATCACCCGCATCGCTTTCCACGCGGAACAGGAACCAGGGGCTGACCAGCGTCCGCGCCACGGCATCGTGAATTCCAGCGTCGAAATTGCCGCCGTTGGCACGGGCGTCTTTGTAGAACGCCATCAACGGCGCGAGATCGTCCTGGTCAACCGGCCGCCGGTAGGCCCGCTTGGCCAGACCGGAGATTATTTTCTCGGCGCACGCCTGCTCTTCCGTCGCTGCTGCGGGCCGACAGGTGAAGACCATCTGGCGACTCGGTGTTTCGCTTACACCCGTTACAGCGTAAGGGCCTTCGATCGAGCTGTCCTCGATCCGCGGCATGCCGGAGGGATTATGGATCTCAAGCGTGGCGCGAAGCCCTGGCTCCCACGCGTTCTGCTCCCGCGTCGACTGTTCGCGCCATGTAAACGCCACCTCGTGCGGCCCAGCCGTAATCCGGACCCGCGGCGACGTCATCTTGGCGTCCACGGCAAAGCCGGCGACGTTGAAGCCTTCCGCGACACTCAGCTCGTGATCCTCTTTCGTTCCCACGAGACTCGAGTGCACCACTTCGCCATCCACGAGAACAAGGAACTCGTGCGGCCGGTCATGGCCTTCCACTCCGTGGTACCCCTCCTCGACGCCTCGTACGAGACGGCTGGACAGCACGTACTCGCCATCGGCGGGGAAGTTGTGGTGTACGACTAAGCCACCGCGGGTACCGATCGGCAGCCCTTCGAGGTGATAGTCCTGGGTAGTATCGAATGGAACTCGATAGGAGCTCGAACCCACGACGGCGTCGGCGTTACCGACAGCCATATCGGCGACCCGCAAGCCGACCGTCAGGTAGCGCTCGAGCAACAGTGGCGACGTTCGCAACACCTCGGCGATATTGTCGAAGCCGAAGTCGCCGCCATCACTGGGCAGCAGCTCACTCAAGTTAGCCTCGATTCCGAACAGATCCCGCACGGCATTCGCATACTCGGCCCGGTTGAGGCGGTGCACCGGCGTTGCCCCCGCATAGGGCTTCGCCTCCGCCGCGGCATCGAGGGTACCTTCGAGCGCCGCGACGAATGCCGCACGCACTTCCGGGGGCGGCTGCGGCTTGTCGTGGGGCGGCATCGCGCCAATGCTCAGCTTGTGGAGCACTTTCTCCCACGTGCGGGGATCGGCATGGACGTCCTCCGGCGCACGCTTGTCGAAGGACAGATCGGCAGTCAGGTCCGAATCGTTGTGACAGTCGGAGCAGTACTTATTGACCATCGCCCAACGGTCCTGAAGCGCTCCTTCCGGCGGCTTATGGGCCAGGAATATATACGCCGCAGCTCCCGCCGCGACGACACCAACTCCGGCTACGTATCCCCAAGTCCTCACTGCTAACGACCCTCCACGACACTGGCCTGCACACGGCCTTGCTTCAGATCACGCAGCAGCGCGGCCACGTCCTTCGGCTGGGCATGCTCGTCGAAATCCGTTGCGGCGCCGACCGTTACTCGCGGCGGCCGCGGCGCTTGCTCGGAAACCACTTGCAGCGCGGTCTTACCTGCCTTGTCTTTCGCATCGAGGTTCGCACCCCCGGCGACCAATGCCCGCACTACCTCGAGCTTGCCGTCGAAGGCTGCTAAGTGCAGCGCCGTGTCACCCTCTGACGACGCGGCATTCGGATTTGCACCCGCCTTCAAGAGCAGCGTGACGGCATCCACGGGCTTGCGATTCGAGACTTCGCGAAACGGCGGCTCGGCGCCCTCGCGGATGTCGCCCGGGCCGCCGGCCATGCCAACGCCCTTGCCACCATTCATCGCGACCATCAGCGGCGTCTTGCCTGCGAGCTTCGGACCAAACGTGTCGCGGGGCCCGCCCTCCACCGCTTTCGGCATCCACTCGAGGTTCGCGCCATGCGCTGTCAGCAGCTTCAGCGCTTCCACGTCAGCGGCAACCGCAGCACGGAAGAACGGCGTGCCGTTCTCGTGCGTGTCGCAGCACATGGACGCGGAGTGCATTTGCCCCTCGAATTCGCGGTTGGGATCCGCGCCCTTATCGAGCAGCAGGCTCACCATGTCCAGAGCGGTCAGCTTGTTGTCGTGGTTGGCACGATTCCGCGAACCGTCCTTGGCACGCCAGTCCGTCGTCGCGTCGCGCATCAGCACGGCGTAGTACAACGAGCCATCATTCGGCTTCGCACCGAGATCGAACAGCTTGGCGGCCAGATCGAACCGATCGTTGATGATGGCGAGCATCATCGGCGTCGCCTTGTCGCCGTTAGCGATATTCAAATCCGCGCCGCCTTCGACGAGCCGACGCACGAGCGGTTCATTGCCGTCTCGCACGGCCCACATCACCGCGGTGAAACCGCCGGTCGGAAAGTCAGTGCGCGTGCTGCGCTTTGAAAGCTCCGATAGGCGGGCTTTCAGATTCGGATCAGCGTGGGCTTTAAGCAACGCATCGACCACATCGACGTGGCCTTCGGCCGTCGCCCACATCAGGGCCGTTTCGTCTTGCAGCGACTCACGCGCGTTGACGTCGGCGCCGTGATCGATCAGCAGCTTCACGACGGGCACACTACCCGCACGCGCGGCCGCCATCAGCGGCGTCTCGCCTTCACGCTCGGCTTTCTTGATATCGGCGCCCGCTTTCAGCAGCACATTCATCGTCGCTGCGTCGCCGTAGCGTGCGGCCTGCAGCACCGGGGTAACGCCGAACGCGTTCGCCGCGTTCACATCGGCGCCGGCTTTCAGCAGTAGCTGCACGAGTTCGGGCGAACCCTGGTAGGCGGCCCACAAAAGTGCTGAAGTCCCATCTGCCTCGGGGGTATTGACGTTCGCGCCAGCAGCCAGCTGTTTCTTGACCGCGTCGATGTCGCCCGTTCGCGCCGCAGCGGCGACTCCAGTGACCGCAGCGCTGACGCTCTGCGACACAGCGATTGCGACGAACGCCGCGCCGACGGCGGCAATGACTCGATGACGATTCTGCTGGACGATTCTTGCGTGCATTCTCTCGACCCCCACGAACAGAAATGACTACGAACCCACCCGAAAAGTCCGAGCGGCCACACGTTCTCGCGCGCGCTGGCCAGCCGGTTTAGACGTTGCCCAAAGATACCGCCGATAGGCACGCGATTACTAGCCCGCGAAACACAAATTTTTCTCAGCGTGACATGGTGTTACGGCTAATACTCTGACCGCCGCTAGGACCCGTGGTTACCGCGAACAATCGCGAATTTCTTACCTCGCTCCACCGCGAAAACAGTCGCGTCGACCGAGCCCTCCGGCACTACATAACGAACGGTAGGAATCGTCGTTTCGGGCCAACGTACCGCCCGGAGACGAGGCGAAATTCCCATTTAGTTCACGGCTTTGAGAGACTCCCGCGAACCTTGGCGCCCAACTCCTCGAGCGTCGCCATGCCCGGCGAAGGCCCGGCGCCCGCCATCATCCGTTGCATCTCCTCGCGCGAGTTGACGCGCGGGAACGGCGTGCCCGGCACGGGGAGGCTCAAGAATTTACACAGGGGTGGCCAGCCCTCCCCTACCTCGTACACGAGCAGGCGCTCCGCCGGAACCGCGCTTCGGACCGCGGCGTTGTGTCGCTCGAACGCCGCCGTCATGAACCCGCGGTCATCGATCTTGTCTCCAAAATCGCGAAACACGGCTTTCTGGAAAAACCTCTCCATGGGCGATCCGGCCATCCGAGCCCGCATCGCCGGCGAGAAGATCGTCGCTTGGGTGGAATCGAACCAATCGTCCGCGTCCCGAACCGTCAGCAGTACTTTGGCGTCCGGATACAGGTCCACGAGCTCTCGCCAATACGTACAGCCTGGATAGTCGACGGTTGCCGTGAATCCGGCAAACACGGCCTCCCAGTCGGGAGCCCCGTCGATGACGCGCAGCCACTGAGGCAGCCGCGATAGGTCCGCGATCAGCTCCGCCATGTGATAACAGCGGCCTACCCCGAGTTGCTCGAGCGCGAGCTTCATCGACATCGTGCCGGTCCGACCTAGCCCGGCGCCGATGATTCGAAGTGCCATGGTCTCACCCTGAAGTGTGTTGCGCCGCGGGAGCGTGCATGCCGCCGTGCGTCTTTGCAACGACCTCACTATGATGCGGTGCGCCCACTTGAATTAAAGGGAAAACCGATGGCCACGTTCGTTCTCGTGCACGGGGCCTGGCATGGCGGCTGGTGCTGGCAACGCGTGCGCCGCTCGCTGCAGGGCGCGGGCCACGACGTCTTCACGCCCACGTTGACGGGCGTCGCCGAACGCTCGCACCTGATCTCCCCGCAGATAACCCTCGCGACTCATGTCACGGACGTCGTGAATCTGATCCGTTGGGAAAACCTCACCGACGTCGTGTTGTGCGGTCACTCGTACGGCGGCTGCGTGATCACGGGCGTAGCCGATCGCATGGCAGACCGCCTGCGCGCGGTCGTCTACCTCGACGCTTTCATCCTCGACGATGGCCAGGGCCTGCATGATGCAGTGCCACCTGCACTGCGCGACGCGCAAGTTCAGGCGGCGAACGAGCACGGCGACGGCTGGCGCGTGCCGCCGATCCCGGCGGAGTTCTTCAAAGTGAACATGGCGGACCGGGCGTGGGTCGACGCACAGTGCACACCGCAACCGCTCGCTACGTTCCAAGAGAAGCTGGTCTTGCGCAACGCTCTACCGCCGGCGAAGGTCACCCACGTGCTCGCGACCGGCTACGAGCACTCACCGTTCCCCCCGTTTCACGACGTCGCGAAACGCCGCGGCTGGAAGACGCTCACGATCGACTGCGGCCACGACGTGATGCTCGACCGGCCGACCGAGCTCGTGGCGATGCTGGAGAATGCGGCGCGCTAATCGAGCCGCGTTCGCGCGAACGCTGCGCGACCTGCGACGCTCGATCCACCAGCGACGTATCTCGCCACTCTTCGGCAAGCGCCGCGAGCGCGCGGGTATCGGGACCGCGCCAACGCACGTCGGTCAGCGTTTCCTTCAGTGGTACGTCGGTTCGCAATATGGCGAGCTTGCGGAACAGCAGCGCATCATCTCGATGCGCAACTAGATTCGCAGCTAGCGCGTCGGCGCCACGCACTTCGATGCGCCAGTCCGCAGCCGCCGCAGGAATCGCTTCGATGTGCGAGTACTCCGCCAGCACGGTTGCGGCAGACTTCGCACCCCAGCGCGGGACACCGGGGTAGCCGTCGGCGTTGTCGCCCACGAGCGCGAGCCAATCCGGAATCGATTCGGGCGCCACGCCAAACTTCGCATGCACGCCTAGCTCGTCGAGTGTCGTGCGGCGCATTCGATCGAGGCATACCACGTGAGTATCGCGCACGCATTGTGCGAGGTCCTTGTCCGGCGAGCAGATCACGACGCGGTCGACGCCGCGTTGGCTCGCGAAACGCGCCGCGGCCGTCGCGAGCGCATCGTCACATTCGAATTCGATCATGGGCCATACGACGAGGCCAAGCGCGCGGCACGCGTTTTCGGCGAGACCGAACTGCGCAAACAGTACCGGGTCGAGCCCATCGCCAGTCTTGTAGCCCTTATATAGAGCGTTGCGAAACGACTCGATGACGTGATCGAAGGCGACCGCCACATGCGTGACGTCGCGCTCCGCGAGCAACGCCAGCAGTGAACGCACCAGCCCGCGGGCAGCGCCAACTTCTTGTCCATCGGCGCTCACGCGCGACGGGTTGCCGTAGTACGCACGGAACAGTTCGAACGTGCCGTCGACGAGGTGCACCTGCATACGTGCGCGCTTCGCATTAGTGATAACGCAATGCTATCCGCGATGCTAGGCTACGTCAGGTCAATCGGGGGGATTTCAATGAAACGTTGGCTCGGTGTTGCTGCGGGTTTGCTCGCGTCGATCGCTGTCGCACAGGAACAACCACATCCGCCGAAACCGACACCGGCGTTTCCCGGGCAGACCGATGCGCCGGCGCCGAAGGACAAGTCGCGCTTTCGCGTGACGGTGATCACCGATCAGCTCGCCGGTCCATGGGCGATCGCGTTTCTCCCGGACGGCAACTTTCTCATCTCTGAATTCGCCGGTCGCCTACGCACCGTGTCGCCGACAGGCACCGTGTCGGAGCCGATCGCCGGTTTGCCGCCCGTCAAGGTCGTCGCGGCACAGGGCTTCCACGACGTTGCTCTCGATCCAGATTTCGCGACCAATCGTTACGTATATTTCAGCTACTTCGCGCCGCCAAAAGGCGAAGAGGCGAAACGCTGGCCGCTCGAGCACTTCTACAACGAGGTGTGGGAGAAGTCGCTAGCCGAACGCCGCGTGCTTGATTTGGGTTTCGAGCGCGTAGCGCGCGCGAAACTGTCGGCCGACAATCGCCGGCTCGAGGACCTCGATGTATTGATCGACGGCCGCGCCGAACGCCGCCTCGTCTTCGCGCGCGACAAGACGCTGTTCGTTACGGGCGCCGATGCATTCCGCTTCTACGACAACGACCTCGATGGCGTCGAGCACGACTTCACCGCCGATCCCGACATTCGCCGCAACTTCAGCGGCCGCGTAATCCGCATCAACCGCGACGGCACGATCCCGAAAGACAATCCATGGCTTGGTCGCGCGACGGTACCGCGCGAACTATACGCGCACGGTTTCCGTGACCCCGAAGGCGCTGCCATCAACCCCGCGACCGGCGAACTATGGATGGTCGAGCACGGTCCGCAAGGCGGCGATGAGCTCAACATCATCAAACCCGGCCACGACTACGGCTGGCCCGATGTCTCCTACGGCACGCAGTACGACGTACGCCGCACCGATGGCCGCAAGAACGTACCTGTCGGCAACGGGATGCACTCCATGCCCGGCGTGGACGAGCCGGTGTACTTCTGGGTGCCGTCGATCGCGCCATCGGGCCTGGCGTTCTACACGGCGGACCTGTTCCCGAAGTGGAAGGGCAACCTCTTCGTCGGCGCACTCGCGGGGCAGCACCTCGTGCGGCTCGTGCTGAATGGCGATCGCGTAGTGGCCGAGGAAGCGCTGCTGACTGACCGCAAGCAGCGCATTCGCGACGTGCGGCAGGGCCCCGACGGCGCACTGTACGTGCTCGCCGGCGACGAACTTCTCCGCCTTACTCCACGCTAAAGGGCAAGCGGGGGGCGCTACTTCGCGGACGGCGCTTCTCCGCCTTGCGAGCCGGCGAACAGCTTGTGACCGTCCACAGCGACGGTGCGGGCATTCACGAGGTGGGTGCCGTCGCGTGCGAGGCTGCCTTCGATCGTGACCGTGTCTTCGGGCTTCAACGAGTCGCGCTTCCACCCCTGACGGATGAGCGCGTTCGGCCCGCCCATTTCGAACGCCCAGTTCACGACACTGCCTTTATCGTCGGCGATGTCGACGTAGATGAAGATGTGTGGATTGGTCCACTCGACCTTCGTGACTTTGCCAGTGAGCGTGATCGGCTTATTGATGTCGTACTGCGCGGGGAACGAATGGTGCGCGGCAGCGGGCAGCATCGTCGCAAGACCCACGCTCAAACACAGCAACAGACTCGTCCTTGGCTTCATGACTGGTCTCCGCAATCGATCGATGAATGTCGTAGTGCCTGGCCGGCTCACTTAGCCGAAGCCTTGTCTTTCGCTCCGAGGCCCATGAGTTTCACGAACTGCTCGTTCTCGAGGCAGACCTCGTCGATCAGTTCCGCGTCCACGACGATGCGCTGCTTCAGCGTCACCGACCATGGCTTGGTATAGGCCTTCGGATCGTCGACGGTCACTTTGATCTCGAGGTGACCGAAATCCGGCCGCCGCATTTCCTCGCGAATCTTTGCAGCCTCGGTGACCACGCTGCCGTTCCAGTCGATCCACGAGTCGTCGCGCGTCCCAATGGTGTCGATGATCAGAGTGTCCCCCGACCATTTCGCGGTCGAATACCCTTGCCACGCGGGCGTGGGCGAGTCGGGCAACGCGCGTGCGTCAGTAAACACCTGGCGATAGCCGGCGTTCATCTCGTTCAGCACCACCAATATGCCCGGCTTGTGCAAGAACTTCAGCATGTGCGGCAGGCCATACGCGCGCAGGAAGAAGTCCGGCAAACAACGGATGTGCGGATCGTCGATCGCAAGATTTGCGGTGCGTTCCTTCACGATGGGTATCAGCCAGGGCTGATATGGCAAGCCGTCCTTCATGTCGGCGCCCATGTTCGCCATGTAGCGCGACGAGCCGATGTCGTTGCCGTTGCCGGCAACATCACCGCCCGGTTTTGGCTTGGCGGGATTACCCGCGGTCCAGATGCCGGAAAAATCTGGCTTGCCGTCCGGCATCTTCGGCGTCGGCGCGGCCATGTCGACGGTGCCATCTGCCTTGCGTGGCACTCCGGCGGTCGGGTAGCCGACCCACTGTGCCACTGCAGGCAGAGTCACGAACGAGCAGAGAATCGCGACGGCGACGCTGACTGACGCCAGGATTGCGCGTCGATGCAAATTTAGAACCGGCATAGCCCCCCCCCAGTTACGGCCAACGATCCNNTCACGTTGGCCGGAATTCGATCTGCAACGTACACGGAACGTTGCACGAGTTCCACCGGCTGCCGTGCCTTCTAGTAGTGGCCGCACCCGGGCGGCACAACTGTGCAAAAGATCGCCGTGTCCTCTACGATACCGGTCCGTCGCGGGCCAAGTCTTCATGCAAACCATCATCTCGATCAATGGCCTGACCAAAACATACGCCTCGGGCTTCCAAGCGCTGCGCAGCACGAACCTCGAAATTCGGCGCGGCGAGATTTTCGGTTTGCTTGGACCGAACGGCGCGGGCAAGACCACCTTGATCAACATCGTGTGCGGCATCGTGAACGCGACGAGCGGAGCCGTGAGCGTAGACGGCCACGACATCCGCAAAGACGCGCGCGCGGCACGCAACCTGATCGGCCTCGTGCCGCAGGAACTCTCGACCGATGCGTTCGAAACGGTGTGGGATACCACGATGTTCAGCCGCGGGCTGTTCGGCAAACCGAAGAGTTCGGAGTACTGCGAGAAAGTGTTGAAATCGCTGTCGCTGTGGGACAAGAAGGACAGCAAGATCATGACCTTATCCGGCGGTATGAAACGTCGGGTCATGATCGCGAAGGCGCTCTCGCACGAACCCCAAGTGCTTTTCCTGGACGAGCCCACCGCAGGGGTCGATGTCGAGCTCCGGCAGGATATGTGGAATGTCGTGCGCACGCTGCGCAGCTCTGGTGTGACGATCATCCTGACGACACACTACATAGACGAAGCGGAGGAGATGGCCGATCGCATCGGCGTCATCAACAAGGGCGAGATCATCCTCGTCGAGGAGAAGGCCGAGCTCATGCGAAAGCTCGGCAAGAAGCAGATGACGCTGCATCTCTCCGCACCACTCGCGTCGCTTCCGGCGGAGCTCGAGCAGTTCCATCTCGAGCTGCATAGCGGCGGCTCGGAGCTCGTCTATACCTACGACACACAGAGCGAACGCACGGGCATCACGATGCTGCTCGCCGCGCTCGCTACGGCGGGTATCCGGTTCCGCGATCTCAGCACGAACCAGAGCTCGCTCGAGGACATTTTCGTCAATCTCGTGAAGCGCTCCGCATGAACTGGTACGCCGTCCGCGCGATCTACTTCTTCGAGATGGCGCGCATGTGGCGCACGATCGTGCAGAGCATCGTGGCGCCCGTGCTGTCGACGTCGTTGTACTTCGTCGTGTTCGGCTCCGCGATCGGCTCGCGCATCACCGTCGTCGATGGCACGAGCTACGGCGCGTTCATCGTGCCCGGCCTGCTGATGCTGTCGCTCTTGACGGAAAGCATCGGCAACTCGTCGTTCGGCATCTATTTCCCGCGTTTCACAGGCACGATCTACGAGGTGCTGTCGGCGCCTGTGTCCGCGGCCGAGATCGTGCTCGGCTACGTGGGCGCAGCGGCCACGAAGTCCGTGATCCTGGGATTCATCATTCTCGCCACGGCTGCGTTATTCGTGCCGTTGACGATCGCGCATCCGATCTGGATGGTGGCGTGCCTCATCGTGACAGCGGTGACCTTCAGCCTGTTCGGCTTCATGATCGGGCTCTGGGCCGACAGCTTCGAGAAACTACAGATCGTTCCGTTGATCGTGATAACACCGCTGACGTTCTTAGGCGGCAGCTTCTACTCGATCAACATGCTGCCGCCCGTGTGGCAGACGATTACGCTGTTCAATCCCGTGGTCTATCTCGTGAGCGGTTTCCGTTGGAGCTTCTACGAGATTGCCGACGTACACGTCGGCATCAGCTTCGGGATGATGGCGGCATTTCTGCTGATCTGCCTCGCGGTCACCTGGTGGATGTTGAGCACCGGCTACCGCCTGAAGAAATAGCGAGCCGACGATGATCCGTACACTTTGGAAGCCCGAACGCCACTTCACCGCGGCGCTCGTCGCCGCGGCTGCTCTGTATTCACACACGACGAGCGCACAGGAAATTGCGTTGACCTACACGGCAGCGCAGGCGCAGCGTGGCAAAGCGGCCTACGAGCCAGACTGCCTGCCCTGCCACGGCGCAAACCTGAACGACGGCCCGCTAGGCCCACCATTAAGGGGCGCGGAGTTCATCGCGAAATACGGCGGGAAGACGGCCGACAGCCTGTTCAAGGTCATGCGCACCCGCATGCCCGTCACTGCACCGGGCTCGCTCGAGCCCGACGCCTACGCCGCGATCATGGCGTATCTGCTGCAGCAGAACGACATCGTCCCCGGCGAGCGCGAGCTGACCGCCAACATGAACGAACTCGCCCGGATGTGGGTTCCGGCCGGCGGGTTCAGCTTCATGGCGTTCTCGCCGTACCTCGCGAAACCGCCCGTCGACAGACCGAGCGTGCTCGAACACTACACACCGGTGACGGACGAGCAGCTGCGCAACCCGCCAGCGACCGAGTGGCTCGCGTGGCGCCGAACCTACGACACGCACGGGTTCAGCCCGCTGAAGCAGATCGACAAACGCAACGTCTCGCAATTGCACGTCGCGTGGACGTGGTCGCTGCCGCCGGGCTCGAATGAGTCCGTGCCGCTGATGCACGATGGCGTGCTGTTCGCCTTCGGCTTCGGCGATCAGCTGCAGGCGCTCGACGCGCGCACCGGCGACTTGCTCTGGCACTACACGCACTCGCTCGAACCCGGCGCACGGCCGAACCACAAGCGAGGCATCGCGCTGTATGGCAACAGCGTCTACCTCGGCACCTCCGACGCACACCTAATCGCGCTCGACGCGCGAACCGGCAAGCTCGTGTGGGACACGAAGATCGCGGACTTCACACGCCGTGAAAGCATCTCGGCCGGTCCGCTCGTCGCCGGCGGCAAAGTTATGATCGGCACGACGGGCACGGGCGTTGGCGCCGCGCTCGGCGGGCCGCAGATCGTCGGCGTGAACGCCGAGACGGGCGTCGTCGAATGGCGCGTGCACACGATTGCGCAACCGGGCACGCCCGGCGGCGACAGCTGGAACGGCGTGCCGGTCGAACGGCGCAGCGGTGCGTCGGTATGGAACACCGGCGCCTACGATCCCGACCTTGGCCTCGCCTACTTCGGCACCGGCAACACGTACGACACCGGGCCGTTGCTCGATGCACGCCCGGGCGTCAGCAACGCGGCGCTCTACACGGATTCGACACTCGCGATCGATGCAAAGACCGGCCGCCTCGCGTGGGCGTTCCAACATTTGCCGAACGACCAATGGGATCTCGACTGGTCGTTCGAGACACAGCTCGTAAAACTGCCGTCGCTCGCCGGGCCACGCACCGTGACGCTGTCGTCCGGCAAAATCGGCATCTACGAAGCCATCGACGCAGCGACGGGCCAGTTCGTGTTCGCGCACGACTTGGGTCTGCAGAACATCGTGACGGCGATCAACCCGGAAACGGGCGCCAAGACGATTAACCCGGAAGTCATGCCCGGCGACGGCAAGCTCAAGCTCGTCTGCCCGCATGGAGCCGGAGCGAAAAACTTCCAGCCCGCGTCTTACGACGCTGCGTCACAGATCCTGATCGTGCCGCTGAACGAAGCCTGCATGGACATGTTTCCAGTGCCGGGCGGCGGCGGTGGCGGCGGACTGTCCTCGGGCATGAACTGGGGCATTCGGCCGATCCCGGGAAGCGATGGCAAATACGGCCGACTGCAAGCGATCCATCTCGGCAAGCGGCAGGTCGTGTGGCAAACGCGGCAGCGCGCACCGCAGAGCTCGGGAGTGCTCGCGACCGCGGGCGGCGTAGTGTTCGCCGGATCGCTCGATCGAAACTTACGCGCGTACGACAGCAGCAACGGCCGGCAGCTCTGGGAACAACGCTTGAACGACGTGTCGAGCTCGAGCCCGATGACGTACAGCCTGGATGGTCAGCAGTACGTGGTGATGGTCACGGGCCAAGGCGGATTCCACGCCGCGAGCTACTCCGCGCTCGTGCCGGAGCTGCAGAATCCGCCGGACAAAGGTGCCGCGATCTGGGTGTTCGCTCTGCCGAAGAATTGAGCGCGGCTCGCTTTGGGCGGTACGATGCCACCACTCTTTCCGCTGGTAGACGATCTAATGTGCAACCCTGTCGCCGGTTTTGTCGCTGCAGCCGCGATTGTTTTCGCAGTCGCACCACACGCCGCTCTCGCGCAGTCCGCGCCCGGCGCCCATCCCGACTTTAGTGGGTTGTACTTCCCGGGTGGCGGCCGCAGCCAGACGCCACAGCAATTGCCCTTCACCCCGGCGGCCAAGAAGCTCGCCCTGGAGTACGAGAGCCACTTCACGCTGGACGACGACCCGGGTCGGTATTGCATATGGCCCGGCATGCCGCGGGCGGTGTGGGGCGCACCGTTCACTGTCGAGATCCAGCAGCGGCCGCAAGACGTGTCGATCTACTGGGAAGGCTACGGCATGTATCGCAAAATCTATATGGCCGATCACAATCCGCCGAAGCCGGTGTTGCCCTCCGCCATGGGTTCATCGGTCGCGCATTGGGAAGGCGACACGCTGGTCGTCGAAACAACGAATCTGAAAGCCTATCCATATATGACGAGGATGGCGACGTCTTCGGACGCCCATGTCGTCGAGCGGCTGCATCTCGAGGAGCGCGACATCAAAGGTGAGAAGCAAAAATTCCTGGTCAACCAGCTCGTGCTGACCGATCCGAAGGTCTATACCGAGCCGATCAAGATCACGGCGACGCTGCAATCGCGTCCCGATCTGAACCTGCTCGAGTACACCTGCACGGATACGCTGTGGGAGGACTACTTGGGCCAGCGCGGCCTCACGCTGCCGGATCTCGACGCTCTGCCGAGCGGGACGGCGAAATGAGCACACGATTCGCCTTGATCGCCGCAGCGTGCGCGCTGACGACGCTGCCCGCCGCCGCACACCATTCATTCGCCATCTACGACATGACGCAGAACATCGAGTTCGAGGGCGTCGTCGACGTCGTGAAGCTGCGTAATCCGCACATGGCCATGACGCTCGTAGAAACAAAAGCGGACGGGTCGAAGGCGACGATCAACTTCGTAGAAGGCGCACCCGCCAACATGATCGTCCGTCTCGGATTGAAACCGGACGACATCGCACCGGGCAAGAAGATCAAAGCGATTGGCGCGCCGCGTCGCGACAATCCAACCGAGTTCTTCTTGAAGGCCGTGATTCTGCCCGACGGACAGAAGTTCTCCGTCATCAACTAGCGCCGCGCTTCGCGAGCGCGCGTTTTTCGGCCCGCGACAGGCGTTTGATCGCATGCTCGCGCCGCTGCGCAACGCTGCGGTTCTCGACGGTCTCCTGGTAGATTAGCTTCACGGGCAATCGCGCTCGCGTGTACTTCGCGCCCCGCCCCGCGTTGTGAGCCGCGAGCCTCGCGCTCAAATCGCGAGCGACGCCGGTATACAGCGTGCGATCGGCGCAGCGAACGATGTAGACGTACCACATTCCAAAGCTCAGAAACGACACCGGCCACCCAGAGGTGGCCGGCACCGGAAACACAAACTGGCGGTGACGCGTGCGCTACATGCCCAGTGCGTTCAACAGCGTGTCGTTGTACATGATGTACCGTCCGAACACGATTACGCCGAACCACATCAACAGCGACACTGCAGCGACAACCTTCGCGCCCGTCGGCGCGCTGCCTTCCGGCGGCACAGCATCTGCCGCGCGCGCGATGCCAGCGACATAGAACACCAGTAGGTTCAATCCAGCGATCAGAATCAGGGTCATCTTGATGATGAACGCGAGATTGGTTTCGTACTCCCACGGTCCGCCGATCGGGTTACCGCCCACGAACGTGAGCCCTGTAAGCACATTGATCGCGAAACCGATCACGCCCAACGGTATGAACTTCTCGAGGGACTTGATCGGAATTCCTTTGCCGACGCCGAGAATCCTGAGATCGACAAGACCGATCGTCCCGATGATCAGCGCCATGCCGAAGAAATGCAGGATCTCGCACACCGGCCACACCCAGTCGTGGGTTGCAACGAAGTTGCTTACGCCGGTGCTGAGCAGAATCTTGATGAAAAACTCGAGCATGGCCTAAATCCCCGTTTGAAACCGCGACCGCCCTAGAAACCGAACCAGGCTAGGACGAACGCCGGGTATTCCGTCAGACGCCCGGCGATAATCGCAAGCGACCAGAAGACGAGCGACATGATCGCAAACTTCTTGACGCCCGCAGGCACGCCCGTGTTGTTGATGACAGCGGGATCGTTGAAAACGTTGGCCTTCGTGAACTCGAGGTTCACCATCGCGCACGCGATCATCGACAGCTTCACGAAAAACATCCAGTTGTGAAGGTCGTTGCTCGCGTTGGCCGCCAGCAACGAGAGCCCCGAGAACGCGTTGATAGTGAAGCCGAGATACATCCAGGGCAGCAGCTTGCGCAGCGCGTTGATCTTGATCTCCGGCGCCCAGCCGAGCAGACGCAACGCCACGATCGTGTTGATGCCCACGATGATGGCGAGACCCATGGCATGCAGCGACAGAATCCACGTGTACGCAAAGAACGAGGGTGACTCGCGCACCCACGTGGCGTAGCCGCTATTCTGAATAGCTTCAATCATCGAAGATTCCTCAACGGCCTTGCGCGACTGCGCTACCGAGATTGCGCGCCGGGGCGGCGGACGTCTGTGTGGGTTCGGTCTCGGGCGCGTCCGGCCTCAGCTTCAGGAACGTCAACACGCCCGCTCCCAGCAGCGAGCCGAGCGCCATGACGATCGAGATGGATGGTACGCCATAGCCGCCCTGAAACAGGAACCCGGCAACGGCCGGCGCTAGCACGGAGCCGCCGCGGCCAACGCCGATTGCGAATCCCGTTCCGGTGGCACGCACGTGAGTCGGATACGCGTGGGCGAAAATCGCGTACAGGCCAACGATTCCGGCGTTCGTGAAGAAGCCCGCGAAGAAACACACGAGCCCGAGGCTGCCGATATCGGCGGGCGGTTGAGCGATTTGACCGAAGATCATGACAAGGACCGTCGACAGCGCAAGCACGGCCATCGTGAGAATCTTGACGCTGTAGCGAATGGTGAGGAACCCGAGCACGACGCCGCCAGTGGCTCCGCCGGCCATGTACCACGTCAGCACGCTGCCAGCCGTCGCGGCCTGAAAGCCCAACTGCACGACGATGACCGGAACCCACTTCAAGATGTAGTAAAAGGTGGTGATGTGCAGGAAGTAGGCGGCGGCGCAGATGATCGTGGTCGCAATGAGACCGGGCCGGAAAATATCCGTGACCGAGCGCTTGCGGGTCTCTTCGGAAACAGCAGGGAGCGCCGCGACCGTCGGCTGCCCGATCAACTTCATCGCCCGATTGATCTTTTCGAGCGCCCCGGCGGGCTGCTTGCGAGCAAGCCAATGCACGGACTCGGGGATAAGGAAGAAGACGATGGTAATGAACACGACGGTGGTCGCGCAGCCGAAGTAGAAAACCGCACGCCAGTCGTGGGACTGCAGGAGCCACGACGCGACCACGCCACCGATCGCGCCCACTGCCGGATAACCAATCGACATCAGCGAAACGCTGAGGTGTTTGTTCTTGGCGTTCGCGAACTCGGCCGCCACGGCGTTGACGGCCGCCAGCATGCCGCCGATGCCGAGTCCGGTGACGACACGCCAGGCAGACAGCATTGCGAGGCCGTTGGCCGTGGTCTTGTCGATGGTGGTGACCATCATCATGCCGACCGCCATAAGGACGAGGCAGCCGAGCATCAGCGGGCGCCGACCGATCTTGTCGGCGACGCCGCCGAGGAAGATCGAGCCGAAGGCCATGCCCACCAACTCGGCCACGAGCACGAGCCCCAGCACTCCGCGATCTATGCCCCACTCCTGCATGATGCCGGGCGACGCATAGCTGATGGACAAGACGTCGAACCCGTCGAGCCCGTTCAAGCCAATGGTGATTCCAATGATGATGACTTGCATCCAAGTCATCGGGGACTTCAAAAGAATGTCACGCGGATCGCTATGCACGAATGCCTCCCCAGGCCGGCTGTCTTGGGCAGCCTACTCGCGCGAGCGTAGCATTTTCCGTACTCCGAGCCTAATTAAGAAGAATATCGACGCCCCGGCATTTCGAGCTTTGCTGCCGCGTCCGAATACGGTATTTTCTCGCTCTCGCCACGCAGGGTACGGAACATAATAGTGAACCGTCTTACCACCACGCTCATCGCCGCAGGCCTCGCGACGCTCGCTACGCAAGCGAGCGCACAGTGGCCCGAGTACGCAACGCAGAATGTGCCGAAGAATGCCGACGGCACGCGAAATCTAAAAGCGCCGACGCCGCGCGCGGCCGACGGTCATCCGGATCTCACCGGCAGTTGGGAGATCTACTTCAGTTCTATCGCGGCGGCCCCACCGCCGGGCCAGGCGAGCCCGTCGCGTTCGCTGCAAGACACATCGGGTGGTGGCGCCGAGAATCAGCTCGGGCTCACGCCGAGTACGCCCCCCGTTGATCCGAAAGCGCCGCCACGCGCAACGTTCTTCGATATCGGCGCCAACATTCCCGGGGGAGCGCCTTATCAACCCTGGGCAGCCGAGCTTCGCAAGAAGCGCATGGCCGATAATCAAAAAGACAATCCCGACGCGCACTGCCTGCCGATGGGCTTCATGCAGCTGCATGGGCATCCGCAGCCGCGCAAGATCGTGCAGACCCCCAAGCTCATCGTGATCATGTATGAAGGCAATCAGGGGCTGCGGCAGATCTTTACCGACGGCCGCCCGCTGCCGAAGGTCAACGACGACCTGCAGCCTTGGTGGTACGGCTATTCCGTCGGTCACTGGGAAGGCGACACGTTGGTTGTCGAATCCGTGGGGTTCCGTGAAGACGGCTGGCTCGACGTGTTCGGCAGCCCGCTCACGGAGAAGGGCAAGCTGACCGAACGGTGGCGTCGCACGGATTACGGCCACATGGAAATCGATGTCACGGTCGACGACCCGAAAGCGTATACCAAGCCTTTCACCGTCCGCATCAGTCATCAGATCATGCTCGACCAGGAGCTGATCGAATTCATCTGCAACGAGAACGAGAAATCGTCGCAGCACTTCGATAAGTGAGGAGTACGTCATGAAAGCGCGTTGGGTTTTCACAGTTGCCGCCTTCGGTTCGGTCCTCGCCCAAGGGCCCGTAGCTGCTCACCACTCGTTCGCGGCAGAGTTCGATCGCGACCGGCCGATCACCGTGACGGGCACGGTCACGAAGGTCGAATGGGCCAATCCGCATGCACGGTTCTACATCGACGCGAAGGATGACTCCGGCGCCACGGTCAACTGGGATTTCGAGCTCGCAAGCCCGAACGGCTTGATGCGTCGCGGCTGGACGCGCAACTCGATGAAGCTGGGCGACACCGTAACGGTGACCGGCCATCGCGCGAAAAACAATCCGCACGTGGGCAACGCAAGCGCAGTGGTAATGGCGGACGGCAAGAAACTATTCGCCGGTTCCTCGGGCGACAACGAGACACCCGAGGCCGCGAAACCCGCGCAATAGTGAGCACCGCACGGGGAAGGAACGCACGGCGAATCGGCCTCGCCGCTCTGTTGAACGCAGGCGTCCTAGCACTATGGGCCATGCCGGCCAACGCGCAGTGGCCGGAATACGCCGCGCGCGGCGAACCCCGCAAGCGCGATCACACCGTCAATCTCGAAGCTCCGGCTCCGCGCGCTGCGGACGGTCACCCCGATCTATCGGGGGTGTGGGAACGCACGGGGCCAGGTGGCCTCACCCCCGAGTTTGCGGCGTTGCAGTCTAAGGACGGCGGCCCGCCGCAGGCCACGTTCTGGAGCCTCGGCGCGGGGCTTGCGGGCGGCCTGCCCTACCAGCCGTTGGCATTACAGCTACGCGCCGAGCGCATGGCCAACAACCAGAAAAACAATCCCGACGCGCACTGCCTGCCGATGGGCNNTATGGGCGACGATCTGCAGCCGTGGTGGTACGGGTATTCGGTCGGGCATTGGGACGGCGATACGCTGGTGGTCGAGACCATCGGGTTTCGCGACGATGTATGGCTCGATGTCCAGGGCAGCCCCCTTACCGGGCACGGCAAGCTGATCGAGCGGTTCAAGCGGCTCAACTATGGGTCGCTGCAAATCGACGTAACTATCGAAGATCCAACAGCTTATACACACCCTTTCACTGTTCGAGTGAACCAAAAGCTCTACCCCGACGCAGAGCTGATCGAGTTCATCTGCGACGAGAACGAAAAGTCCGTACGCCACTTCGACCGGTAAACACCTGACGGCGCACTCGGCGCAGGCACTGGCGCGTGGTATAAAGCCTACGTTCAGCTTCAATATCATAGGCTTCGCCCTATCGGGGTGGCCGCTAACGCGGTCATGGGGGTGAGAAGTGCAGCGCCAACAAATTCGTCGGCATCTTTGCGTCATCGCGCTCGTGGGGTTGGGCCTCGCGGCTTGTAGCCGTGACGAACCCACCCCCACGGCCGTCAACGACTATCAGCCTACTTCTCTGCTCGAGGCCGTGTTGCTCGGCAACCGTTCGGCCGTCGAGAATTTCATCGCGCTCGGCGGAGACGTGAATGCCGCTGAAGACGACGGCACGACACTGCTGATGCGGGCGGTGCACGGCCGATTTACGGGCATCGCGAAACGCCTCATCGACTCCGGTGCAAACGTGACGGCCCGTAACCGCTACGGAGTCACCGCCCTATACCTCGCGGCACGCGGGGGGGACGCCGCGACGACGCGCGAACTGCTCGTCGCCGGCATCGACGCAAACACTTCATTGCCGGGCGGCGAGACCGCGCTCATGACTGCCGCGCGCAGTGGCCACACCGACGTTGTCGGCGTATTGCTGACCGGCAGCAACGGGGTCGAAGCGCTGGCCGATCTCGCCGGTAACCCCACGGCGGCCGAGCGCTCCGGTTACGCTTCCGAGAGCGCGGGCTACGGCGATACCGAGCGGCGCGCGCCTCGGCGCAACCGCGCCGATGTGAACGCACGCGAGCAGCGCTATGGCGACACCGCGTTGATGTGGGCTGCAGTTGCGGGCCACGTCGATGTCGTGCGGTTGCTGATCGAGGCCGGTGCGGACGTGCGCGCAGTCGATGACGAGGGNNAATCCGAACGGCTGAGCGTCGCCACCGGCGCGCGTCCGTTCCCCCTAAAACTTCACCTTCACACCCACGCGCAGCGTGCGCGGTTCCTGCGCACGGCTAACGCGGCAGTCCGTGACGTTGCAGTCGATGTCGGCTGAACTCGTTCCGACCGGATCGAGGCCGGGCACATACGCGGGATACCAATACACAATGTCCTTGCCCTTCGAGTTGGGCACGTTCAGTAAGTCGGCGTACCACATCATGTGACCAACGGTGTACGCGCCACGCACACTGATCGTCGTTTCGGCGTCGGCACGGTGCAAGTTGTCGGGCGTCAACGCGTACTCGCCGAGGTAGCGAATTCGCAGGCTCGCCTCCCAGTGATTCTTGACGGCCTGGATTCCGATCTCGCCTGCGTGCTCGACCGAGCCTTCGATGTACGGGCCCTCGGGATTGTCGACGTAGCGTCCTTTGCTGCCGGTGTACACGGCATCGATGCCGAGCCAGTCGATGGGGCGCCAGAACAACGTGAGCTCGTAACCGTCGCGGCGCGATGCGCCCCTCGGCTCGACCGAGTTCGAGTCGCCGACGAAGATCAGCTCGCTGTCGAGGTCGAGCCACCAGTAAGCCGTCGTGAGCTTCACGGTGCCCACCTCGAACCTCGCGCCCGCTTCATAGCCAGTGCCCGGCGACAGGGCCGGCACCGGATCCGTCGTGTTCACGACACCGCGCGCATCGTTCGAATGGAACCCGCGCCCCCAGTTGCCGTAGAGCTCGACCTGCTTGTTCAGCGCCCAGGCGAGGCCCACCTTCGGCGACGTGAGTGATTCGCTTTGGTGGCCGGCGAAGCTAGCCGCCGTCTTCGCCCTTACGCTGAAGTCGTAGTAGTCGCTGCGGACACCGCCCATGAGGCGCAGCTTTGCCGTGGGCGACCACGTGGCCTCGGTGAAACCGGCAACCGACGGCTCGCGAATCGAGTTCTGTGAAACGTTTTCGACGAACTGGCCCTGGTTGTAGTGATCGACGCCTACGTTGCCGATGTCGTCATACCGAAATTCGCCCCCGACGTTGAGCTGTAGTTTGTCGCTCTCGACGACGGTGCGCTCGTACCTGCCGCCGAGTGTCGTACGACGGTCGAACTGATTGATTTGGAAGTCGTACGTCGGGTTGGATTGCATGAACCAGTCGTAGTGTTGCACGTACGCCGAGGCGCGCCACTTGCCGCCGTCGAGCTGCATCGTACCGATCCAGCGCGAGGTGTTGCCGTCCGCTGTCGGATCGAGCGCACAGAACGCGTCGGGACACACGGCCGTGCCGATTGCGCGTTCGGGGATCTGCTCAGTCGGGTGCCAATTGCCGTCATAGCCCCACACCGTCACGGCAAGCTTGCCGAACTCCGTCGGCCTCTCGTATTTGCCGAACAGCGCAGTGTGCGCGAGACCTTCCGATTGCTGCCACGGCCCGTCGTAGCTCTTGTGCTCGATGAGGCCTGTCAACAACGCGTCGTTGCCGAGCTCCTTGGTGCCGCCGGCCGCAAGCCTGCCCCAACCGTACTGTCCTGCCTCGAAGCCCACGAACGGCGCATCGAGCCGGTCGATCGTCGAGATGAAGGACGCGCCGGCCATCGAGAAATCACCGAGGTCGGCGCGATACGGGCCTTTGCGGTAATCAATCCTTTCGACGGCTTCGGGCATCATGCCATTCACGTCGAGATACCCCTGGCCATGGCCGTGCGAGCGCAGGTTCCACGGCATGCCGTCCACGTACGCAGTGAAGTCCGTGCCGTGATCCAGATTGAATCCGCGCAGAAAATATTGGTTCGCTTTGCCACTGCCCGAGTGCTGCACGGCGATCAATCCTGGTACCGCCTCGAGCAACTCGGCAACGCGCAGCATGGGACGCACCGCCAGGTCCGCACCGCCCACGGTGCCCTCGCTCGCGGCATCCGCGGTACCCAGCAGCTGCATGCTGCGGCCGAACACCACGATCTCCTCGAGCTGGTCGCTCGAGGGCGCCTGCTGTTGCGGCGGGTCCGCGGCAAGGCTCGGCGCGTCTTGGGCCGCTTGCGCCGCAGCCACGTTCACTGCGCCCACCGCCAGGATGCAAGACAAGGAGGCCAGGGGCGACACTCGCGGCGGTCTATCCATAGCCAATATTCTCGCCGGGTAGCGGGCGCCGTGGCACCCGTACATCCCGCAATGACCCCTTCATGAGGGGAATCGCGCAATGCTTGCAGCGATCGCGGGGGCTGTCACGCTAAAAACGGTTTCTTTAACGGCTAACGCATGATCGGCGCGCCCCGCAGCGTCGTTAGCGTCTCGGTTATAGTAGCGACCCGCGCATCTCCAACCCCATTCGAGTGTCATGAGCAAGATCCACAAGGGCAGCTGCTTCTGCGGCGCCGTCTCGATTACCGCGACGGGCGACCCCGTTGCCATGGGCTATTGTCACTGCGAGTCGTGCAGGCACTGGTCAGCCACCCCTCTTACGGCCTACTCCCTGTGGCGACCGGACAGCGTGAAGATCGTGGGCGGCGCCGAACACCTCGGCACCTTCAA
>PMCP01000079.1:8754-16655 GCA_003155415.1 Gammaproteobacteria bacterium | reverse complement strand
GAATCGTCGACTCATTGCCAAAACATAAAGACCTGCCGAAGTCAGGCGGCGGCTCCGGCGTGTTACTGCCTTCGTAACGACTAGAGCAGCAAGGCCGACGCGAGCGCGAGGAAGATAAGGAACCCCATGCTGTCGGTGATGGCCGTCAGCAGAATGCTGCTGCCCATGACGGGGTCGCGCCCCACGCGTTTTAGCAACAGCGGGCACGCCACGCCAACGACCGACGCCACGAGCATGTTGAGCACCATGGCGGATGCCATGACAGCGGCAAGCCCGACCGAGTGATATAGCAGCACCGTCGCGCACGCCACGCCCCACAGTGCGCCGTTGATGATGCCGATCGCGAGCTCCTTGCGCAGCAGGAACAGCATGTTGCTCGTATTCAGTTGCGACAAGGCGATGCCGCGAATGACGAGCGCCACCGTCTGATTGCCGGTGTTGCCGCCAATGCTCGCGACGATCGGCATGAGCGCCGCGAGCGCCGTGAGCTGCGCGATCGAGCCTTCGAAGCGGGCGACCACGCGCGACGCGATGAACGCCGTAAGCAGATTCACACCGAGCCACGCGAGGCGCTTGCGGCCGCTCTGCAAGATCGGCGCGAACAGATCCTCGTCCTCACTGAGTCCCACCTGGCTCAACGCCTGCTTGAACGAATCCTGTTTCACGTGATCGAGCACGGCGTCGACGGTGAGCATGCCGACGACCTGGTTGTGCAGGTTCACGACGGGCGCGGAGATCAGGTCGTAGCGCTCGAACATCTCGGCCGCGTCGTCGTCGGTATCGTTGGTCAGGAAATACGTCGGCGCAGCGTCCATCACCTCGTTGACATGCAGGTTGACGTCGCCCACGAGCAGCCGATCGAGCGGCAACATGCCCTGCAGCACGTTATCGCGATCGACGACGGTCAATGACGTGAGCTGCGCTGGCAGACTTCCGCGCCGGCGCAATGACGCGAGCGCCTCCTCGAGGGTGACGTCGGTACGCACCGTGACGACCTCGAGCTGCATGATCGCGCCAACACTGCCCTCGGGGAACGACAGCACCGACTGCACCTCGGCGCGCTCGTGCGTGCTGAGCTGGGCGAGCACGGCATCGACGCGCTCCTGCGGCAAGTCCTGCACCAGGTCGGCGAAGTCCTCCGCCTCCATCTGCTGGCCGATCGCAACGAGCTCGGGCTCTTCGAGTAACGCGACGAGCGACGTGCGGATCGGCGCCGCGAGCTCGAGCAACACGGCCCCGCGCCGCTCGCGGCGGATCAAAAGCCAGGCCGCGATGCGCTGCTCCTGACGCACGCTCTCGAGCACGAACGCGGCGTCCGCCGGGTGCAGGCCGTTCAGCTTCTTTTCGAGCTCGACGGCGTGCTGCCGCTCCACGAGCGATTGCACGAGCGCGTGCTTACGCGTATCGGTGCGCGCAACGAGCTGGTGCACGAGCGCCTGACGTTCTAGCAACGCGATGACGCCTTTCAGCGTCGCGTCGAGATTCTTGTGATGTTCGCCTTCGCTGCGCACGAACCGCTTCCCACGACGGACCGTTGGCGCCGCCAGTGTACTCGCCGCAGTGCTACGCGGAGGGCCGATGATTGTCGATCACGACCCGCGCGAAATCGCGGTGCTCGTGTTGTCGAACGCGCACGATCAGAAACGTGGCGACCATCACGAGCCCCACGACGAGCCCCCACCAGAGCCCGACCGCGCCGTAGCCCAGCACAAACCCGAGCGTGAGGCTCACGGGCATGCCGATGCACCAAAAACCCACGATGTTCACGATCATCGGCATGCGCGTGTCACCGAGACCGCGCAACAAGCCGATCGCCACGACCTGCAGACCGTCGAACACCTGAAACACGCCCGCGATGGGCATCAGCATCACCGCGAGCGCAAGCACGCCCGGATCGCTCGTGTACGCGCGCGACAAGAGCTCGGGTGCGCCGATCAATAGCACGGCCATCAACGCCATGAACCCCGCACCCACGGCCAACGCTGCGACCGTCGAACGCCGGACACCGCCCGCATCGCCTCGGCCTACCGCGTGCCCCACGATCACCGACGCGGCCGAGGCCACGCCGAGCGGCACCATGAAAGTCAGCGACGCGAGGTTCAAAACCACCTGATGCGCCGCGACCTGCGTGACGCCGAGCCAACCCATCAGCAACGCGACTACCGCGAACGCGCCGGACTCGAGCACGAATTGCGCGCCGATGGGCAGGCCGATACGCAGCATTCGTCCGAACGCCGCGGCATCGAGCATGTTCGGGGCGACGCGACGCAAGTAGTGCCCTAGGTGCGGCCAGCCGAGCACGAGCAGCATCGCGGCCATGAACCAACGGCTCACCGTCGTCGCCCACGCGGAACCCAGCAAACCCAGTGCCGGAAACCCGAACTCGCCGTAGATCCAGGCGTAGTTCAGCCCCGCGTTCAACAGGTTCGACACGACGATCGTGAAAATGATGGCGCCGGTGCGGTGATGCGCCTGCAATGTTTGCCGTAGCACGACGAACACAAAGAACGGCCACACCGACGGCAGCGTGCGATACACGTAGCCTGCCGCCGCGGGCACGATTTCCGCAGGTTGGCCGACAAGTCGCAGCACGGGCTGCACGGTCAACAGCGCGAGCGAGACCGGCACGGCCACAAACGTGGCGAGCACGAGGCCGCGTTGCAGTCCACGCCGAACCGCAAGCTCATCGCGAGCGCCGAGCCCCTGCGCCACGATCGGATCCAGCGCGAACAGCACGCCAACGCCGAACATACCGAACGCAAAAAAGTACAAGTTCCCGAGCGCGGCAGCCGCAAGCGCGGCTGGCGACAACCGGCCCACCATCATCGTGTCGACTACGCCCATCAGCATCGTGCCGACCTGGATGAGCACGAGCGGCCCTGCCAGGCGGAGCAGCGCCGCGAGGTCGGCGCGCGTCGGCCTGTTGTGGTGGGTCATGAGCGGCATAACAAAGAGTGGCGGCGCGTTCGCCGTTCAAGCGACGGTCGAACGCAGCGCCGCCAGCAATTGCGCGCGATCGTCGGCAGCGAGCTGCCGACGCGGCTGCTGCGCGGGATCGGCGGCCCATACGGGCGCGCCCCACCGTCCGTCGTCCTTGTAGCGCGGAATCACGTGCCAGTGCAGATGCGGCATCACGTTGCCGAGAGATTCGACGTTCAAGTGATCGGGCCGACACACGCCGACAACCGCACGCACGACGCGTTGCAGATCGGCCGCATACGCGGCCCACTCCGCGCTCGTCAGCTGATCGAGCCGCGTCGCATGGCGTGGGTCGAAGACGAGAATCCCGTGACCGCGGTACATCTGATTGTGTGGCAAGTACCACGTCGACGCGCTGAGCCTCGCAACCTCGTCCCACTCCGCGGTTGTTCCAGCGCGCGGCGCGTCGAAGCTGCATTCGTGGCCCGCCGCCACCGTGTCCCATTTATCGTCGGCCACTGCACTCCCCCACTCGCGACTGGTCGCGACGCTACGGACGCACCGCCGGGCCGTCAAGCGCCGCGTGCGCTATCCTGATCTCATGCAACGTTCCGTGACTCTCGAGCTATCGATCATCGGGGCGCTCGCCCTCCTGTTCGTCGCCACCGTGCAGGTGCGCCCGCCCTACGTGGATTTCACGCTGGCCGGCGCGGCAGTCGCGGTGATCGTGCTGAGCACGCGACGCAGCCAGCGGCTGTGGGCGCTCGCGCCCGGGCCGGCGGCACCCGGCGCACGTGCCGCATGGCAACTCGCGGGCGGGTTTACCGTGCTTTCGCTCGTCGTCCTCGCCGGCGTGGGCATAGTCGTCGCGCACGTGACCGGCAAACCCTGGCAGGCGCGTTTTCTGAACTGGCACATGCTGCTCGCCGCACCTTTATATGTACTGTGGGCTCTGCTGCAGCAGTACATCTTTCAGTTCTATCTCCTCGGCCGGCTGTTACAGGTGGTAGCGCTGCGGCTCGCGATTCCCATTGCGGCCTGCGCTTTCGCGGCCGTGCACTTCCCGCGCTGGCCCGTGATGGTCGCGACCCTCGTCGCGGGGTCGGTATGGTCGTTCTGCTATTTCCGTTCGCGCAGGCTACTGCCGCTCGTCGTTTCGCACGCGCTGCTCGGGGCGGCGTTGCACTACTGGGTGCTCGACCACGACCTGCTGGACGCGTGGCTGCCGCGCTGATCCCACGGTTGTGCCAGCGTCTCCGCCGTGGTCTAGTAATCCACTGCATGGGTTCAACTGCTCACACGTAAGAGGCTCAAACGCATGAACGAAAAACATGAAGTGAACGTCGACCGCCGCAACGTGCTGCTTGGCGCGGGTACCGCCGCAGCCGCCGGCGTTGTCGCCACGCTCGGCGCAGTGACGCCGGGCACCGCGAAAGCGGAAGGCACGGTCGGTCAGGAATGCATGACGATCAATTACCCGAACTCGGCCGACGTGCACTTTGACTTCGACTACTACGTCAACAAGCACATGCCGCTCATCATGAAGCTGTATGGCAAGTCCATCGCGCGCTTCGAGCTGCGCCGCGGCCAGCCAGGTGCCGATGGCGCCGCACCGCCGTTCGTCGCAACGATCACGATCTGGATTGCGGATCCGAAGGCGTTCGACGCGGCCGCCGCCATCCACCAGGCCGGCCTGCGCGCCGACGTCTCGAAGTTCACGAACTCCCAGCTGATCGCACAGCGCGACAAGATCGTCGGTACCGCTACCTGATCCGCTCGCGGCGAGAACCGCGCCACACAGCGCACCTGCCGCACCCTGCATCGCTCGCGAACTGAGCGCTGCGCCACAGAACGCCGTCGCCGTGGCCGCCTAATCTCGGGCGGTCACGGTCACGGCGAGTGTGTTTGTGCAGGCAGCGACGAACGTCGATCAACGGTTCCTGAGCTACTTCTCGGACCTTCTGCTTTGCAGCCGCTGCCTGCGGTTAGGGCTGCGCACGCCAGTCCGCCAGGTCATCTCGCCGCGCCACCGGCCCCAGACCCGCTGCCGCGACTGCCGCAGCACCGACGCCCGCGCCGGGCACTAGGTTCACCACTCCGTCGACTCCGTTGTTGACTTCCTTCGGCCCAAGTGCATTACTACACTAATGCACATTGGCACATCGAAGCTGACGTGTTCGTACTGAGGCCGCACTCCGGCGTGCCGCTGCATCGGCAGCTGTACGAGCAGATTCGCCGCCTGGTCGCGGGCGGGCAGCTCGCGCCCGGCACGGCGCTGCCGTCGATTCGCGAGCTGGCGCTCACGCACACGATCAATCCGATGACGGTGTCGAAGGTGTATGCGCGGCTCGAGGCCGAGGGTGTGCTCGAGCGCAATCGCGGCAAGCTGATGACGGTTGCCGCACAGCGCAGCGCGCAGGCGACCCACTCCGCGCGGCTCGTGGCACTCGAGCAGCCGCTGGACAGCCTCGTGCTGGCCGCGCGCCAGCTCGAGCTCGACGCCGACGCTGTAGTCAAAGCACTGAAAGAGAAATGGGAGACGAGCGATGCAGCCACCGTACGTGGTCGCGCACGACCTNNCTGCTCGAGCTCGTACTCGGGTTCACACCGCCGAGCAGTGGCCGCGTCGAGATCCTGGGCCACGAAAGCTATCGCCTGCCAGGCGCCGTGAAGACGCGCGTGGGCTTCGTGCCACAGCAAGACGAGCTGGTGAACCAGCTCACTGCCGGCGATCAGCTCAAACTGATCCGTTCGTTCTATCGCACCTGGGATGACGCGCTCGTCGCGCGCCTGGTGGCGACCTGGGACATCGATCTTCGCCAGCGCGTGAAGAACATGTCGGTGGGCCAGCGTCAGAAGCTGTCGATCGTGATCGCACTCGGCCATCGCCCCGATCTCCTGATTCTCGATGAGCCCGTGGCCAGTCTCGACCCCCTCGCACGTCGGCACTTCCTGGAGCAGATCGTCGAGATCGCGGCCGATGGCAACCGCTCGGTCGTGCTCTCCTCGCACATCGTCTCCGACATCGAGCGTCTGGCGAACAAGATCTGGATACTCAAGGACGGCCGCCTGCATTGGGCCGGCGACGTGGACGACCTCAAAGACTCGGTCGTGCGTGTGCATCTGCACGGCGCGCGGCTGCCACTCCGCGATGTGCGAATTCCGAACGCGTTGTCTGTCGACTACGGTGACACCTACGCGACGGCCATCGTGCATGACTGGAGCGCCGCCCTCGAGGCCGAGATCGCGGGGCTCACGGGCGCGCAGCTCGAGGTCGAAGGCCTCACGCTCGAAGACATCTTCCTGGCGATGCACCGATGAGAGCCGTGCTGCGGCTGATTTGGACCTACTTCACCGCGACGCCGCTCATGCGTGGGCTCGTCGTGCTTGGGCTCGTGTGCGCGGGTATCGGCATGGTTGGCTATCTTTACTACCCACCTTGGACGCTCGGCACAGGCATGCGCGGCACTGCTCTGTGGTTGCAGGCGCTGATCCTCTGGGCGCCTTGGCTCGGCTTGATCCTGCTGTTCTTCGCGACCTCCCTGTTGCCGGTTATTGTCGAGCGGCTCGCGCTTGGACGGTCGATTCTCGTTTTGCCCGGCGCACGCATCGCGCTGCTCGTGAGCGCCGTCGCAACAGCGGGGCTCATCGCACTGCTGACAGCATTCACCGGCGTGCTCGCGTTCTTCTACTATCCGAACGAGATCAAACCCGAGCACGTCTTCTCGCGGATCCTGTTCGTCGTGTTCGGCGACGTGAGCATCATGTATGTCGCACTCTGGATCGTCGCCAAGACGCGCGGCATCTGGTTGTTGATCGGCTCGCTACTGATCGCATTCGGCATCGTGGCGCCGCTCGGGCTCATCGGCCGACCGGAGGGCGTGCCGGCCATGGCGTGGGTCGGCATCGGCGGCTGGCTCGCGTTCGCGACACTGCTGTTGTTCGGCGGTCGGTTGAAGCAGAAGCTCGCACGTTCGCTCGGTACCGCGGCGCGGCTCGCGCGTCGCAAGCTGCCGGACACTGCGTACACTTCAGGCGCGGAGCTCGACCTCCTGCTTAGCACGAGCCGACCATGGGTCGTGGCGCTCGGCCAGGCGGTGCCGATCGTGGTGACGGCCTGGCTATTCCGCCAGGCGGTGAACCACGTAGTGTGGCTATTCTTCCTAACGCTGTTCACCGCCATTTCGGGCGCGATCACGAGCACCGCGGCCGCGCGCGCCCGCGTGCTGTGGCTGCACAACGCCTGGACGCGCGCGGAGCTGTTTCACCGCGTCGAAATCGCGTTCTTGCGCTACAACGCCTATCCGCTCGGCGTGTTGCTGCTGCTTTACGTTGGGATCGGCTCGTACCTCGAGCTACCGACGCCGCGCCTCGCATTTGGCGTGCCGCTGCTCGCGCTCGGCGGCGTCGCCAGCCTGTATCTCGGGCTCATGATGACGCGGGGGCTGGGCTGGTTCGAAGCCACGCTCGGCGTCGTGACGATGGGGCTGCTGATGACGACCGCCGTGACCATCGGCGGCGTCGGCGGCCTCGAACCCCTAGACCTGGACCCCATCACTGCAATAGAACTCGAAGTCGCCCTGGCCGCCCTCGCCCTGATCTATCGCGCCATCGCGAGCACCCGCTGGAACGCGCTCGACTGGATGGTGTGTCGCAACGGACCTGCAGCACGACTCGCCGACTGAATGGCGACGCGAGCTTCAGCCGAGCAACGCGGGCAGATCACGCATGTGCGTGAACGTGCTCGCGGCACCCGCCGCCGCGAGATCTTTGGCTGGCACGAGCCCCGCGAAGCCGAATACCGTCATGCCCGCGGCGTGGCCCGCGAGCACGCCGTTGACCGAATCCTCTATCACGGCCGTGCGGGCCGGCGCGGCACCCATGCGCTCGGCCGCGAGCAGGAACACATCAGGCGCCGGCTTGCCGTTCACAACTTCGGTGCCGCTCGTGAGCCGACCTTCGAACAGCGGCAGCAGCCCCGT
>PMCP01000079.1:0-8675 GCA_003155415.1 Gammaproteobacteria bacterium | reverse complement strand
TGAGTCGAGATCCGCGCCGAGCGAGCGGATGAAGTCGCCGAACACCTCGTGAACGATGCGCTCGCTATCGACGACCACTCCGTCGCAATCGAAGATCACGAGATCGAAACGCGCCATCGTTTTAGTCCTAGTCGTCGATCGCTCGCCGTTCGCGTTTGCGCCTGGCGTCTTTGGTCTTGCCGTCGAGCCTGCGCTGCTGCGAAGACCGCGTCGGCTTCGTCTTGCGCCGCACTTTCGGTACCACGAGCGCACGACGGATCAGGTCGGCCAGCCGCTCGAGCGCGGCGGCCTTGTTCTGTTCCTGGCTGCGGAACTCCTGTGCCTTGATCATGACGACGCCGTCGGCCGAAATGCGGTGATCGCGCAGTACGAGCAGCCGTTGACGACACCCCTCGGGCAGCGCGCCCGAGCGCGCAGCATCGAACCGCAGCTGCACCGCGCTCGCGACCTTGTTCACGTTCTGTCCGCCCGCACCCTGCGCGCGGATGGCGGTGAACTCGATCTCGGATTCCGGGATCGTCACGCTCGCGCTCACGGCGAGCCCAGAACCGGCGTCGAAGGCAGACATGAATTTAGTTTGCAGGCTCGATGCGCAGTACCGCGCCGTCGTCCTCGTCGGTCAACAGATACAGAAGCTCGTCGGGCCCCATGCGCACGTCGCGAATACGTTGCCGCAAATCCGTGAGCAGTTGCTCGCGTCGCAACTCTTCCATGTTCTCGTTGAACAGGATGCGCTCGAGATGACCGGTGCCCGGGATCTCGCCCTGGCGCAAGCCGCCGACGAACACGTCGCCCTTCCACTTCGCCAGCTTCGCTCCGGTATAGAAGGCCATGCCGGAAGCGGCGATTGCCGGAGTCCAGTACACGATCGGATCCTCGAACCCCTCCTTCGAGAAGCCCTTCGATTGCCACGGACCGGGATACGTGCGGCCCAGACTCACGAGCGGCCAGCCGTAGTTCGCGCCGGGCTTGAGAACGTTGATCTCGTCGCCGCCGTTCGGGCCGTTCTCGTTCTCCCACAACTGCCCAGTGCCGGGATGGACGACGAGCGCGAGCGGACTGCGATGGCCGAGCGTGTAGATCTCGGGCTTGTAGTCGGACTTGCCTGCGAACGGGTTGTCCTTCGGCACGGTGCCGTCTTCGTTCAAGCGCAATACTTTTCCCGCGAGGCTCATGGGGCTCTGCGGAGCGTTGTCCTGGGCACCCGCCGTCGTGGCGTAGAGCTTGCCATCACGGCCAAACGCCAAGCGCGACAAGCTACCCGTGTCGGCGGTCGTGAAGATTTCACTGACTTTCGTCAGCGCATGACCATCCCACGTGCCGCGCGCGATCGCCAGCGCCGCTTTATTTTCGGCGGCCGCTTTGGTGTAGCTCAAATAGACGAGGTGGTTGGTCGCGAACTGCGGATGCAGCACGACGTCGCCGAANNGCGCAATTGGCCGGTGGTGCGCTCGCTCACCAGCATGTCGCTGGCTGACGGAAACGCAATGCTCCACGGGTGCTTGAGCCCGCGCGCGACCACGACGACGCGGATGTCCTGCCCTTCCGCCGTATGGTAGGTGAACGGACCGGCACCCAACGGCGGCACCACGATGCCAGTCGGCGCAACCGGAATACCATTGCGCATCGGCACGGTTTGCTGCGCAACCGCCGCTGCAGCACCGAGCCCCAATACGGCGCCAATCAAGACACTACGCTGCCACATCACGAATCCCCCTTTGAAGACCTCGAGCAAGAATGCCGCATGTTACCGCCGACCGCGGCGGCCTCGCGACCTCGGCGGCGGCCGGTGACCGTCCGACCGCTACCGAACCTGCCGCAATCGGAGCACACTCAGGCTCGCGCTCACGATTCTGCGGCTACGTGTCGACTCACCCGGGGGGACGTTCGATGCACACGGCTCACGACATCTTGAGATCCAAGGGCCATGAGGTCCATTCAGTACGGCCGGACGATACGGTGCTGGCGGCGCTCGGAGTGATGGCGCAGCACGACGTCGGCGCCGTCCTCGTAATGAACGACGAACACCTCGTCGGCATCCTCACCGAACGNNGTGAGGCACCTGCCCGTCGTCGCAGAGAAGCGCGTGATCGGCATGATCTCGATCGGCGACCTCGTCAAAGAGACGATCGCCGACCAGGAGTTCACCATCACTCAACTGCAGCGCTATATCGTCGGCGTAGGTTACGGTTAGCCGCCCACGGCACTTCCGCCAGGGGCGCGGCTGGCCGCCGCGCAAGGTGCAGGCCGCCTGGGCTTGCACGAAAGCCCGTGCCTTGTCACGATGATCCGAGTCCGTAACCCATTCTCATTCTGAGGGGACCCCATGAACAGATTGCTTCTCGCTGGCTTGGCATCCGCCGTCGTTGCACTTCCTGCTGCCGCCGCATTGAACAAAGGCGACTCAGCTCCGGCCTTCAAAGCCCAGGCGTCGCTCGCGGGCAAAGAATTCTCGTACTCGCTCGCCGATGCGCTGAAGAAAGGCCCGGTGGTCGTGTACTTCTATCCGTCGGCGTACACGCAGGGCTGCAATATCCAGGCGCACACGTTCGCGGAGAACATGGACAAATTCACGGCGGCCAAATCGAGCGTCATCGGCGTGTCGCTCGACAGCATCGCGCGGCTGAACGACTTCTCGGCGGATCCGGCCTACTGCGCCGGCAAGCTGCCGGTCGCATCCGACACGGATGGCGCGATCGCCAAGTCGTACCAGCTCGCGGTACGTGAAGGCCGTGCCGGCATGACCGACTCGCGCGGCAAGGAGATTGGTCACGGCTTCACGGAACGCACCACGTTCATCGTCACACCGGACGGCAAAGTCGCGGCCACGATCGGCGGCATCGCGCCGGACGAGAATGTGAACCAGGCTCTGAAGGCCGTCGAGGAGCTGGCGCACGCCGGCCACCAAGGCCACTAGAACCCCCTTTCGTTCCTACGAGCAAAACCCGCCGCGGGCAACCGCGGCGGGTTTTGTTTTTTCGGGCGCAGTCGTCAGCGGCCGGGGCCACCGAAGTTCGTCGTGAGCTGCGTGTAGACGAACATCGGGTCGCCGCGGAAACCGGCGCCCGCCGTCGTCCGGAAGAAGCGCTCCGCCGTGAGATGCGCGAAGCCCGTCTCGAGCGTTAGCCGACTCGGAATCGCGTTCCACGTGAAAAAGCCTTCGAGCTGGCGACCGATCGAACGCCCGGCCGCGCCGGTGAGGTCCCGCAAGCCGATGCCGGACCACGCGTCACGCGTCGAGTCGAGCTCGTATTTGCGATAGCTGAACGTGCTCTGCCAGTGCTGCCACGGCACGAACGTGAGCCGTACACCCGGCGTGCGCAGATTGCCGCGCGCGAACAGCCCATAGAGGCCCTGCGGGTTGAAGTCGAACCGCCGCTCGCCGAACAACGTATCGTAGCCTTCGTTGCGGTTGTCGAAAGGATCACGATCGCCGCTCGCGCGGTCGTATTGCATCAGCAGCACGGGCGAAAGCTTGCTCGAAAAGGCGTAGCCGAATTCCGCGTGATAGAACTCCGCGTGGTGATCCAAGCCGCGACGCGTGACGCCGGCCGCCGTAGCGCTCGACTTGCCGTACTGGAGCACTGCTTCGACTTCGTAACTCCACTTGCCGGCCGTGGTTGGCCGGGACGCGCGAAAGCCCACCGAGTCGAAGTCGCGCGGCAGCGCATCGTTCTGCGCCCGATTGCCCTGATCGATACCGGCCCAGTACACCTCGAACACGTCGCGACTCTTCAGCGCCGGAAACTGAAAGAACGCGCCCCGGAACGTCGTGTTGCGGTTACCACGATCGAGCTCATCGTCATTTGCGAGCAGCGACGCGCGATCGGTCGGCAGGATCCGCATGGGAACCACCGCCCAGACCTGGGCGTTGCGGCCACCGTTGCCACGCCATTGCCAGTCCACGCCGGTGAACGAGCTCATTGTGTTGCGGGTGCCGCTGCGGGCTACCAACCGCCGCCGGCCGACGTCCATCGTGAAGCGCCCTACCTTCAGCGAGCCCGTGTGCCCCTCGTCGAGCATGTCGGAGAAGTTCCACGTGAGATTCGCCTGCAGCGGCTCGAGCGTGTTTACGAAACTCGTGCTGATCAGCGACGAGGAGTCGTTCAACTCCGTGCGCGCGTCCTGAAGCTCGCCCGAGAAGCGGACTTTGCCGCGGCCGACGTCCACGAACATGCTCGTCTGCAGCTCGAGCGCCTGATCCGACGATGCGACGCTCGCGCGCGGACTGTCGCTGATGGCTTCGAGGCGTGAGCGTTGCTGGAAGCGGAGCGCAACGAGCGGCGCGTCACTGGCCGACTGCGCGTGTGCGGACATGCCGGCCAGGAGCGCCAGGACCAGCCACGGCGCACAGCGCAGAGAAAGGATTGGTGGCGACGAGCAGCGGCCGGAGCGTCCTGCAATGAGTCGTTCTCTCGGGGGGGAGGAGCGAGGCAACTTGAGATGCGTCGCGGCCACCGCCCGCCACCGAACTCCACTATTCCGAAACGCAGGCGACATTGCAGTCGCAGTCTGGTTACAAATCGGTCGCCTCGAAAGTCGGAAACCGCACAACGTTATGGGCATTTTGTTCTTGACCGTCACGACGCCGGGCGCGTTGAATGCCCGCCTCCCCACCCACGCAACCGAGATTCTCCATGGCCAATTCCAATAAGCCCCTGCTCGTCACCGGCGCCGCCGGCAACCTCGGCCGCCGCGTCGTCGAGCTGCTGCTCGAAGCCAAGGCCGGTCCGATTATCGCCACCACGCGCTCGCCGGAAAAGCTCGCCGACTTCGCCAAGCGCGGCGTCGAGGTTCGAAAGGCGGACTTCAACGACCCGAATTCGCTGAAAACCGCGTTCGCGGGGGCCGAGCGGCTGCTGCTGATCAGCACCGGCGACCTGTTCCCCGAGGGCGCCCGCCTGCGCCAGCATCGCGCCGCCGTTCAAGCCGCGGTCGACGCGAAGGTCAAGCACGTGATCTACACCTCGGCCCCGTCGCCTTACCCGACGCCGGCGGGCTCGCTGATCAACGACCACTTCTGGACGGAGCAGGCCCTCTTCGCGAGCCCGCTCGAATGGACGATCCTGCGCCATCACCTCTATACCGAGTTCCTGCTCGGCACGTTGAGCACCGCGCTGAAGTTCGGGCAACTCACGAACTCCATCGGCAAGGCCGGCGTGAACTACGTAACGCGCGAGGATTGCGCACGCGCCGACGCGGCCGCGCTGGCCTCCAGCTGGAGTGGCCGGCGAGTTCTCGATGTGACTGGCCCCGCGCCGATCACGCAGGCGGAGCTCGCGAAGCTCGCAAGTAACCTGACGGGCAAGCCTCTACTGCACGTATCCGTGGCGCGCGCCGACCACGCGAAGCTCCTCGAAGCGGCGAAGCTGCCGCCGTTCCTGATCGATGCACTGCTGAACTTCAACGAGCAAGGCGCGCACGGCTATCACTATGTAGCAGCGCCAACGGTGCAGGCGCTCACGGGCAAAGGCCCGACTTCGGTGCAGGAGTTCCTGACGGCGAACAAGGCCGCCCTGACGGCGAGCTAGCGCAGCCAGCCAGCGGCGAGCTGCTTCTCGTGCGCGGTGATGGCATTGCGCATGAACATCGCGACGGTGACCGGGCCTACCCCGCCCGGCACCGGCGTGACCCAGCTTGCCACCTCTTTCACGCGCTCGGTGTCGACATCGCCGACGATCATGGGCTGGCCATCCGGCCCCATGATCTGATTGATGCCGATATCGATCACGGCGGCGCCGGGCTTGACCATGTCGGGCCCCAAAAACTTCGGCTTACCGACGGCGACGAGCACCGCATCGGCGCGCCGCGAGTGCGCGGCAACCGAGCGCGTGAGGTGATGGCACACCGTCACCGTGGCGCCCTCCGCCATCAGCATGAACGCCGCCGGCTTACCGACGATCTCCGAGTGGCCGATCATCACCACCTCCAGGCCGTGCAGGTCCAACCCGGTGGCTTTGATCAGCTCGACCGAAGCAGCGGCGGTGCACGGCGCGAGCCCCATGTCGTTGTAGACGATGTCGCCAATCGACGCCGGGTTCATGCCCTCGATGTCCTTCAGCGGATGAATGGCCGACGCGAGCGAACGGCCGTTCAGGTGCTTCGGTAGCGGGCGCTGCAGGATCACGCCGAGCACTTTCGCGTCGTCGTTCATGGCCACGAGCCGCGCTTTGCATTCTTCCTGCGTCAACGCGCTCGACCACACCTGTTCCTCGAACGGAATGCCGACTTTCTTCGCGGCGTTCGCCTGCCCGCGGACGTAGACGCCGACTTCCTTGTGTTCGCCGATGCTGATCGACACGAGTTTGCCGAGCGGGTGCTTCGCCGCACCTGCCCGCACGCGGGCGGCGACCTCGGTCAGCATTCGATCGCGCACGGCGCGGCCGTCGATTAGGCGATGGTCCATCATCGTTGCTGTCACTTTGTTACCGAACTAGCGAAAGGTGTCGCACGCGGCCGGGTCGCCGGACGTGAGTCCAGTCCTCAGCCACTGCTGGCGCTGCGCCGACGAACCGTGCGTGAAGGAATCGGGCGTTACGCGCCTACCCGCGTTGCGCTGCAGCCGATCGTCACCGATCGCTTCCGCAGCCGCGAGCCCTTCGTCGACATCACCGGGCTCGAGCACGTTGTTGCGCTGATTCGCGTGAAACGCCCACACGCCCGCGAAGCAATCGGCCTGTAACTCCATCGCCACCTGCAGCCGACTTCCCACCGTGGAGTCGCCACGCTCCTGCGCCGCGCGCACCTTGTCGGACGTGCCGAGCAGGGTCTGCACGTGATGACCCACCTCGTGGCCGATCACGTACGCCGCCGCGAAGTCGCCGGGGCCGCCCATCCGCGCGAGATCGCGAAAGAATGACGTGTCGAGGTACACGCGTTGGTCGCCGGGACAATAGAAGGGCCCAGCGGCCGCGCTGGCGGACCCGCAGGCCGACTGAACCGAGCCGTCGAAGAGCTCGAGCATTGGCGGCGTGTAGCGCTTGCCTTGCTGCTGGAAAATCTCGCCCCACACGTCCTCGGTGCTGCCCAGGATGGCCGCGACGAACTGGCTCTCGTCGTCGTTTGCCGTCAACGGCGCGCCTTCGCGAGCGCTCGGCTCGACACCACTGCCGCTATTCAATAGCTGAAATACGGCATCTGGCCCACCGACGAAATACGCGATGGCCAGTAGTGCGACAGCACCAATGCCGCCGCCGACTCCGCGCCCCACCCCAAACGGCAGCCCGCCGCCCCCACCCGCACCGCCCATGCCGCGCTCGTCGCGGACGTTGTCACTTCGGCGCAAATCCTTCCAGCGCATGGTTCGGCTCCTGCCAGCTCTTTCCGGCCAGCTTATCGGAATGCTCGGCCGCTGCGAAACGAAGTTAGAATGCAGAGCCGTGGCGCCAAGACGCCCCCGCCAGGAGTGCCTCGCATGCAGCTCGTAGAACAATATGCCGGCGTCGGCTCACTGCGCTGGCGCAATGGCACCCTCGGCCCTATTCCGTATCGCATCGCGCGCTATCAGGGCATGGCGACTTCGGGTTTGCCGGTGCCGGGCGTGCACCGCATCGAAGGCGTCGTCACGCTCGACGGCATAGCGGATGCCGCGGCGCTCGTCGGCGCCGACATCACGCTCGAGCTCGAGGACGGCCGCACGCTGGCGCTGACCGTGGCCGACTCCGCGGGCCGAGTGCTCGCCGAAGGCCATGGCCCGGGACGCGGCTGCTCCTGCTGTTAGCCCCGCTTGCAGATTCGCATTGCCGATCTCGACGCGGACTTCCCCGCCATCAAGCTCGTGCGCGAGACGGTGTTCTGGCTCGAGCAACGTATTCCTAAAGACCTCGAGTTCGACGACCGCGACGCCGTATGCCTGCACCTGCTCGCACTCGAGCGCGATGAGCCGATCGGCACGGCGCGCCTCGACATCGAGCTCGGGGGCAAGATCGGCCGCGTAGCCGTGCTCGCCGAGCACCGCCGCCGCGGCGTCGCAAGCGCGCTGATGCAACGCCTCCACGAGATCGCAAGCGAGCGCGGCCTTCGCAGCGTGTGGTGCAACGCGCAGCGCTCGGCCGTGCCGCTGTACGAGCACTTGGGCTACGCCGTCACGAGCGCGCCGTTCGATGAGGCCGGCATCGAGCACGTCCGTATGGAGCGGCGGCTGTAGCGTCGGCCCCCTCTCGGGGCGCAGCGACGTTGCTTAGGAGGGGGCACCTTTGTGTAGACTATCGGTCAACGTCAGGACCGCGTCGGTCCGGGGGAAGAACATGAACATGACCAAGACTCTCATCGCCGGACTGATCGTCGCCGTGGCTGGCGCTGCCGGCGCCTGCGAAGTGCCAAAGCTCCCGGTGATTCCCGCGAAGGGAGACAACGCGGGCAAGGAAGACGCCCTGCGCGCGACCTTCATGCAGTATCGCCAGGGAATGGAAGCGTACACGCAGTGCGTGCAGACCGAGCTCACCGTTGCCGGCGGCGATAAGGCGGCCGCCTCTATCAAGTCGGCGGCCGTGCTGCGCAACAATGCGGCCGTCGCGGAAGTTCAGGCGATGGACAAGCTGTTCAACGACAACGTAGGTGCGCTGCCGGGAGCTCCGGCGCCGCGCAAGTAGCCGGCTCGTCTCGATCCAAGAAACGGCCGGGCGTTCGCGCCCGGCCGTTTTGCATAGTGCGCGCGTAGAACACGCCGCCTCCTG
>PMCP01000167.1 GCA_003155415.1 Gammaproteobacteria bacterium | reverse complement strand
AGAACCAGAAGATGTGCTGGAACAGCACGGGGTCGCCGCCGCCGGCCGCCGAGAAGAAGCTCGTGCCGAAGAACCGGTCCGTGATCAGCATGGTGACGCCGCCGGCGAGCACGGGCATCGCGAGCAGCAGCAGGTAGGCCGTGATCAGCCAGGTCCACGTGAACATCGGCATTTTGAGCAGCGTCATGCCCGGCGCGCGCATGTTCATGATCGTGACGATGATGTTGATGGCCGCCAGAATCGACGACACGCCGAGGATGTGGACGGCGAACATCGCAAACGGGAACGCGTCGCCGGTCTGCAGCACGAGCGGCGGATACAGTGTCCAGCCGCCGGCGGGGCCGCCGCCCGGCATGAACAACGTCATGAGCAGCATGACGCCGGCAAAAGGCAGCAGCCAGAACGACCAGTTGTTCAAACGCGGCAGCGCCATGTCGGGCGCGCCGATCTGCAGCGGGATGAACCAGTTTGCGAAGCCCGCGAACGCCGGCATGATCATGCCGAACACCATGATCAACGCGTGCACGGTGGTCATGGAGTTGAAGAAGCTCGGGTTCAGGAACTGCAGCCCGGGCTGGAGTAGCTCGAGCCGAATCAGCATCGCCATCGCACCGCCGATGAACAGCATGACGAGAGCGAAGCCCATGTACAGCGTGCCGATGTCCTTGTGATTCGTCGTGGTGATCCAGCGCATGATCCCACCCGGCGCGTGATGCTCTTCGTGGTGACCGTGCGGGTGTGTGTCGATCGTGGTGCTGCTCATTCCAAGTCTTCCTTGTATGCGTGCGCGCGTCCGAGCGCGTCGAAAGGCGAAGTCGTTACTGGGCCTGCGCCAGCGAGCTCGTCTGAGTCCGCTGCGACGCGAGCCAGGTCTTGTACTGGTCGCGGCTGGTGACGCGCACGACAATCGGCATGAAGCCGTGGTCCATGCCGCAGAGCTCGGCGCATTGTCCCCGATACGTACCCTCGGTCTCGGCGTTGAACCAGACCTCGTTGATGTAGCCCGGGACGGCATCTTGCTTGACGCCGAACGCGGGCACCCACCACGCATGAATCACGTCGGAGCCGGTCACCAGCAAACGAACTTTCGTGTTGACCGGTACGACGAGCGCGTTGTCGACGTCGAGCAGATAGTTCTCGACAGTCTTGGGATCGACGCCGGACCCCTTCTTGCGCGCCGCGTTGGCGTCGCGCTTGAGCGTGCTATAAAACCTTACGCCGTCATCGATGTAATCGTACTGCCAGCGCCATTGCAGGCCCGTGACTTTGATCGTGAGCTCGGAGCCACGTGTATCTTGCATCTTGATCAAAGTCCGCGCGGCAGGCACAGCCATGGCCACGAGGATCAGCGCCGGGATCACGGTCCAGATGACCTCGACCGTGTAGCTGTGCGTGAACTTCGCGGGTACCGCACCCTTCGACTTCCGGAAGTTGATGATCGCGTAGACCATCACGCCGTAAACGCCGACCGCAATCACGACGCAGATCCACAGCGTCAGCATGTGCAAGTCGTAGATCTCGCGGCTCATCGCGGTGACGCCGGGCGTCATGTTCAGGGCGAGATCGGACCAGGCGGGGCTGGCCGAGGTGAGGCCGGAAATAGCCAATGCGAGGGGTAAGAAACGCTTCCTGTTCTTCATGCGTCCTGCAATTTTGATGTGTGCGGGCGCTAAGCGCCGACGCGGGCGGCGCGAATTCTAGCAGAACCTGCCGGAAATCCAGGTAGTAATCGACGGAAAACGGCCTACGTACTTTCCGTCATACGGCCGATTCGCTCGATCGGAACCCCAATTTCCGTGACGCCGCCGGCTTGCCGGCGCGTTTGTAACGGGCCCTGCCCGAAGGCCTGGCCGAAAATCAGCTCCACGGTGACGCCAAACCGCTCGCCCCGCCGTGGTGCGAGCGCGCCCTCGAAACGTGACCAGCGGCCCCGTCCCGTCAAAGCCCGGCGCCTTGCACCGGCCACATTACCCGCCGCGACGGCCTTGAGATCACGCCACAGAGCGGCCGGCTCGGCATACGTGACCGTCAGGCGATCCACGTCGAGCACGGGCTCGGCGAGCCCGGCTTTCATTGCGAGGTCACCGAGATCGTGCATGTCGAACGCCGCGTGCACGTGAATTCGGTCATCTGCGGCCCCGAACGCGCGGCGAATCTCGGCCAAGGAGTCGGGGCCGAGCGTTGCGAACTGCAGCACACCGCCCGGCGCCAGGACGCGCGCCGCTTCGGCGAACACGGTGTCCGGCCGGCACCACGGCAGCACGAGGTTCGCAAACAGCAAGTCGATGACGTGTGATCGCACCGGCAACCGCTCTGCATCGCCGCCAATCGCAGCGACGCTGCCCGCGTGCGCGCGCGCCTTACGCAACATGGCGGTGCTGGCATCGATCGCGAGCACGCGCGCGCCCGCATAGCGCGCAGCCAACGCGGCTGCGCCGCGGCCCGTGGCGCAGCCCAAGTCCACGAGGACGCGCGGCGCGAAGTTCACGAGGTCGAGCCGCTCGAGCAGGCGTTCGCGGGCGGCATCGTGAATGAAGCAGGCGCTGTCGAAATCGGCGGCGCGATCGAAGGCGCGGCGCGCGGCACGCTTGTCCGGCAATGCCTGTTCGAGGCTGATGCTCACGGCGAACGGCGCGCTGGCAACGCGTTAGGCAACGGCCGGCGGCGCTCCGCGCTCGGGATATAGACCGAGCCGCGCGAACAGCCGTTGGTCGGCCGCGGTATCGGGGTTGCCCGTGGTCAGAAGCTTCTCGCCGTAAAAGATGGAGTTCGCGCCGGCGAAGAAGCACAACGCCTGCAGCTCGTCCGTGAAATCGCTGCGACCGGCCGACAGGCGCACGTGCGAACGCGGCATCGTCACGCGCGCGACGGCGATGCTGCGCACGAACTCGAATGGATCGAGCGGCCCCGCCGCGGCGAGCGGCGTGCCGGGCACGGGCACGAGCTCGTTGATCGGCACGCTCTCGGGATGCGGGTTCATGGTCGCGAGCGTATGCAGCAGGCCGGCGCGGTCGGCGCGCGTCTCGCCCATACCCACGATGCCGCCGCAGCACACTTTCACGCCGGCCCCCCGTACTCGCTCGAGCGTCTCCAACCGGTCGGCGTAAGTGCGCGTCGTGATGATCTTGCCGTAGAACTCCGGCGACGAATCGAGGTTGTGGTTGTAGTAGTCGAGGCCTGCGGCGGCGAGGCGCTCGGCCTGGCCTGGCCGCAACAACCCCAGCGTCGCGCAAGTTTCCAGCCCCAAGGCTTTGACCTCTTCAATCATGGTGAGGATCGGCTCGAGCTGCGAATCCTTCGGGCCGCGATACGACGCGCCCATGCAGAAGCGCGTGGCGCCGGCCTCCTTCGCGCGTCGGGCTGCCGCGCGAACCTCGTCGAGCGGCATCAGCTCGTGACGCTCGACGCCTGTGTCGAAGCGGACGCTCTGCGGGCAGTAGGCGCAGTCCTCGGGGCAGGCGCCGGTCTTGATCGACAGCAACGTCGACGTCTGCACCGCGTTCGGATCGAATGTCTGTCGGTGCACCGAGTGCGCGCGGAACAGGAGATCGTTGAACGGCAACTCGTACAGCGCCTCGACCTCCGCGCGCGTCCAGTCGTAGCGTGGCTCGGCCGTGGCGTTCAGGTTCAGCGTTGTTTCTTTCTCGAGTGCGGACATTCGTGTCTGGCTCCCCGCCCGTTGCGGCGTGACGCTGCAGTATCGGAATCGTCCGCTGCGCCTGTCAACCCGGTACGGCGCTTGGAGTTTACGGTGGTGCTCGGCGTACTGTTTCGCGAGAGTTGTCCGTCGTGCGGCGGCATGAGCAACGCCGGTTTTTGCTCCGTGTGCGCCGCGGACCTGCCGCGCACGCGGGATCCTTGTTCGGGTTGCGGCCTTGCGCGCCCCGTCGCGCATTGCCCGCGCAAGATGGCGCCCTGGCAGGTCGACAACGTGGTGGCGCCATTCGCGTACGCGCCGCCACTCGACCTGCACATCCAGCAGATGAAGTACGCAAACGCGCGTTCGCTCGGCAGGGCCTTCGGTCTGTTGCTCGCACCTGCCGTTCGAGACGCTTGCAACAGCGTGGACGCGCTCGTCGCGGTGCCCCTGCATCCCGCGCGGCTGCGCGAGCGCGGTTACAACCAGGCCATCGAAATCGCGCGGCCGCTGTGCCGGGCGCTCGGCGCGCCGATGTTGTTGTGGGGCATCGAGCGGCGCCACGCGAGCCCCTCGCAGACCCGCGGGAACACCGCGCAACGGCGCGCCAGCGTCGCCTCCGCGTTTCGAATCGCACGGAATGTCGCAGGTCTTCGCATCGCGATCATCGACGACGTGATCACGACGGGCGCTACCGTCAACGCGGTGGCCGGCGCGTTGCGCGCCGCGGGTGCTGCGAGCTGCCTCGCCGTTGCTGCAGCGCGGACGCCGGAAGCCGCGCGTCAGCCGCGGAACAGGTAGTCGAGCGCGATGCCGCAGAACACGGCGCCGCCGAGCCACGCGTTGTTCAGGAACGCGCGGAAGCACTGGCCGCCGTCGCGGTCCTTGATCAGATACGTCTGGTACAGGGAGAACGCGGCTGCCGCACCGAGCCCGCCATAGAACCAGACACCGAGCTGCGCGCTGTGGCCCACGAGCACGAGACTCGCCAGCAGCAGCAACTGCAGCCCCGCGATGAACAAGCGATCCAGATCGCCGAACAGGATCGCGGTCGAGCGGATCCCCACCTTCAAGTCGTCGACGCGATCCGTCATCGCGTACTGCGTGTCGTACACGATCACCCAGATCACGGCCGAGAGGAACAATAACCAACCAAGCCGCGGCACGTCGCCGAGCGTGGCGGCGAACGCCATCGGCACGCCCCACGCGAAGGCAACGCCAAGCACGAACTGCGGCGTCGACATGAACCGCTTCGTAAACGGATAGAGCACGGTGACAGCCGCACCGCCTAGCGCCAGCAGCAGGGTGAGCCGGTTCAGCGACAGCACGAGCCCAAGTGCGATCAGCATCAGCGCGAAGAAAAGCAGCAACGCTTCGGCGGGCGTGACTGCGCCCGTCGCGAGTGGCCGATGCGCGGTGCGCGCGACGTGCGGATCGATCTTGCGGTCGGCGAGATCGTTGATGACGCAGCCCGCCGAGCGCACGACGATGGTGCCGACGACGAAGATCAGGAACATTTTTTGATCCGGGTGGCCGGCCGACACAATCCAGAGCGCCCAGAGCGTCGGCCACAGCAGCAACCAGATGCCGATCGGCTTATCGAGCCGCATCAGGCGAACGTAGCGGTAGTAGTGCTGGAGCAGCAGCGACGCCTGACGGCCCGCACTCACGCGACCGCGAAGGTCGCCTTTGGGCGTGCTGTTCAAGTCACGATTACCGGACGAAGGCGCATCGACCGAGGATTCTAGCGGAGAAGCCGGAGTCACACGCGATTCGCGGGCTAGACTTGCGCGTATTCGGCGGCGCCGCGGATCCAGCGGCGTATCAAGGGCGCTACCGCCTGCGGCTGCGTGGCGAGCAGCTGCTCCGAGACCTCGATTACCGTCGGCAACAGATCGGCGTCGCGCAGCAAGTCCGCCACGCGCAACTGCTCGATGCCGGTCTGGCGCGTGCCGAGCACCTCACCGGGACCGCGCAGCTCGAGATCTTTCTGCGCGACTTCGAAGCCGTCGTTCGTCGCCCGCAGCACGTTTAACCGCTCGCGCGCCAGCGGGGACAGCGGCGGCTTGTATAACAGCACGCACGTCGACGCCTGGTGGCCACGCCCCACGCGGCCGCGCAGCTGGTGCAACTGCGCGAGCCCCATGCGCTCGGCGTTCTCCACGACCATCAGCGTAGCGTTCGGCACGTCCACGCCGACCTCGATGACCGTGGTCGCCACGAGCAGATCGAGCGCGCGCGACTTGAACGCGCGCATGACGACGTCCTTCTCTGCCGACTTCATGCGCCCGTGCACGAGACCGATGCGCACCTGAGGCAGCGCGGCGGCCAGCTCGGCCTCGAGCTCCGTCGCAGCCTGTGAGTCGATAAGCTCCGATTCCTCGATCAGCGGGCACACCCAATACGCTTGTTGGCCGGTCGCGCAGTGCACGGCCACTCGCTCGACGAGCTCTGCGCGCCTCTGTTCTGCGAGCACGACGGTTTTGACGGGTTGCCGGCCTGGCGGCAGCTCGCCGATCACGGAGTAATCGAGGTCGGCGTAGGCCGTCATTGCGAGCGTGCGCGGGATCGGCGTCGCGGTCATGATCAGCTGATGCGGCACGCGCTCGCGCTGCGCGCCTTTCTGCTTCAGCTTCAGGCGCTGTTCGACGCCAAACCGATGCTGCTCGTCGACGATCACGAGCGCGAGCTTCGCGAACTCCACGCTCTCCTGGAACAACGCGTGTGTGCCGACCACGACGGCCGCGGTGCCGTCGGCGATCGCGGCCAGCGCGCTGGCGCGGGTGCGCGCCGGTTGCGAACCCAGCAGCGGAATCACGACGACGCCGAGCGGTGTGAGCCAACGGTCGAAACTCGCGAAGTGTTGCTCGGCGAGTAACTCGGTCGGCGCCATGACGGCGGTCTGGAAGCCAGCGGCGGCCGCGATCACGGCCGCCATGGCCGCGACGACGGTCTTGCCGGAGCCGACGTCGCCTTGCAACAGCCGATTCATCGGCACGCTTGCCGCGAGATCGGCAACGACTTCGGCGAACGCGCTTTGCTGCGCGCCCGTCAACGTGAACGGCAATCCAGCGCGAAACTTTGCGAGCTCTGCAACTGCCGCAGGAAACGGATGCGCGCGCTCCGTGCGCGCGACGGCCGCGGACTGGCGAAGCGACAGGCGCTGCGCGATCAACTCCTCGATCGCGATGCGCCGCGAGCACGGATGCCCGCCGGCCAGCAGCAAGTCCGTGGCCGCGTCGCGCGGCGGCGTATGCAGGTACACGAGCGCGTCGGCCAGCGTTGGCCACGCCTTCCCGGCATGCGGTCGCGTCGCGAGCAGCGGTTCGAGAAAGTCGATCAGGGGCTCCCGCTCGAGCAACGCGAGCGCATGCTCGACGAGCCGACGCAACGTTTGCTGGTGCAATCCTTCGGTCGTCGGATACACCGGCGTCAGGCTTTCGGCGGGCTCCGGTTCCTCCGCGCGCACGATGCGGTGCTCGGGATGCACGAGCTCGAGGCCTGCGGGGCCCGAGCGGACCTCGCCGTAGCAACGTAGGCGCGTACCGCGCGCGAAACCTTGCTGCTGGGAGCGCGTGAAGTGAAAAAACCGCAGCGTGATGGCGCCGGTGCCATCGGCGAGGCGGCACAGCAACGAGCGGCGCCGCCGGATGACGAGCTCGCTCAACTCGATCACGCCTTCGATCAGGGCCGTCTCGCCGACCACGAGGCTGCCGATCGGTTTTAACGTCGTGCGATCCTCATAGCGCTGCGGTAGCAGGCACAAGAGATCGCCGATTCGCCGAACACCCAGCTTCGTCAGGCGCTCGGCCACCTTGGGCCCGACGCCCGCGAGGCTATCGACCGGCCGATCGAACGCGGATTCGGGCTTGACTGCGATTCCGGCGGCCTACAGCACGAGGATGCCGTCGACCTCGACGGCGGCGCCACGCGGCAGGCTCGCCACTCCGATCGCGGCGCGCGCGGGATACGGCTCCTTGCAGTATTCGGCCATGATCTCGTTCACGAGCGGGAAGTGGGCCAGGTCGGTCAGATACACGGTCAGCCGCACCGCGTTCGCGAGCGAGCCACCCGACGCCTCCGCGACGGCCGCAAGGTTGTCGAACACTTGACGAATCTGCGCGCGGATATCGCCTTTCACGAGCTCCATCGTGGCCGGCACCAACGGAATCTGCCCCGAGAGGTAGACGGTGCTGCCGGCGCGAATGGCCTGGCTGTAGGGGCCGATGGCGGCGGGCGCACGTGGAGTGTGTATCGGTTGTTTGGACATGAAGGTCTCGGTTGGATCAGCCGGCGCTGCGGGACACGCGCACGACACCCGGAATCGTGCGAATGCTTCGGACCACCTGCGCCAGCTGCCGGCGGTCGCGCACTTTGACACGGAACGCGAGCGACGAAGAGTCGGCCTCGGTATCGACGCGCACGTGCTCGATATTCGTATGCGTGGCGGAGATACGGCCTGCGACCTCGGCGAGCAGCCCGACGCGATCGAGCGTGCGCACCTGGATCTCGGAGTCGAACTCGCCCTTCACGCCCTTCGTCCAGTTGACCGCAATCCACTTCGAAGGTTGCTTGCGGTACTCGGCCAGGTTTCGGCAGTTGTCCCGATGGATCACGATACCGCGGCCGCTCGACATGAAACCGATGATCTCGTCACCCGGAATCGGGTAGCAGCAGTGCGCGTAGCTGATGACGGCGCCTTCCGTGCCGGCGATCTCCAGAGGCTTGCGCTTCTGGTCGTCCGTGGACTGCGACTCATCGCGCTGCTGCGCGAGCAAGCCCGCGACCACGGGCGCCAGACGTTCGCCCAAGCCGAGCTGCTCGAACAGCGCTTCCTCGTTCGGAATACCCAGCTCCTTGCGTAGCGCCTCGAGTCGTTCGCGCGGCACCTTGCGCAGGCTCATCGAGTACGACATGAGCTCCTGATTCAAAAGCCGGCGGCCGAGGTCCTGCGCCTCGTCTCGCTTCAAGTTCTTGAGGTAGCCGCGGATCGCGTTGCGGGCTTTCGCCGTCGTGACGAAGTTGACCCAGCTCGGATTGGGGCGCGCGCCACGCGCCGTGACGATCTCGACCGTTTCGCCGTTGCGCAGCAGGGTCTTGAGCGGCACGAGACGGCGGTCGATCTTTGCCGCGACGCAGCGGTTACCGATGTCGGTATGCACGGCGTACGCGAAGTCGACGGCTGTCGCGCCGCGCGGCAGCCGCATGATCGCGCCCTTCGGCGTGAATACATAGACCTTGTCCGGGAAGAGATCGGCCTTGACCGTCTCGAGGAACTCTTCTGAGTTGGCCGCGCGCTCCATCTCCATGAGGCCAGCGAGCCATTCGCGCGCACGGTCCTCGGTGCTGTAGGTGAGCCGGTCCGCGGCCTTGTACTGCCAGTGCGCCGCGACGCCGCGCTCGGCGACCTTGTCCATTTCCTCGGTACGGATCTGCACCTCGAGCGGCAAGCCGTTCGGCCCAAACAACGTCGTGTGCAGCGACTGGTAGCCATTCACGCGCGGGATCGAGATGTAGTCCTTGAATCGCCCGGGCATCGGCTTGAAGACCTGGTGCGTGATGCCGAGCGCGCGGTAACAGCTGTCGACATCCGGCACCACCACGCGGACGCCGTATACGTCGACGATGTCCGACAGGTGCGCCTGCTTGCGATGCATCTTCAAATAGATGCTGTACAGGTGCTTCTCTCGAGCCACCACGCGTGCGACCAGCTTGGCCTCGCCGAGCGCTGCCGTGAGCTTGCTCTCGATCTTGCGCAGCAACTGCCGCTGGTTGCCCTTCGCGCGACGCAGCGTGCGTTGCAGCACCTTGTAGCGAAACGGATAGAACGTGCGAAAGCCCAGTTCCTCGAGCTCCGTCTTGAGCGAATACACACCGAGGCGATTCGCGATCGGCGCGTAGATGTCGAGGGTTTCGCGCGCGATGCGCCGCTGCTTGTCCGGCGCCAGCGCCTGAATCGTGCGCATGTTGTGCGTGCGATCGGCGAGCTTCACGAGGATCACGCGCAGATCCTTTGCCATCGCGAGCAGCATCTTGCGAAAGCTTTCGGCCTGCGCCTCGGCCACGCTGTCGAAATGCAGGTGATCGATCTTGCTGACGCCGTCGACGAGCCGAGCGACATCGTCACCGAACAGCGTTTCGATTTCGGTCAGCGTGCTCGGCGTGTCTTCGATGACGTCGTGCAACAACGCGGCTTTGATCGAGCCGGCNNCCAAAGTCATCGGTCCGCCATACCGACGACAATCTGCGTTCGCGGATGGCGGCACCATAGTCCATGGCGTCTGGTCGCTACCGGCGTTGCGGCCGGCCCTCTGTCAATGACCGGTCAATCACCGATCGAAATCGGCCTCGAGCCCAGCAAATCCTCCGGCACCACCGGCGGCACGGCGGCAAGATCGGCCGCCAGCAAGTCCTCTACAGGCTTATCACGTTGCGTGAGGATCTCTTCGTTGACGTGGCCTTCTGCGATCTCTCGCAGCGCCACCACCGTCACTTTGTCGTTCTCCCACTCGACCTGCGCGTGCGAGCCGTTCGCCAGCTGACGCGCGCGTTTGGCGGCCACCAGCACGAGCTGGAACAAATTTGGAATCTTTTCCAAGCAATCTTCGACGGTAATTCTGGCCATGCGAACCGAGGCTCCTCGAGCGTGGACCTGAAAGTCTACTGCATCCCCCCCTGGCAGGGGCAAGCGGCGTGCATCCGTTTCGGGCTTAGCGGCTTGCGACGATGGCCGTGGCAGCCGCCTGCACGGCGGGTGTGTCGGTCCGCGCGTCCTCGCCTGCCCCGGCGATGACGGCGTTCAGCCGGGCCAGCGCTGCGGCGAAGTCGTCATTGACAACGACATAGTCGAATTCCGACCAGTGCGCCATGTCCCCGAGCGCGTCCTTTAGCCTGCGCAAGATCACAGCTTCGGCGTCGGTCTGGCGACCGCGCAGGCGCCGTTCGAGCTCGGCGACGCTTGGCGGCAGGANNTCGATCTCGAGCACCACCGAGTGACCGCCGGCGAGCAGCCCTTCGACGTGCTCGCGCCCGGTGCCATACCAGTTGTCGAATACGCGCGCGTGCTCGAGGAACGCTTCGCGACTCACCATCGCGAGGAATTCGGCTTCGTCCACGAAGAAGTAGTCCCGGCCGTCCACCTCGGAGCTGCGCTTCGGTCGCGTGGTGTACGAGATCGAAAACCGCAGGGTCGGGTCGCGTTCGAGCAGTGCGCGGACGAGCGACGTCTTGCCCGCGCCGGACGGCGCCGCAATGACCCAAAGCTGCCCACGGCGCGCGGCCGCGCCTTCGTCAGCGGGGTTGGCGCGCGACGCCGTCACTCGAGATTCTGCACCTGCTCGCGCATCTGCTCGATCAGCACTTTGAGCTCGACGCCGACACGCGTAAGGGGCTCTTCCTGGACCTTCGACGCGAACGTGTTCGCTTCGCGGTTCAGCTCCTGAATGAGGAAGTCGAGGCGCCGACCCATCGGCTCGGGACGCCGTAGGATGTCAGAGACTTCCGTGACATGGCTCCCGAGGCGATCGATTTCCTCGGCGACGTCGGCGCGTTGCGCGAGCAGCGCGAGCTCCTGCTCGAGCCGTTCCGGATCGGCTTGTACATCGAGCCGCTGCACGCGCTCGCGAAGGCGGTCGCGGTACCGTGCCTGCACGCCGTCGAGCAAAGGCTGAATGCCGTCGATCAGCGCGGTGATGCCCCTGTTGCGCTTGTCGAGCAACTCCGCGATGCGCCGACCCTCGCGGCCGCGCGCATCCTGCAGGGCGGTGACGCTAGCGGACAGGCACTCCTTGATCGGCGTAGCCAGCTCGTCCAAGTTTTGCACCGGCTCCTCGAGCACACCCGGCCAGCGGAGCACGTCCGCGGTGCTCAGGGGCGCTGCATGTGGAAAAGCAGCCTTAACGCGAGCTTCGAGGGTCCGCAACCCCTGCAGCGCGTCGTCTACGAGCGCAGCCGGAGCCACGGCGCGATCGGCCGTCGTCACCTTCAAAGTGCAATCGAGTTTGCCGCGCTTGACGACGTCTCCGACGAGGTCGCGGCATTCCGGCTCGAGCGCTCGCAGATCCTCCGGCATCCGGAAGGAGAGATCGAGGAACCGATGATTCACGCTGCGGATCTCCCACGAAAGGCGCAACGCACCGCGCCGCGCTTCAGCGCTCGCAAATCCCGTCATGCTGTGAGGCATTTGGTTGAGTCCGTGCGTGGTTTAAGCCAATCTGGGCGCCGTTTCGCGCTGCGGGCGAGTGTACAGCAGCTACCTTGCGACCGGCTCCCTGCCGACCGGTTCGAGGCCGGGGCGATGGTTCGGCGCTAGCGATTTCGGTTGAGCGGGGCGAGTAAGTGCTTGTTGATTATGCAAGGTTGAGCCTGGCCGGCAATCGGTCGGAGAACCAGGATCGTGTCGATGTCTTCGCTAACGACAACGCCCTGCTCATGGCGGTGGTCGACGGCATGGGGGGCCACGCGCATGGGGCGCGCGCCGCCGAAGTCACCCTCATCACGCTGAAGGAATGCTTCGCCGAGATGAGCCTACCGGTGTTCGATCCGCAGGGGTTCCTCACACTGGCGCTTGCACGGGCGCACGATCGGGTGGTGAAGCTCGGCGACGGCGTAGCGCTCGATCACAAACCGCGCGCGACGTGCGCGGTCTGCCTCGTTCAGGACGGTGGCGCATTCTGGGCGCACGTGGGCGACAGCCGAATCTATCAATTACGTGGCGGCGCGATGGCCGCGCGCACGCGCGATCATAGTCACGTCGAATTGCTGCTGCGCGAGGGCCTGATTGCGGAAAACGAGATGCGCGGACACCCGATGCGCAACTTCGTCGAGTGCTGTCTCGGCGGCGACGCGCCGTTACCCGACATGAGCGTGACCGCGCGTCGCAAGTTGTCACCTGGCGACGTGCTGCTCGCGTGCACCGATGGGCTGTGGTCCGGTGTCGAGGACGACGAGATAGCGAAACTCTCGGCCGACGGCCGCGAGCCCCTCGAGCGCGTGGTTCGGACACTGGCTGAACGCGCCGTTGCGCGTAATTCCCCTTACAGCGACAACACGAGCTTGACCGCTGTGCGCTGGCTCGGCGCCTGACACCGAACCGCGACGCGCCGCCGAACTGCTAAGCTCGCGGCATCGAACCAACCCCGGAGATTTCTATGCGTCCGAGCGGACGCCGCCCCGACGAATTACGCCGCGTGCAATTCACGCCGCACTTCACCCGCCATGCCGAAGGTTCGGTCCTCGTGGAATTCGGCGACACGCGCGTGCTGTGCACCGCGTCGTTCGAACCGAAAGTGCCGCAGTTCTTGAAGGGCAAAGGGCAAGGCTGGGTTACCGCAGAATACGGCATGCTGCCGCGCGCAACTCATTCGCGATCACCTCGCGAGGCAGCCAAGGGCCAACAGAGCGGCAGGACCCTTGAGATCCAACGCTTGATCGGCCGCAGTCTGCGCGCAGTTGTCGATCGCAGCGCGCTCGGCGAAGGCACGATTACGATCGATTGCGACGTGCTGCAGGCCGACGGCGGCACGCGCACGGCCGCTGTTACGGGCGGCTATGTCGCTCTCGCACTCGCGGTGTCGAATCTCGTGCGTGCAGGCAAGCTCGCTCGCAATCCGATTCACGGCCAGATCGCCGCGCTATCCGTCGGCATCGTCGACGGCGTGGCCGTCGTAGATCTCGACTACGCCGAAGACTCAGAGGCTGAGACCGACATGAACGTCGTCATGAACGACGCGAAGTGCTTTGTCGAAGTTCAGGGCACGGCCGAGGGCCATGCGCTGCAACGCAGCGAGTTAGACGCACTTCTCGATCTCGCGGGCCGGGGCATCGAGCGCCTGCTAGCCGCGCAGGCCGCCGTGCTCGGCAAGTGAGCCTGCCCGCGCGCTGGGTGTTGGCAACTGCCAATCGCGGCAAGACGGCGGAGCTCGCAGCACTGTTTCGCGAATCAGGACTCGCCATCGAACTCGTCGCGCAGACGGAGCTCGGGGTGCAGCCCGCTGCGGAGACCGCATCGACGTTCGTGGAGAACGCGCTGCTAAAGGCGAGACACGCTACGCGTGTGACGGGGCTTCCTGCGATCGCGGACGATTCTGGCTTGGCTGTCGATGCGCTTGGCGGTGCGCCGGGCGTTCTGTCGGCCCGCTACGCGGGACCGGCGGCCGACGATCGCGCGAACGTCGCGAAGCTGCTCGCCTCACTCTCGGCGGAAACAGAGAGACGCACCGCGCGGTTTCACTGCGTGCTCGTCGCACTGCGAGCCAGGGACGATCCGGCGCCTTCCATCGCCGCAGGCGAGTGGTCGGGCGAGATTGCGCGCATCGCGCGCGGCAGCAATGGGTTTGGTTACGACCCAGTGTTTTTCGACCCACGGCTGAAGAAGACGGCGGCAGAGCTTTCCGCCGTTGAAAAGAACCGCGTAAGCCATCGGGCCGAGGCGCTGCGTCAGTTGATTGAATTGCTGAAAAAACGCTGACTTGCGGCTGATTTGCACGGCGCCGAAGCCGTTTTATGCACACGCGCCTCGTAGGGAGTCCAGATTTGGCGTCTTACGACCCGCTCTTTCGTATGTGACTGTCAAAACTATTACAACTCATTGATATTCTTATCTATATGGTCTTTGATCGTTTTTTGACCAAAGCTCAAGAAATCCTTTGCGCGCGCCGATTCGGAATCGCTCTCCGGCCGCTCTCCACAGAGTTATTCACAGATTTTGTGGATAAGCCCACGAGGCAGTCATATCCCGGCCCCGGCTTGTGCTCCGCCCTTTCGGGCAGTATTCTCTCGCGCCCGCTGGGAGCCGCCATCATGAAGCCAGAAATTCATCCGAACTACGCCGACATCAAAGTCGTCTGCAGCTGCGGCAACGAGTTCACTACCCGCTCAACGCTCGGGCAGGACCTGCACGTCGAAGTGTGCTCGTCGTGCCATCCGTTCTATACCGGCAAGCAGAAGATGGTCGACAGCGGTGGCCGCGTCGACAAGTTCCGCAAGCGTTACAACAAGGCCGCGGCGACAACCTAAGCCGCGCCCGGCTAGCCTTTCGGCGCTGGGCAGCTACGGTCGCGGTACGCGCGAAGTGTCATTCTTCAGCCGTTGGTTCGAGCAACGCGATCACCGCTGATCGCGACGCGCGCCGCATAGGGCGCCCGTCAACAGGGCTCTGCGGCGCGTGATGCGCGCCGCGCTCCGGAAACACCATGACTTGCACGTCTTCATCGTCGAGCATGAACTCGAAGCCGGGGATCTGCGTGTTCTCGTCTCGGCCAACTCGGTAGCGACGCTGAGTGTCGTAGACGCGCCCGCCGCCGGCTTCGAGCGTCGCCGCGACAAGCTCCGGGGCGTCTGAGAACACGTGCAGCTCGATCGCGGAGTTGCTCGTGGCGGTGCCGTCGAGCACAGCGCCGACGAGCCGCGGTCGAAATTGCTCGAGCGAGCTCATGAGATCGGCGGCGACTCGCCGCAGCTTCGTGATTCGCGCATCGTGCATGTCCGGCTCAAACAGCCGCTGCCGTGCAGCAAGCCGCTCCTGCACATGCGAGTTGCTCGGGAGAGCACCGCGCGCGCCGAGCCCGAGGCGTTCGGCCGCCTTACGTTTGGCGAGAGCAAAATCGCGTATGCCGTGCTCCGCCATCACGCGCGCCGCCTCGTCAGCGACCTGGTCCAATAGCTCGACCGATACTGCGGATCGTCCGCGACCACCCATCGTCGCCACACCTCGAATAACGAATCAGAAGATCGGTTCTCCGCCAGGCCGTGCCGGCGTGGTTCCCGGCTCGAGCTGCGTGAACGGGCTTGCCACAGCATCAGGCTCGCGGTCGGGAAGATTATCGATGTCGAACTTCTCGAAGATGCTGTTCGGGGCGCTGTCGCTCGCGATGAGTCCCGTCGTGGGATTAATGCGGTATTCGACGATGCCCGGTGGCCTGGCCAAAAGGTGCTCAGGCTTACCGGTGAGCGCCGCGCGCATATAGTCGATCCACATCGGTATCGCCGTCACTCCCCCCTGCTCATAGGCACCGAGCGGGCGGACCTGATCGAAGCCAACCCAGGCTGCCGCGACGATGTCGGCGTTGAATCCGACGAACCACGTGTCGCGGCCTTCGTTGGTGGTGCCCGTCTTGCCGGCCAAGTCACCACGCTTGAGCGCGATTCGTGCGCGCTCTCCAGTGCCCCGGCGCACGACGTCCTGCATCATGTCAGTCATTAGGTAGGCATTCTGCGGGGAGATCACGCGCGGCGCAGCGAGTTGCGCGGGGTACAGTTGGGTGATGTCAGCGACCAGCTCCGAAGTGGCAGGCGCCTCCACCGGAGGCGTCTCCTTCGGCGTGTTGCAGTCGGCACAGATCTGCGGAGCAGCGGAATACAGCAGCTCGCCGTTCGATAGGGTCACGCGATCGATGAAATAGGGCTTCACGCGATACCCGCCATTTGCAAACACGGCGTACCCGGCCACGAGATCGAGCGGCGCGACACCGCCGGCGCCGAGCGCAAGGGAGAGATCCTCGGGAACGGCAGTGTCGTCGAAGCCAAAGCGATGCACATGCTCGACTGCTGTCGGCACGCCGATCCGTTGCAGCAAGCGAATCGATACTGAGTTCAGCGATTCGAGGAGGGCGAAGCGCAGCCGAACGTCGCCGTAGTACTTGCTGCCGAAATTCTCGGGCTTCCAGACGCGCTCGAGCGCAGGCTGATAGCCAATGTCAGGCGGCGCGTCGGTCACGACCGTGGCCGGCGTGAAACCGTGGTCGAACCCCGCCGAATACACGAACGGCTTGAACGAAGAACCAGGCTGGCGACGAGACTGCGTCGCCCGGTTAAAATTGTTCAGGTAAAAATCAAAGCCGCCGTTCAACACCACGATCGCGCCGTCGAACGGGTCAACCGAAACGAACGCGCCTTGAACCTCCGGGACCTGCGCCAGCCGCAAATGCCCGTCCGCCGCGCGCCGAAACCGCACGATATCGCCTGCATGCAGTACCTGCGCTACCGTTGTCGGTTTCGCTCCGACGCTATCGTCTGTAACGAACGGCGCGGCCCACGCGACGGCTTCGAGGTCGATCGGCTGCTCGCCTTCTGCCATGAAATACACGCGCGCGCTCGTATCGTCGGCATGCAGCACGATGCCCGCTTCGTAGTCGAGCAAGGTCGGATAGTCCTCGAGCAGCGCTCGGAGTCGTTCCGGATCGGCTAATGCGCTGCCGTGCTCGCGATCTGCGCCGCCGGGCGCCGGCGCCGGCAGCTGCACGTGGGCCAGCGGCCCGCGATAGCCATGGCGCTCGTCGTAAGCGACCAGCGTGTCGTGGACGGCGCTATTCGCAACCGACTGCAGCCGACTGTCGATCGTAGTCGTAACTTTCAAGCCGGCGGTGTACGCGGCTGGCCCGAAGCGACGGATCATCTCCGCGCGAACCATCTCGGCGACGTACGGCGCTCTGACCTGATTCAGGGGCGTGAACCGCCGCGCCACCACCGGCTCGACCATCGCCGTTTGGTACTGCTGCTCATCGATCGCCCCGGTCTCCAACATACGGCGCAGAACATAGCTGCGCCGGGTAGTTGCGCGTTCGGGGCTGGCGATCGGGTTCAAATCGGCGGGCCGTTGCGGGATACCGGCCAGGATCGCGACTTCGGACACCGTCAATTCGGCGAGGTCTTTGCCGAAATAGGTGCGGGCCGCTTGCGCGACACCGTAGGACCGTTGGCCGAAGAAATAGGTATTGAGATAGAGCTCGAGAATCTCCTGCTTCGTGAACTCACGTTCAATGCGAAAGGCCAAAATCCATTCCTTGAACTTCTGCACGAACCGTTGGACGCCCGAGCTCAAGCCTGAACGCTGGAGGACGTTCAGGGTCCGAGTGACCTGCTGCGTGATCGTGCTACCCCCAACCGTATTGCCGTTGGGGCTGAGCTCGTTCAAAACGCCGCGGATTACACCGCGATAGTCGACCCCCGGGTGCTCGAAGAAGTGCTCGTCTTCCGCCGCCAGCACGCCTTTGATCAGGAGGGGCGGGATGTCCGCGTACGCCACGGGGATGCGTTTGACCTCGCCGAACTCGTCGATCAGACGGCCGTCGCGGCTATAGACCTGCAGCGGGACCTGGATCTTGATATCCCGGAGTTCTTCGGCCCGCGGAAGGCTGGGGACGACGTAGTAATACCCGCCCACAAACACCGCCACGACGAACAGAATCGCGGCCGCGGCAATCGTCGAAAATGTGAGCAGAATCTTGATGTAAGGGTTCATTTGCGAAGTTGGATTCTACGCCCTTGCCAGGCATCGAGCCTTTGTGCATAGTCGCCGGCGTCAGGGCAAACCCATCGAAAGGTGGGGACGCAAAGCCTCCGGTCTACAGGCGCGGCGAGCATCGTCGCACCAAGGATAGCGGGGCTGCCGAAGCAGTTGAACATCGCGCACCCGTCCGCGGGCCAGTCGCCGCTTCGCCAGCTTACTCCTCCGCTCCCGACCGGAATGTGATGTGTCCCAACCGTGCGGGGAATCCGGTGATCTCCGGCATTTTCTCCGACGGCGGGTTCACTCCGACCGGGCTAACCTCGATGCGCAGATCGAGATGGCCATCACACCGGTGGGAATCTGCGGCAGGTTATAGTTAAATTGGTCAGTTTAGGGCACGTGTAGGATTCTAAGCCAACCTCGCGTGTTGGAAAGGAAAAGCTGTGTTCGCGACCCGTGGGAAGGGATCCTTGATTGGCCTTGATATTACGACCTCGTCGGTCAAGCTCATTGAGCTTGTACCAAGCGGCCGAGGCTTCCGCGTCGAATCGTACGCGGCCGAAGCCATGCCGCCGAACGCCATCAACGAGAAAGCTATCGTCGACGCCGATGCGGTCGGCGAAGCCATTCGCCGCGCTCACAAACGAGCCGGCACCAAGACGCGCGAAGCCGCAGTCGCGATCAGCGGCGACGCTGCAATCACGAAAGTCATCCAGATGCCGAAGCACTTGAGCCACGGCGAGCTCGAGGGTCAGGTCGAGTTGCAGGCGGATCAATACATCCCGTTCCCGATGGAAGAAGTCAGCTTCGATTTCGAAGTCATCGGCGACAGCGAGCGCGATCCCGACATGGTCGACGTTCTGTTGGTGGCGACACGGACAGAAAACGTGGAGCAGCGGCAGGTGGCGGTCGAGGCTGCGGGGTTGCACGCGCGCGTGGTCGACGTCGAGGCGTTCGCGGTCGAGAACGGTTGCCAGTTACTCACTCATCAAATGCCGGACGGCGGCGCGGACAAATTCGTCGCAATCTGCGACTTCGGCGCCAGCACCACGACCTTCAGCGTGCTGAAGGACCTGAAAGTCATCTACACGCGCGACTTCGCGTTCGGCGGCCAGCAGCTAACGGAAGAGATCATGCGCACCTACGGCCTCAGCATGGAGGACGCGGGTCGCGCCAAGAAAGAAGGCGGCCTGCCCAGCAACTACCAGCCCGAAGTTCTCGATGCATTCATCGACGACATGTCGCAGCAGGTCAGTCGCTCACTGCAGTTCTTCCTTGCCTCCGGCAGCGGTCGTGAACAACCGGACCAGATTCTCGTGTGCGGCGGGTGCGCCAACATCCCCGGCGTCGCTGACGTCATCGGCAGCCGAGTCGGCGTTGCGACCGCCGTCGGTGATCCGCTGGGGCAAATGAAGGTTTCTGGTCGCGCCAAATCCCAGGGCGTAGATCGGGATGCGACCGCGTTGCTGACCGCCTGCGGGCTCGCGCTGAGGAGCTTCGACTAACATGCCTCGAATAAATTTACTGCCCTGGCGTGCGGAGTTACGCCAGAAGCGCAAGAAAGAATTCTTCATGGCCTTGCTCGGCGCCGTGATCGTCGGCGGCGCGCTCGTGTACCTCTCGAAGCTCACAGTCCAGGGTTGGACAAGTGCGCAGCGCGGGCGAAACGAGATATTGAAGAGCGAGATCAGCGTCCTCGAGAAACAAATTGCGGAGATCACGGGCCTGAAAGGCCAGAAAGACCGATTGCTCGCGCGCATGCGAGTCATCGATCAATTGCAGCGGTCTCGCCCGGAGGTCGTGCACCTGTTCGACGAGATCGTGAAGGCCGTGCCCGAGGGCGTGAATCTGACGGACGTTGCGCAGACCGGAGCGCGCGTCGAGCTGCGCGGCGTGGCGCAGTCGAGCACTCGCGTGTCGGCGCTGATGCGCAACATCGACGGTTCAAAATGGATGAAAGACCCGAGTCTCGACATTGTCGAGAGCGTCGCAGCGGCAGGAACGGATAAGAACTCCAAGTTCAAGCTCTTCGCGCAGCAGATCCCGATGGTGACGTCGGAAGAGGGTCAGGAGGCGGCGAAATGAGCATCGTCGACGATCTACGCGCACTCGATATGAACGACCCGGGCCGTTGGCCCCTGCCGATTCGCATGGCCGCGGTCGGCATCGCGTTCGCTGCCGTATTCGCGTTTGGCCTCTACATGTTCGTGATCCAGGACGAGAAGCCGCAACTCGACCGGGCGAAACAGGAAGAAGAGGGACTGCGCACGACGTTCGAGGACAAGCAGCGCATGGCGGCGAACTTCGATTCGTATCGCACCCAGCTCGCTGAGATCGAACGCGACTTCGGCGCCATGCTGCGGCAGCTGCCGGGCAAGACCGAGGTACCAAGCCTACTGACGGACATCGCCCAGACAGCGCTCGGCGCGGGCCTCGAAGAAGTTCTGTTCCAGCCCACCGGCGAGATCCAAAAGGATTTCTACGCAGAGCTGCCGATCAAGCTCAAGTACACGGGCAGCTATCACGAGCTCGGCAATTTTGTGAGCGGCATCGCGGCACTGCCGCGCATCGTGACCTTACATGACATCGGCATCCACAAAGCCGAAAAAGCATCGGGCGACCAGCTGACCTTCGACGTCACTGCAAAGACGTATCGCTACCTCGACGAAGAGGCGGCGGGAGGAACGGGGAAGTAAATGGCGACGCGAAGGACAATTTTGACGCGTTCGCTTGCCGCGGCCGTTGTCGCGGTGAGCTTAAGCGGTTGCGGGGGCGCAAACGACGACCTCCGTAGCTACATCGATCAAATCAAAGCGCGCCCCGGCGGCCGCATCGAGCCGCTGCCGCAAGTGCAACCGGCACCGACCTTCGTCTACGAGGCGGGGCCGCGACGCTCTCCCTTCGTTCCGGACGCACCGCAGCGCCGCGCGCGTACGGGTCCGGGCGCCGTGGATGGCCCCGATCCGAACCGGCCGCGCGAGTTCCTCGAGCAGTTCCCGCTCGACACGCTGCGAATGGTCGGCACGCTGGCGGATCGGCGCGCGAGCTTCGGGCTCGTGCAGACGAACGACCTGCTCGTGCACCGGGTTACGGTGGGCAACCACATGGGCCAGAACTACGGCCGGATCGTGAAGATTTCCGATTCCCAGATTCAATTGGTCGAGATCATCCCTGACGGTTTGGGCGGGTTCCTTGAGCGACCCGCGGCTATTGCACTGGCCGATTGAAGCGCAGGGGAGTTAGTAGGGAGTGAAACGCATGTATAAGTCAGCGCCCGTTCGTCGCGGGATGGTTTCAACGTGGCTCGGTCAGGTCGCAGGCCTAGGATGGGCCCTCGCGGTAGCCTTGTCCGCGGCCACGGCACACGCGCAGGGTGATGGCGCGTTGCGTCTCGAGGCCATCGACGTGCAACCGCTACCGGGCCAACAGGTCGAGCTCAAGCTCAAGTTGAGCGGCCCGGCGCCCCAGCCGATGGCCTTCACAATCGAGAATCCGGCGCGGATCTCGCTTGACTTGCCGAACACCACGCTCGGCCTGTCGACACGTCGCCAGGAAGCCAACATCGGCCCACTGACGTCGATTTTGTCGGCGGAAGCCAACGGCCGCACGCGCATCGTGCTGAATCTGAACCAGATGGTCCCGTACGAAACGCGCGTCGAAGGCGACAGCGTCTACGTGCGCATCGGCCAGTCGCCCGGCGGCGCAGCAGCGCCGGCATTCGCGGCGCAGCCCGCCCCGAACCCACGTGCCGGCGGCGCGGCACCGGCTGCCACTCCGGCCGCCGAACGATCAATTCGCAACATCGACTTCCGTCGCGGTGCGAACGGCGCCGGTCAGATCGTCGTGGACCTGAGCGACCCGCGTACGACGGTTGACGTTCGCCAAGAGGGCGGTCGAATCGTGGTCGATTTCCAGAACACAAGCCTGCCGCAGGAACTGATGCGCCGGCTCGACGTCACGGATTTCGCGACGCCCGTATTCACCGTCGACGCATTGCGCGCAAGTCGTGATGCTCGGCTCGTGGTGACGGCCGCCGCCGAATACGACCAGCTTGCCTACCAATCCGACAATATGTTCACGCTCGAACTCAAGCCCGCTGTGAAGAAGCAGGCTACGGCGACGCCGGGTGTGTACGACGAGAAGCGAGAGTACAACGGCGAACGTCTGACCCTGAACTTCCAGGATCTCGAAACACGCGCGGTGTTACAGCTGATCGCCGATTTCAGCGGTCTGAACATCGTCGTCAGCGACACGGTCATGGGCAGCGTCACCCTGCGCTTGCAGAATGTGCCGTGGGATCAGGCGCTCGACATCGTCATGACCACGAAGGGTCTCGACATGCGGCGCAACGGCAACGTGATCATCGTCGCGCCCGCGGAAGAAATCGCCGCTCGCGAGCAAAAGGCACTCGAGGCCGTCAAGGCTTTGCAGACTCTCGAACCCTTACGCTCCGAGTTCATCCAGGTGAACTACGCGAAGGCCAGCGAGCTCGCCGACCTCTTGAAGGGCACTGGCGGTAAAACGCTGCTCTCCGACCGCGGCAGTGTCGCGATCGACGCCCGCACGAATACGCTGCTCGTGAGCGACACGCCCACGAGCCTCGCGAACATTCGCCGGCTCGTCACGACACTCGACATTCCTGTGCGGCAGGTCACGATCGAGACGCGCGTCGTCATCGTCAACGACGATTACAGCCGCCAATTGGGAGTGCGCTTCGGCACCAACGTGGTCAAAGACCGCAACAACGGCAATGGTCTGTTGTCGATGACCGGCAACGGCACGGGCTCCGACACGATCGTGAATTCCGGTATCACGAACATCAACACGAACGGCTCGGCGTTCCCCGTCACAATCCCGCCGATCAACCAGCGCTACAACGTCAACTTGCCTGTTGCGAACCCGGCCGGTTCCGTCGCGCTCGCGATCTTGGACAGCGACTATCTCGTCGACCTCGAACTCACTGCCTTGCAGGCGGAAGGCGAAGGCCGCGTCGTGTCCACGCCGCGAATCGTGGCTACCAACCAGCGCGAGGCGCGCATCCTCCAGGGCACGGAAATCCCGTACCAGGAATCGTCGTCGAGCGGCGCCACGACGGTGCAGTTCAAACAGGCTGTGCTAAGCCTGACCGTCACGCCGCAGATCACTCCGGACGACCGGATCATCATGGATTTGCGCATCACGAAGGACTCCGTCGGTGCGGTCGTGTCGACGGCGACAGGCGGCCAAGTGCCGAGCATCGACAAGAAAGAGCTCGCCACCCAAGTCGTCGTGAACGATGGCGAGACGGTTGTGCTCGGCGGTGTGTACGAGACTGAGCTACGCCAAACCGTGAACAAAGTCCCTGTGCTCGGCGATATCCCGGGCCTGGGCTACCTGTTCCGGAGCAAGAGCAAGACCGACAACAACAAAGAGCTGCTGATCTTCGTGACACCGAGGATCTTGCGCGACGGAGCGCGAGTTAACTAGTCGCGGGGAACGGACGTCTACGGACGAGTTGCGCAAGATTAAAGGATCAGGGATATGCACAAGGTAAGGATGTTCTTGTTGGCCGCAGCGGCGCTGCTGCTCGCGGCCTGCAGCGGCGGCGGCGACAACTCTATTGTCGGCGCTCCCGCCAGCGCCGCGAAGGTGGGCACGCTGACGCTGCTCACATCGAGCCCGCAGATTCCGTCTGACGGCACGGCCGCGGCGACGATCACGGCGCTGGTTCGAGACGTCAACAACAACGTCATGGGAAACGTGGCGGTTACGTTCCAAGCGAACTCCGGTGCCTTGACCCTGCCGCAAACCGCCAAGACCGACCAGGACGGTGTCCTGGCCGCTACGCTGAATACCGCCGGTGATCCGACGAACCGGGCGATCGCCGTGACAGCATTGGCCGGGGGGAGCGCACAGGCCAACGTGACCGTGAACGTCGTCGGCACGACGTTGGTGATCACCGGACCCACGAGTCTGCCACTGGGCAGCACAGGCAACTATTCGGTCGTCTTGACCAACGCAGGCGGCACAGGGATCGGCGGTAAAGTTATCGCCGTCAGCTCCTCAAAGTCGAATGGCCTCTCCGGCACCCAGCTGACAACGGACGTGCAAGGTCGCGCGAGCTTCACGCTGAGCGCAACCAATGGCGGCAATGACACATTGACCGCCGCCGCGCTCGGGATTTCGGCGGTGCAGACCGTCGCCGTTTCAGCCGACGTGTTCAAGTTCACGACGCCAGCGGCCGGCACGGAAGTAACACTCGGCAGCAACGTTGTAGTCACAGCTCAGTGGCAGCAGGGCGGTGCCGCCGTTGCCAATCAGCCCATCAACTTCGCGACTACCCGCGGCACCCTTAGCGCCGCCACGGTCAACACCGACGGCACCGGTAGTGCCAGCGTCACGATATCGGCCAACAACGCGGGTCCGGCCGTGGTGACGGCCACGAACCCGAGCAACACGAGCGTACAGCTACAGATAGAGTTCGTCGCGACGACCCCCGCCACGTTGGATCTTCAGGCCGAGCCGTTCACGTTGACGACCAATAGTCAGAGCACGATCACGGCAATCGTCCGCGATGCAGCGGGCAATCTGGTCAAGAACAAGGCCATCAACTTCGTGCTGACGGACACCACAGGCGGCTCCCTGTCGGTGGCGCAGGCCGTCACGAACAGCCAGGGCCGCGCACAGACGTTCTACAACGCCAGCAACTCGACGAGCGCAGTGGACGGCGTACGCATCGACGCAACCGTGCAGGGACTCCCGGCAGTCACGGACTTCGCCGCGCTGACGGTCGCACAACGCCAGGTTTTCATTAGCCTCGGCACCGGCAACGAGATCTTCGAGCCAAACCCGGTTCAGTACCGAGACCCCTGGGTCATCCAGGTGACGGATGCTCAGGGCAACGGCGTCGATCTCGTCAATCTCACGGTCAGCGTATTGTCCGAGCGCTACTGGGAGGGCAACCGGTTCCCGACCTCGGACGGTTGGCGTACCCAGAATGGGCTCGATGCGCTCCCGGCCTTAGGTTGCCCCGACGAAGACATCAATCGCAATGGCGTGCTGGACGCTGGTGAGGACCTGAACGGCAATCACCGGGTCGAAGCCGGCAACATTGCTACGGTCGCGGCAAATACCACAGGCGGTAGCACGGTCACGACAGACAACAACGGATTCGCCCTGGTCGATGTGTTCTATCCGCAGCAGTACGCTTACTGGCTCGAAGTCACGCTCGAAGTCCGCGCATCCGTGCAAGGCACGGAGTTTTCTAAGCGTCAGACGTTTCTCCTGCCGGGCACGGACGCCGACTTCAACGATCCGAAGAAGGCGCCACCGGGCGAATCGAGCCCGTTCGGCACCGACGGCATCTGCGCCACGCC
>PMCP01000058.1:2198-16405 GCA_003155415.1 Gammaproteobacteria bacterium | reverse complement strand
TCGGCTTCCGCGTGGGCACTTGGCGTTTCTGGACTGCGCGCGCTGCACGCGCAGAGGAGTGCGACGAACCCAGCCGTAGCGATACGTAGTGTCATGGAGAAGACCCCAATAGCTCGCGCAACGAAGCCGCGGGTGCGAGTTGCGATGCGGGAAACAGCGGCTGCTCCACGCCGTTCTCGAGCGTGGTGAGCGCATCGATCAGGGCGCGGCGCGCGTCGAGCGCGCTGCGCTTCAACCCCGCGAGCGCGATCTGCTCGGTCAGAACCTCGCCGCGATCGGCCGCTCCGGCCGTGAGCCGCCGCTGCATCGAGCGCTCCGCGTCGCCGGCCGCGGTGCTCGCCCGCTCGGCCGCGTCGAACGCCGCACGCGCGGACGTGAGCCGCGCCGCGCCGATGTCGATGGCCGCGAGCGCGGCGGCCTGCACTTCGTCGAACTTCGCGGCCGCCACGGCGCGCTGTGCGATGGCCTGGCGAATCGCAGGTTTCGCGTTGTGGAACAGCGGCACGGGAAGGTCGAGCCCAAGCGTGATCTTGTGATCGGCTTGATCGTGCAGGTAACCGGGCGCAAGCGTCAGGTCCGGATACTGCAACGCGACCGCCGCGCGCAGCTCCTGCTCCGCGACTTGGTACTCCGCGAGCGCGCGCCGTACGTCGAGGCGGTTCACGAGAGCATTGTCGCGCGCTGTCGCAATGTCGGCGGCCGCGAACGTCGGCAGCATCGCGAGCGGCGAGGGTTCGAGCGCCGCCAGCTCGGCAGAAGCCACGCCGATCGCGGCCGCGAGCTCGGCCCGTGCGGTCGCCAGCGCGGCGCTGTCCTGAGCGAGTCGGCTGCGGGTTTCGTTCGCGGCTTGCAGCGCGGCAAGCCGCTCGGGTGTGGTGCCCGCGCCGAGCCGCAAGCGTGTCTCGACCCAGGTCAGAAAGCCTTGGCGCAGCGTGTCTTCGTCGGTGTCGAGCGCCACCAGCTCGCGACTCAGGGAGAGATCGAGCCACGAGCGCCGAACTTCCGCGCGGGCACTCCACAGCGCTTCGCCGAACTGCCACTCGGCCGCGGCTTCGCTCGCGAGCGCGCGCTCACGGCGGATCTCGCGTTTGCCGCCGAGCTCGAACGTCATCGCCAGCGCCGCGCCGACGACCCACGGATTCGTCGCGCCGGAGTCGGTGACTTTCTCGTTGGTAAAGTTGACCGTGGGGTTCGGTCGCTGCGCCTCGACGCCGGTCGCGGCACGCACGGCGCCGACCTCGGCGCGAGCCGTCGCGAGATCCGTGCGCAACAGCCACGCCGCGAGCGTCAGCTGATCGAGCGACCACGCGTTGTCGGCCGGTGCAGCAATGCCGCGCGTAGCCAACGCGTCACGAACCGTGGGATCCGTGAGCGACCGCGTCGAGAGGCGCACGGCGTTCGCGGCGGGGTCGATCGGCGCCAGCGGCACGTGCTGGCAAGCCGTGCAGCACAGGGCGAACATCGTGCAGCACGCGAACCAGCGCACCGCGGCCGTTTTGGCACGATGTCGGGCGTTGGCAAGTGAAAGGGGCGCTAAGCGCATTGCGGTAGGTTCCGACGGCAGGCTTCGATGTTAGATCATCACGCGCCGGAACGTGACGCTCACGATCAGGCCGGGATGGTTGTCCGCAAACTCGAGCTTCGCGTCGTGCAAGGACGCGACGGCCGCCACAAGGCTCAAGCCGAGCCCGCTTCCTCCTACGGCTCTGCTCTTGTCGGACCGGTAGAAGCGTTGCGTGATGAGCTCACGATCCGCATCGGAAATCCCTGCCCCGTTGTCCGAAACCCATGCCCTGACGGCCAGCTTCGTGACCTCCATTCCCAGCGTAATAGTGCTGCCCTCCGGCGTGTGACAGATGCCGTTTTCCAGCAGGTTCGCAAAGAGCTGAGTCAGCAGCTCCTCGTCGCCGTTGATAGTTGCGGGTTCGCCGCGGACGAGGAGGAGTTTGCGATTCGCGTCGGTGGCCACAGGCTCGAATGTTTCATAGAGATCGCCGAGCAGCGCCGCGATGTCGACCGGGCGAAACTTGGCTCGTCGCGCCCCGGATTCGATCTGCGCGATTCTGAGTAGCGCTTCGAAGACGCGTTGAATATCTCGCGTCTGTGCCAAAGCGTCGGCCAGAGGTTGCTGAATGTCGTTGCCGCTCTTGGCGCCGTCGTAGGCGAGCGCGAGCTGGCTCTGCAGCCTGCCGAGCGGCCGCTTCAGGTCGTGAGCGATGTCGTTCGAGATCTGTTGCACGGAGTCCATGACTATCCGCAAGTCGCGCACGGTCGTGTTGACCAAGCCCACGACTTCTCCCACGTCGTCGCGCGCATCGGATCCTGGTATCACTTGCTTCAGATCGCCGGCTGCAACGCGCTCGAGTGCCGCGCGAATTCCTTTGATTCGAGCCTGCATGCGCCGGCTTAGAAGCACTCCGGCAGCGAGGCTCAACAATGTCGTGGCCAACAGAGCAATGCCGAACCCCTTGATCAGAATGTCCTGGATCTCGTCGACCTCTTCGTCGCTTTCGCCCGCTGCGACGAAGTAGTCGCCGAGCATTGCCCCGGCAACGTAGAAAGTGTCATCGGCATCGCCCACTGCCGGCTCCGCCGCAACCTCGCGGTGTGCGAGCGTGCGGTGTCCGACGACCGGAGAAATGCCGCGGGCATTGCCCGCGATGACCGTGCCGTCCAGGCTCTGCAGAACAAAAATGGCATCGGCGTCTCTGACCTCTTCCGCGTGGTGGCGGACAATGTCGCGTAGCCCGTCGAATCCGCGGGCCTCCCATTCCGACGAGAACTCGGCCAGCTCGGCCGCGACGGAAGATTCCAGGTGTGAGTGCAGCTGGGCCCCGATCAGCCAGTACATCGCCGCAAACACCACGGCCATGGAAAGCGCAGAGAGTGCGCTCAAGCCCACGGCGAAACGCAGCGCGCTGCTACGTTGGATTGTCCGGAGCCACATACAGGGAATACCCAGCGCCGCGAATGGTATGAATCAGCGGAAACGAGAACGGCCGGTCGACCTTGGCCCGGAGGCGGCTGATATGTGTTTCTACGACGCTCGTCCTCGGGTCGAAATGGAAACCCCACACCCGTTCCAAGAGCATCGCGCGCGTGAGCGTCTTACCCTCGTGCTGAGCAAGCACGGCGAGCAACTTGAACTCCTTCGCTTGCAGCGAGATTTTCGCGTTCGCGCGCGTCGCGGTTCTGTTCAACAGATCGAGCTCCAAGTCCGCGACGCGGTAGTGCGTGGGTGCGCTATCTTGCTTCGTTCGTCGAACCAGGGCTTCCAATCGCGCGATGAGCTCCGCGTATTCGAAAGGTTTGACGAGGTAGTCGTCGGCGCCCGCCTCGAGCCCTTCGACGCGGTCGTCCAAGCCTCCGAGCGCCGTGAGGAAAAGAACAGGCGTTCCATCCCCGCGCTCGCGCATGTCTTTAACCACCTCCAAACCGGATCGGACGGGCAACATACGGTCTGCGATGATGACGTCGTATTTCGTAAGCGAAAGGTGCTTCAACGCGCTTGCGCCGTCGCCGATGACCTCGACTACCGAGCCGCGCGCCGTAAGCGCTGCTCGTATGGACTCGACGACCTCGAGGTCGTCCTCGATCAGTAACACGCTCATCGTGCCCGGTTTGATTCGCGAGGGGTTTGCGGACATGGCTCGTAGAGCATGAAACCCGCCGCGTGCGGCGGCAAGCGGACGTTTTTACCAATTGGTAAGGTGCTGGGGTGATAGGCGCGTGGCAGAGTCGACGTCGTCATCCCTCAGAGCGGTTTGACGCTGTAGCACAACGGGATCGGGGGGCATATGAGTAGATCTTTACTCCGGGCGTGGCCACTCATTGCGCTGATTGTCTGCGGCTTGCCGGCGGGCTCGTACGCGCAGACATTCACCGTGAGTAAGTTCGCCGTTCGGGGCGACGGCGGCCACGATTACATCGTCGCCGAGCCTGGAACCCATCGAGTCTTCGTCTCTCGCGAAACTCACTTCATGGTGATCGATGGGGCGACGGGGCAAGTGCTCGGCGATATACCGAACACGCCGGGCGTTCACGGCGCAGTGCTCGTTCCAGAGTGGAACCGTGGTTTCACCACGAACCGCGGCGACTCGACGGTCACGATGTTCGATCTAAAAACGCTGGGTTTCATCAAGAAGATACCCGTGACCGTCGGAGGCCTCGACGGGATCATGTACGACCCCTCGATCGATCGGGTCATCCTGACCAATCACAGCCGTCCCGCCGGCACAGCAGTTGCGATCGACCCCAACACGGGTGACATCACCGGTACGACTAAGCTCGAGGATCAGTCGCCGGAGGGTGCGGCGAGCGACGGAGAGGGCAGACTGTTCGTCAACAACGAGAGCAAGAACACCCTCCAGGTGATCGAAGCGAAGACGATGAACGTGCTTGCCTCTTGGCCGGTCGCACCTTGCGACGGGCCCACCGGGATCGCCTACGACAAGGCTTCGAAACGGATCTTCTCGGGCTGCAGCGGGACTTCAGTCGTCATCGATGCGACGAACGGCAAGGTGGTTGCCAAGATTGCCAACGGCGAAGGCGTGGATGCACTCGGCTGGGACCCGGTCGAGAAGCTCATCTACATTCCCGCCGGTGAGGACGGCAACGTGACGGTCGTGCACGAAGACTCTCCCGACAAGTATTCCGTCGTCGCGACGGTGCCGACACTGCGCGGCGGCAAGACCATAGCCGTCGACCCGGTGACGCACGTCGCGTANNGGGCCCGGCGGTCCCGGTCGAGGACCCCGCGGCCCCGTCCTCGGAGCCACGTTACTGGCGATTCACCACTGAGCAGATCCGCTGTGGTTGACCGTCATCCGGTATTTCGGGAAAATCCGAAATATGGACGCAGACGTATTCGCCGCGCTGGCTTCTGATATTCGGCTCAAGGTGTTTCGGCTACTCGTTGGCAGTGCGCCTGAGGGGTTGCCGGCCGGCCAGATCGCGTTGCGGCTGGAAATCCCCGCTTCCACTCTCAGCACCCACCTGGCCCAGCTCGAGCGCGCGGGGCTTCTTCGATCCTGGCGCGAACAACAGCGCATCCTCTATGCGATCGATACCGCCGGCACCCAGAGTCTGGTGGGTTTTCTCGTCAACGATTGCTGCGGCGGGCAGCCCGAGTTGTGCGGGCTGGGAACCAAGAAACGGCCGATCAAACGAGCTCGTAAATCGTGACCGACCGGCCTTATAGCGTGCTCTTCCTGTGCACGGGCAATTCCGCACGAAGCATTCTCGCGGAGTGCGCCCTGAATCGATTGGGACGCGGCAAGTTTCGCGCATACAGCGCCGGCAGTTTTCCGAAAGGTGAAGTGCACCCCTTCGCCCTGGACTTGCTGCGGCGCCAGGACTACGCCATCGCAGAGCTGCGCTCGAAGAGCTGGGATGAGTTCGCCCTTCCCGGAGCGCCCGAACTCGATTTCGTGTTCACGGTGTGCGACAACGCCGCAAACGAAGTTTGCCCGATCTGGCCGGGGCAACCGATGACCGCGCATTGGGGCCTGCCAGACCCGGCAGCTGCGCAAGGTAACGAGGCCGAGCGGCGACTCGCCTTCGCAGAAACACTCCGCCTGTTGAACAATCGAATCAGTGCGTTCGTCAATCTGCCGATCAAGTCTCTCGACAAGCTGAGCTTGCGAAGACGCTTGCAGGACATCGGCCGCGACCTGCCCGTGAGCGCGTGAGCTCGCGCGAGATCGTCGCCGAGGCCATCGGCACCGCGCTGCTGCTCGCGGCTGTCGTGGGCTCGGGAATCATGGCGGAACGTTTGGCGGGTGGTAACGTCGCGCTCGCACTGCTCGCCAACACGCTAGCCACCGGAGCGATGTTGACCGTTCTGGTGTTGCTGTTCGGCCCCGTTTCGGGAGCGCACTTCAACCCCGCCGTGAGCCTGGTATTCGCCCTTCGGCGCGAGCTGCCTCTGCGTCGGTTCGCTCAATACGTGGTTGCGCAGATGGTCGGAGCGATCATCGGCGTGATGTGCGCGCACGCGATGTTCGAGCAATCGATGGTTCAGATCTCGAGCACCGTGCGCTCGGGTCCGGCGCAATGGCTGGCGGAGTTCGTCGCCACGTTCGGTCTGATCGGCACAATCCTGGGTATATCGAGGACTCGACCCCAAGCCGTGCCCTACGCGGTGGGGCTGTATATTTCGGCGGCCTATTGGTTCACTTCGTCAACGTCGTTCGCTAATCCGGCGGTCGCCGTTGCGCGATCGCTAAGCGATACGTTTGCAGGGATTCAACCGGCGAACGTTCCTGGATTCGTCGTCGCGGAATTCGCTGGCGCGCTCGTTGCGCTGCCGCTATTCGGTTGGCTGTTCGATCGGTCGCGCTAGGCCAGCAAGCCGACGACGCGATCGATCGACCAGTAAGCGGCCACCGCTCCGATGGCGTACAGCGCCGGCGCGCGTGCCAGCGCCACGCGCGGCCATGCCGCCACGGCGCGGTACAGCAAGAACGCGAGCGTCACGACGAGCAGCTGGCCGAGCTCGACTCCGACGTTGAATGTCAGCAGTGCCACGGGCAGATGCGCCTGCGGCAAACCGATCTCCTTCAGCGCGCCCGCGAAGCCCAACCCGTGCACGAGCCCGAACAGGAACGCCACGACGGCGGGCCAGCGACGCGCGAACGTCCGTTGGCCGTGCAGCGCTTCGCCGGCCACGAGCAGGATCGACAATGCGATGGACGCTTCGACGGGCGGCGAGCGCAGCGTGAGCAGACCCAGCGCCGCAAGTGCAAGCGTCAGACTGTGCGCGAGCGTGAACGCCGTGATCGTGTATAGGAGCTGCCGGTTGAAGCCGACCAGGAACAACAACGCCAGCACGAACAGCAGGTGATCGAAGCCCGTGAGGATGTGCTCGACGCCGAGCGCCGTGTACGCGCGCGCAATCTCGCCCATGCCTCGCTTGTCGTCCGCGGAGCCGTAGAGGTGCACCGTCGATTGCGCGGACGTGAACGTGTAAACGCGGTCCTGGCCATCGAGCCAGTACGTCTTCAGCATCACGGCTGAATAGCTCTTGCCGATGCCTTGCATCGACACCGTGCCCGTGAGGCCCTCGGCGCCGCACTGCAACACGCCTTCGTCAGCGTGGCACTCGCTCGGCCACTCGATCTTGATCTCTTCGTTCGGCGCGCGCCGTTCAGTCGGGCCCCATTGCCAGATGAACGAGCCCGGCGCGGTTTCGCGCAGATCCATCTCGGCCATCGTGAGCTCGTGCGCTCGCGCGGCACCACCCACAAGGAGCAGCAACGCGGCCACCGACAGTCCGATCACGGACAGCCACGCTCGCCAACGGATCATGGCGCGGACTCCTCGGTCACGCGGTACTTCTTCGCCATCGAACGCACGACGCCCGTGCGTTGCTCGGCCATCGTCGTGTCGGTCCAGTCTTGCAGCACCACGCCGCGCAGCGTTTCGAACTGCGCGGGCCGCGGGGGCGTGCTGCCCGTGAGCTGCACGAGTCGCGGGCCATCCTGGCTTTCCAATACGCGCCACTCATTGGCGGGTGACTCTTCAATAGCCTTCGCAAAACGCAGCCCGTAACTCTGCACGAGATTGCTGTGCGGCCTGCCCGTGAACACGCGCAGGCTGGCTTCGGATTCGCCGGGCTTGCCGGTGGCAAGCTGCGCGGCGAGCGCTTCGAGATCGGCGCGCACCGGGTTACCCGGCAGCACGGCCTCCTGATAGTCAAAGCGCGCAGGCTCGTCGTACTTGTCGCGGTGCTGCTCGAACCAGCCGCGCAGCAGCGCGTCGTCGAACTGCGGCAGCTTGAGCCCGGCTTCGATCACGCTCAGTGCCTTGAAGATCACGCGGTCACGGATCGCGGGGTCGCCCTTGTCGAGCTGCTGCGCAAGACCTTCGCGATACAGCACCTCGTTGTCGAGCCACACCTGACGCAGCGCGTGCAGCTCCTCGCCGTTCGGGTCGCGCCCACGCGCGTCCTTGAATATCTGGCGCGCCTGCGCATCCACGGCAGCATCCACGCGGATCGCGTGCGGATCCCCGGCACGACTCACGAGCACCTGGTCCACCCCAAACAGCGCCGCCCCGAGCACCACGAAGTGCAACAACGGCTCGCGTAGCCAGCCAGGCCGTCGCTTCCCCAACGAAAGTTCACTCATATTCATATCGACTTTCTTCTTGGCGTTCTTTGCGCTCTTGGCGAGAGATCTTCCTGTTCCGCTTAACGGAAAAAGGCGCCGCGCGTTCCCGCGCGGCGCCCCAGTGCCACTAGCCCGTGTTACTTGATGCCAGCAACAGGCGTCGAGCCCTGAACCTCGACAAAGATCGGATTGCTGTAGAACCAGATGTCCGACCACGCCGCTACGTCGTACGCGACCATCTTCTGGCCCGTCGTTGCGTCCACCGGCAAGTGCGCCGGGCAGCCGTCGATCTGCGCGCCCGTGTACACCTCGCCTGCGGTTGGCACGTTCGTGCCGACCGTCGTGCACGGGATGCTGAGCTTCGTCGTCGTGCCGTCACCCGCAGCCGTCAGGTTCGCGTTCGTGTAGACGTCCGACAGCGGATTGCCGCTGGCGTCCGTCTCGAACGGCACTGCCGGCGGCAGATTCGTGCCACGCAGGCGCACGTACTGCGAGTCCTTCACCGCGCGCAGACGGAACGTCATGACTTTGAAGTCCTTCGCGCCTGGAACCGTGTTCCAGCTACGCGAATTGAACGTCTTCATGACAACCGCGCTCGTGTTCTTCGCGGCCGCCGGCACCGTGGCCATGTCGGGATTTGCGAGCCACGTACGCGGCCATTCGCCCGCGTAGTTCGCGATGTCGCTCGGATCCTTGTAGCCCGTGACTTTGCCGTCGACCACGTCGATGTGATCGAGCACCGGCTTGTTCAGCGGCTGGCGGATACCGACCTGCAACAACGAAGGGTTGTTGAAGGTGTACGGCGAGTAGCTGGCACCCGAGGGATCGCGGGCCACGACGGCCACGATGATGTCGGAGCCCGGCTTCACCGTGAGCTTCTGGCCCATCGTCGCGCAGCCCGAGCCGTCGGCATCGGTGTCGGCCCAGGCAGCCACCGTTGCGAGCGTCTCGACCAACAGGTTGCCAATGGCTTCCGCCAGCGGCCCCGTGCGCTTCGCCACTTCCGGCGGAATGACGCACGCGACCACCGCGAGCCGGTCGATCAGCTGACCCGAGTCGGACCAGCTGTTACCCGTGCGGAGTCCGTCGACGATCATCTGCGGGCGGTACTTCGCATCGTGGCCGCGGTGCACCATCGTGTGCGTGCGCTGATATTCGCCGGGGTAGAAGTCCTGCGTCGAGCGGCGATCGTCGCTGCCGAACGTGCCGCGATTGTGCCAGTCGGAGCTCGCGTAGAAGAACCAGTTGCGGCCTTCGCCAAGCAGCGCGTCCCATACACCGCCGACCTGACCCGCGTAGACGCCTGTGCCGCCCCATGTCGTTCCGCCGACGGAGTCGACCTTCACGCCCGCAATCGTATTGCGGTTCGGGCGATACTCGCCGCGGTTATCCGACGCGCCATGGCCCGGTTGCGATTCGAAGCCGAACGCGATCTGCGGCGCGGCGTTGTTGAAGTCGCGCAGGCTCTCGATGTTGACGCCGTTGTTGCCGTCCGGGTTGAACGGCCCGGCGCGCTCGAGGTGCGCAGGCACGTAGTAGCTCTGCTGAGGGTTGAACGCGCTCATCCACTTCAGCGACTCGACGGCCTTCAGGTGGCCCTTGACGCCAGTGCCTGTGCCGCCGGCCGGAATCAGCTTCTGGCCAGTGACGTTCCAGCTCACGTCGAGCGAGTTTGCGCTGCCTGGCACGGAGCAATCCCAGTTGTTGCCGCCGGGCACGGGCACCGTGCCGACCGTCGTGTTGCCGCGGCTGTGGTCCGTGTCGCCGCGGTCGAAGCAGTATTCCCACTGCGCGAGCGCGTTCGCATTACCGAGCGCCGTGTAGCCCGGCGTCGTCGGCAGCGTCGCTTGATCGAGCGACGACGGCATCTGGCCCGAGATGACCGACATCGACGTGTGCTCGTGACCCGGGGTCACGCTCTCGATGCCCATGAAGATCGGCTGATTCTTGTACTGCGCGAGGTACTCGTTCTGCGCGTATTGGAATTCCTGGATCGACTGCCAGCGCCACATGTTCTGGTTCGGCGGCGCGCCGGAGACGTCGCCTTTCGGCGCGACCGGCGGAATGCTGTTCTGCCAGGTGGTGTTCGGGCCGAGCACCGTTACACCGTCGCTCGCGTACACCAGCGGGTAGGCCGGCGTCGCCAGCGACGCGTCCTCGGCCAGCGTGCAGTTGCGGTTGCCGTTGCCGCCGTGGCCGGCTTGCACGAACCAGTCGAGGCCCCAGGGCGTGTCGAACGCCTTGTTCATCGTCTTCGGCATCGAGATCGAGCCGTCCGAGCACGTGCTGTGATTGTGGAAGTCGCCGGCCACGTACGTGCCGAGGTGTTCGCCAGCGTTCACGGTGCGCGGTGTCGCGGTGAGTGCCGCCGCGCCGAGCGCCGTGGCTACCGCCAGGGCGAGCTGTGTCTTGCTGAATCCAGGGTTCATTGAGCCTCCTTGAGACGATGGGTTCGAGTGAGTGCGAAGCGCGAACGCGCCGTGAGATTTCGCACCGGAGAGTAGCGAGCGAATGTGCCTACGCTATGTAAGATTCTTGACGTTCGCGTGACAGCGCTCGGAGGTCGAGCACGTCGCGCCTTTCGGCCGACGAATGTCATCAATTTGTCGCACGCCGGTCGTTACCATGCGCCGCTCGATCAATGGCGCTCGAATCACCCCTCATGCACGAGGTCGTCGGCCTTTTCCCCACGCCGTTCATGCGCGCGCCGCGTGCGCTGCCGCCCGCGCTCGTGGCCGGCCTGGTCGCACACTTGAGCCAATCAGCTGTCGAAGCCAACAGCTCGTCCGCGAATCTCGCGCACACCAGCATGCTGCGGCCGAGCGACAGCCCCCTGCTCGTGGAGGCCGCGACCGTCATCGTGCCGCTGCTGGCCGATTTCGGCGCGCTGCTGTTCGGCGAGCGGCTCGGGTGGTCGTTGAAGGAGATGTGGGTCAACGTGCTCGACACCGGCGGCCGGCAGGCGATGCACAACCACGCGAACAGCTTCATCTCGGGCGTCGTGTACCTCACGCCGACACATCCCGACGCGCGCACCGTGTTCATGCGCTCGCCCGGCGGCCTCGAATACTCGTTCAAGAACGATCACGCCGGCGTGACGACGGGGCCGTACAACTCCGAGAAGTGGATCAGCATGCCGCCCGAGCCCGGCGACGTGGTGTTCTTCCCGAGCTTCCTGATGCACGCCGTGCCGCCGAACCCCGGCGCGCGGCGCATCACGCTCGCATTCAACGCCATCCCCGCCAGCCTCGATTCGTGGGGCTACAAGATCGCGTTCAGCGGCTGACGCGCCGCGCGCGCCGTCCTGGGCAATGAATACCCGTTCCTTGGCGTTCTTGGCGCTCTTGGTCTCGTCAGGCGCCGCGGCGCTCGGCTACCAGATCGTGTGGACGCAGCAGGCCGCGCTCTGGCTCGGCCACGAGTCGGCGGCCGTGCTGGCGGTGGTGGCCGCGTTCTTCGGCGGCCTCGCGCTCGGCGCGTTGCTGCTCGGCCGGCGCGTGCAGATGAGCCGCGTGCCCGCGCGCTGGTTCGCCGGGTGCGAAGCCGCGATCGGCGCGTGGAGTCTCGTGCTCGCGCTGTTGCTCGACCCGCTTGCGCGCGGCCTCGTCGCGATCGTGGGCGCGCAGCCCACTCCCGCGTGGCACTGGGCCGTGGCGTTTGGCGGCACGTTCTTGTTGCTGCTGCCGGCCACCGCAGCGATGGGCGCCACGTTGCCGGCCATGGAGCGTGCGCTTGCGCGCACGCAACCCGGCGGCGCGTCGATCGCCGTGCTGTATGCGGGCAACACGGCGGGCGCCGTGCTCGGCGTGCTCGCGGCCGCGTTCTGGCTCGTGCCGACGCTCGGGCTCACGGCCACCGCGACGGTATGCGCGGCGTTGAATTTCGTCGCGGCCGCGGCCGCGCTGCGCGTGTTCGCCGCGCCGTCGGTTGCCGCTGCGGTGGAGCCAGTGAGCCCAGCGCGGGCGCCCCGTGTTCTGCCGCGGCTGGCCGCGACCGGTTTTCTCGGCATCGGCTACGAAGTGCTGGTCGTGCGCGTCGTGAGCCAGGTCACGGAGAACACGGTGTACACGTTCGCGCTGTTGCTCGCGGTGTATCTCGTGGGCACGGCGCTCGGCGCCGCCGCGTACGGGCGCTGGCTCGGCCGCGGCGCAGCGTACGAAGCCATGCGCGATCGGCTGCTGTGGACGCTCGCCGCTGCGTGTCTGCTCGGCACATGGGCTTTGAACTTCGCGGAGCCGGTCCGCGACGGCGTGCTACGCGTGTTCGGCCCGCACATGAGCGCTGCACTCGCGGCCGAAGCCGCGCTGGCCGCGCTCGGATTCTTGTTGCCGACGTTCGCAATGGGCGCGTTGTTCAGCCACCTGGCCGCAGCGGCGGGCGCCGCGGGCGTGGGGCTCGGCCGCGTGCTCGGCGTCAACACGCTCGGCGCCGCCGTCGCGCCGTGGCTGTTCGGCGTCGTGCTGTTGCCTGCGATCGGCGCGAAGCTCTCATTGTTGCTTGTCCCTTTGGGATATCTCGCGCTCGTTTCTGCGCATGCGTGGCGCGCGCCCGCGCAGTGGACCGCGGCGGTGTTCGCAGCAGCGCTCGCGGTGTGGGCGCCAGCGCCGACGCGCGTCGATGTGCCGCCCGGCGGCCGCATCGTGAGCGTCGCGGAAGGCGCGCTGGCGACGGTCAGCATCGTGGAAGCGAACGGCGTTGCGAGTCTGCACATCAACAATCGCCAGCAGGAAGGCAGCAACGCGACGGTGCTTGCGGATGCGCGGCAGGCGCTGCTGCCCCTGTTGTTGCACGGAGCACCCGGACGCGCGCTGTTTCTCGGCCTCGGCACGGGTGTCACGGCCACGTCGGCCGCGCAGGATCCTGCGCTCAAAGTCGACGCCGTGGAGCTGTTGCCCGAGGTCATCGCCGCATCGCCGTTTTTCACGCAGGCGGTTTTCGGCNNAACTTCCATCCCGCGCGCAGCGGCTCGGGTGCGCTGTACACCGTGGAGCACTTTCACGCGGTGCGCGAACGCCTCGCGGAAGGTGGATTGTTCTGCCAGTGGCTGCCGCTGCATCAGCTCGATTTGGGCACGCTGCGCAGCATCGTGCGCACGTTCCTCGCGGTGTACCCCGAAGGCGCCGCTCTGCTCGCGACGAACAGTCTCGAGACGCCCGTTGTTGGCCTGATCGGCCGGCGCGACGCGCCGAGCCTGCGTATAGAGAAGGTGCGCGAGCGGATCGGGAGCCCGCGCCCGCCGCCGAGCGCCGCGCAGCTCGGTCTTGGCGACGAGCTCGCGGTGCTCGGCAGCTTCATCGCAGGACCGAGCGCACTCGCGGCGTTCGCCGGCGATGCGCCGCTGAACACCGATGACCTGCCGGTGGTCGCATACCTCGCGCCGCGGATCACGTACGCGGCCGAGTCGGCGCCGCGCGACCGCCTGCTCGCGTTGTTGCACGCGGTTCACGTACAGCCTGCGGAAATCCTCGCGCCCGGCGACGACGGCGCGCGACTCGCGGCGTACTGGGCTGCGCGCGATCAGTTCATCGAAGCCGGTTACGCCGTGCACGCAACGAACGACGTCGTCGCGATGCTCGAGCAGGTACGCGAGCCGCTGCTCGCGGTGCTGCGCGTGAGCCCCGACTTCGGCCCCGCCTACGATCCACTGCTGCGAATGGCGAACGAGCTCGCCCGCAGCAACGCCGCGGCGGCGCGTGAATTGCTCGGCGACCTCGCGACCATTCAGCCGGACCGACCGGAAGCGCTGGAGGCGTTGCGCCGCATCAACGCGCCGTAGGTAGATCTTCTCCCTTACTGCGCTTGGGGGGACAGAGCTTTCAATACTTCGGACGCTTGCTCGCGCACCGCCGGGTCCGAATCCGTCAGCAACCGTTCGATCGCGGCGCGGGCGCCAGGCAGCGCGGCGACTTCGGCGGCGACGTCGGGGCCTGCGTCTTTCAGCAGCGTTTTCAGGTTGCCGTTCAGTGCGACGAGTGCAGGCGCGAGGCTCGTGCCGTCCGGTTCGGAATCGTCCGCCGGTTGCTCGGGGCTCGTCGTGAGCTGATCCGGGCCCGAATCCTTCGTCGCGTGACCGAATTGGCTCTCGGCTTCGTCCTG
>PMCP01000058.1:1719-2129 GCA_003155415.1 Gammaproteobacteria bacterium | reverse complement strand
GTCTTGTTCATATTGTTTCTCCGCAACCTGCAGATTCGATAATGGGCGAGCGTCACTTTGCTGAAACGCGCGCGTGGTTTTCTGGGTCCGCTGTAGCCGCGACTTTACCGGTACAAACGTGACAGGCTGTTTACAACGTCGAAACCTACGCGCCGCGCCCGGATGTGCATCCGCTGAGCCCTCGGCGACGTATTGGTAAATATGACACGCATCGTCCAAGGCCGAGCTGCGCACGGTGTATTGGTGGCGCTGGCCCTGCTGCCGCTCGGGGCGCGGGCTCAGCAGCTCGCCGTGGCCGCGCTCGTCGAGGACGACGTGGTGGTGCTCGGCCGCTGGGATAACCCGCTCGGCGCCTTGACCTCCGCGTCGGAAGGCGTGGTGGGTGCCGCGGAGCTCGACGCGCGGCCGCG
>PMCP01000058.1:0-1708 GCA_003155415.1 Gammaproteobacteria bacterium | reverse complement strand
ACGCATGCGCACGGCCAGGGCTATAGTGATTTGAACTTCCTGATTCCGGAGCTCGTGGAGCGGCTGGAATACCGCAAGGGCGCGTATTACTCGGAGGTTGCCGATTTCTCGTCCGCCGGCGCCGCGTATCTATCGACCTATCAGCACCTGGACGACGGGCTCATCAAGGTAGGTCTCGGCGAAGACGGCTACTTCAGCGCGCTCGCCGCCGACAGCGTGAAGGCAGGTGCCGGCGAGTTTCTGTACGGCGTGCAGGCGCATCGCTACGACGGGCCGTGGACGGACATCGACGAGGACGTGAAGCGCAACAATCTGTTGCTGCGCTACTCGCGGAAGAGCGACACGGGCGGTTGGAACGTCGCGCTCATGGGCTACGACGCGAGCTGGAAATCGCCGGATCAGATTCCGCTGCGTGCCGTGCAAAGCGGCCTGATCTCGGAGTTGGGCTCCATCGACAAGACGCTCGGCGGCGACACGTCGCGCTATAGCCTGTCCGGCGGGTGGAACGGTCAACTCGGCAACGGCCACGCGCGCGCGACGGCATACGTGATCGACTACGACCTGAATCTCTACTCGAACTTCACGTATTTCCTCGATGACCCGGTCAACGGCGACCAGTTCAATCAGCGCGATAGCCGCACGATCTCAGGCGGCAACTTCGCGTACACGTTTGGCGGCGATCACTCGCATCACACGTTTGGCGTGGGGTTACGCGACGACGATATCGGCAACGTGGGGTTGTACAGAACGCAGGCGCGCGTGCGCCTGTCCACCGTTCGTAGCGATGTCGTCGGCGAGCGCACGCTCGGCGTGTACTACTCGAACGAGACGCACTGGACCAACAAGCTGCGCACGATTCTTGGCGTGCGCGCGGACACGTTCGACTTCGATGTCACGAGCGATCTCGCGGTGAACTCGGGATCGGCGTCGCAATCGATCGTGTCGCCAAAGGCCAACGTGATTTATTCCGTCGGTAGCAAGACCGAGCTCTACGCGAGCGCGGGTCGCGGCTTCCACAGCAACGATGCGCGCGGCACGACCATCACCGTCGACCCGGCGAGCGGTGACCCGGCGAGCAAGGTGGATCCGCTCGTGAAGTCGAAGGAGCTGGAGGTCGGCTTTCGCAGCTTCGTCGAGCGCAAGCTGAACGTCTCCGCCGCGCTGTGGGTTCTCGATCTCGACTCCGAGCTTCTATTCGTCGGCGACGCCGGCACCACAGAGGCGAGCCGGCCGAGCAAGCGCTACGGCCTCGAGGTACCGCTGTACTACCGGCCGAACGACAAGCTTACGTTCGACTTCGAGTTCGCGCTCACGCACTCGCAGTTCACGGATGGCGACATTGCCGGCCCCAAGATTCCGGGTGCCATCGACCGCGTGCTTGCCGCCGGTGTCACGCTCAAAGCATCGCGTGGCTTCTACGCGGCCGCGCGGCTGCGGTACTTCGGCCCTCGGCCGCTCATCGAAGACGGCAGTGTCGAGTCGCGTGCGTCGACCGTCGTGAATCTCGAGGCCGGCTACAAGCGCGGACGCCTCGACTTCCGCGTCGACCTGTTGAACGCGTTCGATTCTCACGACGACGACATCACGTACTGGTACGCCTCGCGCTTGTCCGGCGAGCCCGCGGGCGGCGTCGAGGACTATCACTTCCACCCGATCGAGCCGCGCAACGCGCGCGTGTACCTCGGCTACAAGTTCTAGGTTTCCAGGG
>PMCP01000006.1 GCA_003155415.1 Gammaproteobacteria bacterium | reverse complement strand
GCTTGAGGTCGGCCTGTTCGGTGTCTTTCTGCGAGTGCACGGACACGTATTCGCCTGCTGCCATGGACATCGCGCCCGCCACGACAGCGGCGACGCCGGCGGTGAGCAATGCCGTGTGACTTGCGTCGGCAGCCGCGACGCCTACGAGCAGGCTCGCGGTCGAAACGATGCCGTCGTTCGCGCCGAGCACCGCGGCGCGCAGCCAGTTCACACGCGCTGCGCGGTGTCGTTCGAGATGTCGTTGGATGATAGCCATGGTGGTTTACGACGACAGCTTCGCTCAGCCGTACCCAGAGAACAATGCGATCGCCGAAAGCAGGACCGTCACGATCACGAACATCCGCACGAACCCGGCACCCCGTTTGAGCGCGACACGCGCGGCGAACCACGCGCCCGCCGCCTGACCCGCGCCAAGCAGCAGACCCAAGGTCCATTGCACCTGATCGTGCAGCACGAACACGGGGATTGCCACTACCGTTACCGCGAGCACGATCAGATTCTTCACGGCGTTCGCGCCTACTAGATTGAATCCCGCACCGAGCACGAGTGCGGCGAGTAGAAAGATGCCGACGCCGGCCTGCAGAAATCCTCCGTACACGCCGATCGCGAAGAACAGCGGCACTTCCACCGAAAGTCGCGGCGCCCGCGGCGATGCGTGCTCGGCGATCCAGCGCTCGGGTTTCAGCATCAAGATGGCAAGCATCACGAGCATGAATACGCCGATCACGTTGCGCATCGTTTGTTGGTCGATGTCCACCGCCAGCCGTGCACCGAGCACCGAGCCGACGACCGCCGGCAACACGAGCTTCCACGAGCCCGTCACGTCGAGCGCGCCGCGATTGCGGAACGTGGCAACCGCCACGATGTTCTGCATCAGCACGCCGAGGCGGTTCGTGCCGTTCGCGACGGTGGCCGGTAGCCCGAGGAGGATCAGCACGGGCAGAGTGATCAGCGAGCCGGTGCCGGCCAACGTGTTGATGAAACCTGCGACGAAGCCCGCGATCGGCACCGCGGCCAGTAGCAGAACGTTGTGGTTCATGGAGCCTCTTGAAGTCGGGCCGCGGTCTTCGCGCGCACTCTAAGGCACGCCGCGGCGGCCGCGCCACTCGCGGTGTGTGAGCGGATCGAGACTTCAATCACTGCCGGCGGGCGGCAAATCGGAGAAATTGCGCGCATGGGCGAGGCAAGCAANNGACTTCGACGCGTGGCTGTTGCTCGCGGGAAAGAAGCTCGCGGTCGCCGTCGGCGACATCAGCGCCGAAGGCATGTTCGTCTCGCTCGTGCGCGGCCCGATCGGCGCGCTCAAAGTCGGCGGCAAGGTCGATGTGATCATGGAGTTCGAAGGCGAGACGATGATGATGCACGGTGTGATCCGCTCGGAACGCGCCGGCGGCTACGGCATCTTCTTCCCGGAGCGCGACTCGCGTGGCCGCGCCAATCCGCTCAGTCGTTTCGGCCGCATCTCGACGGCGCTGCAACGCACCTCGTTGTCGCAGCGGCTCAAGGTTCTGAAGCTCCCGGAATAGCGTCCCCGGTTTCCTCGCTCCTTCCCCGGCGCCGCGCTCGGCGGCCTTGCCGTGCGTGGTACCATCGCGCCGATCAAATTTTCGCCGACGGGACCCTTTGGGAGGATCTTTCGATGGGCAGCAAATTCCTCGTGCTCGTGGCTGCGGGCGTCGTGCTCGCTGCGGGCTGCACGCCTTCAGAAGCGCCGAAGACCGCAGCAGCTCCGCCGCCGCCGGCGAAACCGGCCGGCGACGTGTTCACCGCCAAGCGCGGCGGCTTCATTCCGGAAGGTGTGGAGTACGACCAGGCGAACGGCCGGTTCCTCACCGGCTCATTGGCCGAAGGCACGATCTTCGAGATCAAACGCGACGGCAGTGTCGTGCCGTTCATTACGGATCCGCAGTTGAAGTCGTCGGTCGGCATCGAAGTCGACGAGCCGCGCGACCGGTTGCTCGTGGCGAATTCCGACAGTGCTGCGTTTCAGCCCGGCAACGTGGGTCAGGCCAAACTCGGCGTCTACAACTTGACCACCGGCGAGCGTATCGCGATGGTCGATCTCGCGGCCGTGATCGGCACGCCGAAGGATCCGCCCCAGTATTTCGCGAACGACCTCACGGTCGACGGCGGCGGCACCGTATACGTGACCGACACCATGAACAACGTCGTGTTCAAGGTGACGCCGGACTATCAGGCCTCCGTGCTCCACCGCTTTACGGGCTTGCCACAGGGCGTGCAGGTCAACGGCATCGTCTACCACGACGGCGGCTATCTGCTGGTCGTCGCTAACGAGCACATTTATAAGGTGCCGGTGGCGAACCCCGATGCGACGAGCGAGGTCAAGGTCAGCGAGCCGGTGCCGGGCCAGGATGGCGCCGTGTGGGCGGCCGATGGCCACCTCGTCGTGATCAGCAACAGCGCCGACGCGCCAAAGGCGGTTGCGCTCACGAGCAGCGACGAGTGGGCCACGGCATCGCGCGCCGCGGTGGCGACTCTCGTCGGTCAGGCGACCACGGCGGCGGCTGTCGGCAACGACATCTGGGTCGTGCATCCGCACTTCATGGATGCCAATCCGCCGAGCTTCGAGCAGGCCGTCTTCAAGTAACGCTTACCGCTTAGGCTCGAGCACGATCTGCGAGATCGCGGACCCTGCGAGGAATGGCGACGGTGCGCCGTCGAGCCAATCCTGCAGCTGGTCCCTGAACGTCGCGGATAAAAAATGACCGCTTTGCCCGCCGGCCATCTCGAGGATGCCGGCCTCGGGCGCCGACGGCGACACGGACATCCGGATCAACGCGCCGTAGCTCGGAGCGGCGACGCGCAGCGACACCGTCGAGCCGGGCAGCGGCGCGGCCGGCAGCCGCAGCCATGGCGCGAGCGGCGCCAGCACGGAAAGTCCCGCGAATGGGTGCGCCACGTCGAGCACATTGAATGCGCCCCACGGAGCGTCGATGCCGGGCCGCTTTTGATCGGCGCCGATCTCGCGCAGCGCGTCGAGCAGCACCTGCCGCAGGAACTGGTTCCAGCTCGCGTATTCGCGCGTCAGGAGATTCGGCGGCCGCTCGTCCAGCAGCCGGCGCAACACTTCGTCCGCGAGCGGCCAGCGATACACATAGCTCGGATCGGCAGCGATTGCGGGAGCGAGCAGTGGCGCGATCGTGCGCTCGACCAGTTTGCGGTAGTACACGTGCAGGAGTCGGAAGCCGGGCTGATCGACGTCGGCGCGGCCATTCCAGCGTTCGACGTGATCGCGTGCGCTTTTCAGCAGCGGTTCGGGATCGTCTGCCGGCACCACCGCAAGCAGCGTGTCGCGAATCTGGTCGTAGCCCTCCGCTTGCGTGTCGAGCTGCATCGCGAGGAATTCGCGCGCGCCGAATGTATTTCGCGCCGTGAGCAACTCGTCGATGCGCTTAGCGCGTAGTGGTCGCATCCACATGCGGCCCAAGGCCGCGGCTTTTTCGGGCGGCAGTGTGCGGTTGTTGGCCGTGAATAGCGCGCCATCGCGGCTGCCGACTTGCTGGGGCCGTTCGATCTCGCCGGCCCACGCACGGCTGCCGTCGGCCCAGGATTCCGGCCGCGAGCCGTCGAACCCGACGCGCCGCGGCAGCGGGCCGTTCACGATCCAGGCGATGTCGCCGCCGCTGTCGGCCAGCATCCAGTTCAGCGATGGCCCAGCCCAGCGTTCGAGCATCGAGGTTCCGTCACCGACGCTGATCGCGCGTGCGAGCTCGAGCACGGCAAGATTCACCCCGTGCGGCTCGAGCCATGTGGCATGCAGTGCAAGCGGCCGGCCTCGACCATCGTGCGCGACGATGGGGCCCCAGCGTGTGGTCTGAACGGTGACTTGCTCGGCCTTTGCGCGGCCAGCGACTTCGATGTCCACAGGGTGCTCGCCGAACGCCTCGGACCCTTCGGGCGTGCGGTAGCGGTTCGCGTCGGCAGGGTCCGGTTCGACGACCACCCAATCGGCCTGATCCGCGTTGCTGACGGTAGCGCCCCACGCGAGCTCGGCATTGGCGCCGATCAGTATTCCCGGCAGCCCCGGGATGCCGACTCCGCGCACGACGCCGCCCGGCCATTCGAGCTCGCTGCGATAGAAGATGCTCGGCACGCGCAGGCTGAGATGCGGATCGTTGGCAAGCCATGCGCGCCCGCCGGCGCCGCGCGTTGCGTTCACCGCCCATTGATTCGACGCGGGGCCGAGCAATGGCGGCTCGACGTGCGGCGCCAGGCTTTCGGCCGGCGCGGCATCGGCGCGCAGATCGATCGTGTCGCTCGTCGGAATCGCCAGCGGTGCGTAGCCGCCCGTCGGGTCAGTGTCGCTCGCGCCGACGATCGGCCGATCGAACCGCGACGTCGATGGCGTCAGGAACGCGTACACCGCTTCAGGCACGGTATCGTGCAGCAATCCCTGCGTGCTCTCGAACGAATGGTTGTTCGACAGCATCGTGTAGAACGCGAAGACGACGAGCACGCTGTCCTCGTTCCGCCAGGGTGCCGGCGTCGCACCGAACAGCCAATACTCGGGCGGACGCGCGCGAAGATCCGCAAGCCCGGCGTTGACGCCCGCGGTGTACGCATCGAGCCATTCCACGTGCTCGGCTGGCAGCTCGGCCAGCAATGCACGAGCGCGCGTGCGGAACTCGAACGGCTTCTGCGTGAGATCTGCACCAAGCGCGCGCTCGCCGAACAACGCTGCCAGCTCGCCGGCGGGTGCGCGGCGCAGCAGATCCATCTCGAAGAACCGCTCCTGCGCGTGCATGTAGCCCTGTGCACGCAAGGCGTCGGTGAACGACTCTGCGTGGATCACCGGTATCGCATGCGCGTCGAGCGCGATCGCCACGGCCGCATCGAGCCCCGCAATGGCGGCCCCGCCGCTTCGCCGCGGCAGGGAGGCCGCGAGCAGCGCGTAGACGCCGAGCGCGAGCGCCACTATGAGGAGAAGCGCCGCAACGCCGAGCCGTTTCAACACGCGGAGACTCCTTGCAGCATTTCGTTACGGACCCTAGCGCGGCATTATGGCGGTTGGGACTGGGGGGTCGAGCATGGTGAAGGCGTTGCTGCTCGTAGCTGCGGGCCTCGGCGTGGGCCTGGCGGCGGCGTTGTGGATTCAATCCGAGGGCGCATCTCCGCCTGCGGCGCGTATGGCGCCGGGAGCGAGTGCAACTGCGGCCGGCGCCAGCGACATCAGCGACGCGCGCCTCAAGAAGCTCGAAACCGCGCTGAGCGCGGAAGTCGACGAGCGCGCAGCGCTCGAAGCGCGCGTGACGGCGCTCCGCGATGAACTCGCGACACTGCGCACGCGCCCCGCCGCTGCGAGCGCTAGCGCGCCCGCGCCGGGCGACGGCACGCCGCCACCCCCGATCGGCGACGCGGGTCCGCCGCCGTTCGCACGCGGCGGACCATTTCGTCGCGATGTGCAAGGCAGCCAGGCCGATGCGCTGGTCGCCGCGGGCTTTCCGCCCGATCGCGCCGCGTGGATCGAGCACCGCGCGTCCGAGCTGCGTATGCAGGCGCTGCAGGCGCAGTACGACGCTCAGCGCCAAGGTAAGCCGTTCGACCCGGGCCAAGCATTCAACGGCGACGGCGCGTTGCGCACTGACCTCGGCGACAGCGACTACGAACGCTATCTCAAAGCTACGGGTCGGCCGACGAGCGTGGGCATCCAAGGCGTGCTCGCGAGCTCGCCGGGCGAGCGCGCGGGATTGAAGCCCGGTGATGAGGTCGTGGCCTATGACGGCAAGCGTGTGTTCGACCTCCGCGACCTGAATACGCTGACGTTCGAAGGCACGGCAGGCGAGTCCGTGACGGTCAGCGTGCGCCGCGAAGGTCAAACCGTGCACCTCACCCTACCGCGCGGGCCGATCGGTATCGTCGGCGGCGGGTTTCGGGGCCGCTAGCAGCCGCCGTTCCGTCCTGGCTTTGCGCAGCACGCGCTGGCTAGAATGACGGGCTTTAGCCTTGGCCCAAGTTCATGTCGTTACAAGAAAAGTTCGGGAAGCTCGAGGCGCACCTAAAAGGCCTGGTCGTCGGCCAGGAACGGCTGCTGAATCGAATGCTCGTGGCACTGCTCTCGGACGGCCACCTGCTCGTCGAAGGCGCACCGGGTCTCGCCAAGACGCGCGCGATCAAAGTCTTGAGCCACAGCGTCGAAGGCGATTTTCATCGCTTGCAGTTCACGCCCGACCTTTTGCCCGCCGATCTCACGGGCACCGAGATCTATCGGCCGCAGGACGGCTCGTTCGTGTTCCGCGAAGGCCCGCTATTTCATAACCTCGTGCTCGCGGACGAAGTGAACCGCGCGCCGGCGAAAGTGCAGTCGGCGCTGCTCGAAGCCATGGGCGAGCGGCAGATCACGGTCGGTGCCGTGACATATCCGCTGCCGAACCTGTTCATGGTCATGGCCACGCAGAACCCGATCGAGCAGGAGGGCACGTACCCGTTGCCGGAAGCGCAGCTCGACCGATTCCTGCTGCACGTGTTCGTGAGCTATCCCGACGCTGCCGGCGAGCACGCCATCCTCGAGCTGAACCGCAACGAGCAGCGCCGCTCCGCTACGGACGAAATGCTGTTCAAGGCGGCCGACATGCTGACGCAGAAGGAAATCATGGCTGCGCGCTTGCAGGTGCTCGACCAACACCTGTCGCAGCCTCTCGAGGAATACATCGTGCAGATCGTGCTCGCGACACGCGCGCCCGAACGTTACGGCGACGATTTGAAAGGCGTGCTCCAGTACGGGGCTAGCCCGCGTGCGACGATCGCGCTCGATCGCTGTTCTCGCGCGCATGCGTGGCTCGCGGGCCGCGACTACGTGACGCCCGAGGACATCCAGGCCATGGCGCACGACGTGCTGCGGCATCGCATCATTGTCGGCTTCGAAGCGGAAGCCTCCGGCCGCACGCCGAACGAGATCGTCGATACGCTGCTCGCGAGGATCGGGGTGCCCTGATGGCGCTCTCCGCCGCGCGCACAACGCAGTCGCCGGCGCGAGTCGAGCTCGCCGATCTCGTCAGGTTGCGTGCCGCGGGCGAAGCCATTGCGCTGACCGCGCCGCGAGTTCGTGTCATCACCTCGGGCGGGCATCTGTCGCCGTACAAAGGCCGCGGCGTCGAGTTCGACGAGTCTCGCCCGTACCAACCCGGTGACGATCTCCGCACCATCGATTGGCGCGTGACCGCGCGCACCGGCAAGCCGCACACGAAAGTGTTCCGCGAGGAGCGCAATCGGCCCGTATTTCTGTGGCTCGACCTGCGGCGGCCGATGTTGTTCGCGACGCGCGGCGAGTTCAAAGGCGTTCGCGCCGCGGAGATGGCGGCATTGATCGCCTGGAGCGCCGTGGGGCACGGCGACCGGCTCGGCGGGTTGGTGTTCTCCGAGAGCGAGCACCACGAGTTACGGCCCGCGCTCGGCGCGCGTGCCGCGTTGCGGCTACTGCAATCCGTGTGCACAAATTCGTTCTGGCAGCCGCCGGAAGCCACGGCTAGTGTCGAGAGCGATGCGGAGCGTGCGCTGCAACGGCTCGCGCGGGTGGCGCGCCCAGGCAGCCTGATCTTCCTGCTCAGTGATTTTCGCCGGCTCGGGCCTGATGCGGATCGGCATTTGCAGAAGCTCGCGGGTCACTGCGATCTCTCGCTCGTGCACTTCTTCGACCCGGTAGAAGCTGAACTTCCACCGCCTGGCCGCTATCGAATCCAGAGCGCCGGCCGTTCGTTTTCGATCGATACCACGGATGCCAAGTCGCGGCAGCGCTACCACGAGCGGTTCGAAGCGCGGCGCGCTGGGCTGAAAGCGCTGGCGCGATTGCCCGGCATCCGTCTGATCGATTGCACGACGGACGCCGACCCGCGCAGTGTGTTGGCACAACAGTTTCGACCGCGATGAACCCGAACGACGTGAGCTCGCTGCCGCTACGCGACATCCATTTGCCGGGTCCGGTGGGCTGGTGGCCGCCGGCGATCGGCTGGTGGTTGCTCATGGGGCTGGTGCTGGTGGGGCTCGCGTTGTACGCGTTGCGTTACTACCAGACCCGGCATCGGCGTGTGGCGCTGAAAAGCCTGCAGCGCGTGCGCGCGGCGCTCGAGCAGGGCATGGAGCCGGTCGTCTGCTTGCAGAATGTCTCCACCGTGTTGCGCCGCTTCGCTATGACGACCGCCGCGCGCGCTTCTAACGCCGAGCCCGCCGTGGAGCAGGATGTGCCCGGGCTGATCGGCCAACGCTGGCTCGCTTATCTCGACAGCCGCTGGCAGCGCGACACGTTCGTGAGCGGCGCTGGTCGCGCGCTGCTCGCGGCGCCGTACGCGCGGCCGCAGAGCATCGAGCGCGGCACCGCGCTCGAGCTCACGACGCTCTGCGCCGAATGGCTCAGCGCCCAGCCCGCCACACCGCGTGCAGTTCGCAAGCGCGCGGGGAGAGGCTGACACCCATGTGGACGCTGGCGTGGTGGTGGATATTGTTCGCGCTGCCGCTGCCGTGGCTCGTTCGCGTGCTAATGCCGGCCGAGCCCATCGATCGCGACGCGGCGCTGAAGGTACCGTTCGGCACGGAGTTCAGCGACCTGGCCGGGCTGCGCGCGCCCGCAGTCTCGCGCCGCTGGCGGCTCGCGGTGCTCGCAGCGGCGTGGGCTCTGGCCGTGCTCGCGGCCGCGCGGCCGCAGTTCGTCGGTGAGCCCGTGTCGCTGCCGATGACGGGGCGCGACCTGCTCGTGGCCGTGGATCTCTCCGGCAGCATGGAAGAGCAGGATTTCCAGCTGAACGGGCAGTGGGTCGATCGACTGACGGCGCTGAAATCCGTTGCTTCCGACTTCATCAACCACCGCGTCGGCGACCGTGTGGGCCTGATCCTGTTCGGACGCGAAGCCTATCTGCAGTCGCCGCTGACGTTCGATCGCGCGACCGTCAATACGCTGCTGAACGAAGCCGCGATCGGCCTCGCCGGCAAGGAGACCGCCATCGGCGACGCGATCGGGCTCGCGATTCGCACGCTCGAGGACGCGAAGGTGCAGCAGGGCCGGCGCGTGCTCGTGTTGTTGACGGACGGCGCCAACACCGCAGGCGCCGTGGAGCCGCGCAAGGCGGCCGAGCTCGCGGCGCAGCGCAAGGTCGTGATCTATCCCGTCGGCATCGGCGCCGACGCGTTGACCGTGCGCTCGCTGTTCGGTTTGCGGCAGATCAATCCGTCGGCCGATCTCGACGAAGGAACGCTGACCGCGCTTGCGGAGATGACCGGCGGGCGCTACTTCCGCGCGCGCGACACGCAGGAGTTCCAGCAGATCTACAAGATCCTGGATGAGCTCGAGCCGGCGGCGTCCGACGAGCGCGGCTTCCGTCCGGTGAAGGAGTTGTTCTACTGGCCACTCGGCGTTGCATTGGCGCTGGCCGCGCTCGCGGCCGCGGCGGCGTGGGTCGCGGCGCGATTGCCGACGCGAGCTTCGGGCGCGCCCTGGCGCGCGGAGGCCTCGCGTGGCTGAGCTGCATTTCCTAAGGCCGGAGTGGTTCGTAGCGTTGCCCATCGGCGCGTGGCTGCTGTGGCAATTGCTGCGCGGGCGCGGCGAAACGGGCGGCTGGCGCAACATCGTCGAAGCGAAGCTGCGCCGTTACGTGCTTCTCGAGCCCGAGGTGTTGCGCGACAACCGGCTCGCGCTCATCGTAGCGTTGCTGACGTGGTTCGTCGCGGTGGTCGCGATCGCCGGGCCCGCGTGGGAACGGCTGCCGGTGCCGGCGTTTCGCTCCGACGAGGCGCTCGTGGTGGCGCTCGACCTGTCGCGCTCGATGGACGCCGGCGATGTCGAGCCGTCGCGCCTCGCGCGCGCGAAACTGAAGCTGCTCGATCTGCTCGAGCGTCGCGCCGCGGGGCAGACGGGGCTCGTTGTGTTCACGACGCACGCGTTCACGGTCACGCCGCTGACGACGGACACGCGCACGATCTCGTCGTTGGTCGGCGCCATCTCGACCGACATCATGCCGACGCGCGGCGGCTCGCTGGCCGCCGGTCTCGACAAAGCGCGTGCATTGCTGCGCCAGACGGGCGTGCGCAGCGGCGACGTATTGCTGATCACGGATTCCGAGGTCGCCGACGCCGACGTGAGCCGCGTGCGCGACATGGCCGGCGACGGTTATCGCACCAGCGTGCTGGCGGTCGGCACCGAGCAGGGCGCGCCGATCCCGCAGCCCGAGGGTGGCTTCGTGAACGACAGCAACGGTCAGGTCGTGATTCCGCAGGTCGACATCGGGGCCCTGAGACGGCTCGCGAGCGCCGGCCGCGGCCGGTTCGCGCGACTCGCGCCCGACGATCGCGATCTCGAGGCGTTGTTCCCGGCGGCCGGCGGTGGGCCGCTGGACGTGGCGCTCGCGGGCGGCGAGGAGCAGAAGTACCAAGCCGACGTCTGGCGTGATCGGGGTGCGTGGTTGACGCTCGCCGTGCTGCCGCTCCTCGCATTGTTGTTCCGCCGCGGCTGGATCTGTGGCGTGTTGCTCGTGGTGCTGTTGCCGGCGCCGCGTGCTCAGGCGTTCGAGTGGAACGACCTCTGGCTGCGTCGTGATCAGCGCGCGTATCAGGCACTGCAGGAAAAGAACCCCGGCCGTGCCGCGACTTTGTTCGACGACCCCGAGTGGCGTGGCGCCGCACAATTTCGTTCCGGAGAGTTCGAGAAGAGCGCCGCAACGCTCTCGCCGGTCGATTCCGCCGACGGGCAGTACAACCGCGGTAACGCGCTGGCGAAGGGCGGCAAGCTTCAGCCCGCGATCGAGGCGTACGATCGCGCGCTCGCGATGAACCCCGCGCATGAAGACGCACGCTTCAACCGCGATCTGTTGCAGAAATATCTCGACGACCATCCGCAGCAGAAAGAGCAGCAGCAACAACAGCAACAGCAGCAGGACCAGAACAAAGGCCAGGACGACAAGGGCAAGCCCGGCGACTCCAAAGACTCCTCCGGCGACGGCGAGCAGCGCGCCGACAAACAGTCCGGGCAACAGAAGGGCCAGCAGGGCGACAAGGGCAAGCCCGGCGACAGCCAGGCCAACGGCGACAGCGAAGAGCAGGGCCAGAAGGACNNGAGCAGGCGGCCGAGCAATGGTTGCGGCGCGTGCCCCAGGATCCGGGTGGCTTGCTGCGCCGCAAATTCCTGTATCAGTACCAGCGCATGGGCGTGGACCAGGACGGCAAGCCCGTGCTCCAGAACGGACCGGAGCGCAAGCCGTGGTGAGAGCCGGCGCGTTGCGTGCGTTCGCGGCCGTGCTCGCGTTGGGCTTCGGCGCGTTCGCTGGCGCGCAGAACGCGCCGGCGCTGAATGCCAGCGTCGACCGGCCCGTCGTGCGCGACGGCGAATCGTTCACCTATGTTTTGCGCGCCGATGGCGCCGTGCGTGGCGAGCCCGACGATGCGGCGCTCACGCGCGAATTCGACATCATTCAGCGCTCGAGCAGTTCGCGCGTACAGATCTCGAACGGCCAGACCGCGCAGGTCACGGAGTGGCAGTTCCAGCTCATGGCGAAGAAGTCCGGCGAGTTCACGATTCCTTCCGTGCACGTCGGCGACCGACAGTCGAACGCAGTTGCGGTGCGCGTGTTGCCGCCGGATACGAGCGCCAACGCTGCCGGCGATATTTTCATGGAGCTCGATGCGCAACCGAAGACGGTGTATGCGCAGTCACAGGTGCTGTTCACGTTGCGCCTGTTCATTGGCGTGGCGACCGGGCGCGCCACGTTGACGCCGCCCGAGGTTAGCGGCGGCGAAGCCATCGTCGAGCGGCTCGGCGAGGACAGCCAGTATCAGACCACGCGCAGCGGTCGCACGTTCGTCGTGCGCGAGCGTCGCTTCGCCGTTTTCCCGCAGGCAGCCGGCAAGCTCACGATCGGGCCCGCCTCGTTCGAGGCGATGGTGATTCCGGATCGCGGCTTCTCGCGCGTGCAACGGTTCCGCTCCGGTGTGATCGACATCGACGTGCAGCCGGCCGTCGCGCCGCCGGCGGCACTGGCCGGCGCCGCGTGGCTGCCGGCGCAACGTGTCACGTTGGCGGAGGAATGGAACGATCCGTCGACCGAGCTCGTCGTCGGCGTGCCGCGCACGCGCAAGATCGTCATCGAAGGCTACGGCCTGCTCGAGACGCAGCTGCCGGAGATTCCGGTTGCGCAACAATCGGGTCTTCGCCAGTACGCCGATCAGCCAGAGCTCAGCCACGAGATCACTGCCGACGGGCTCAAGAGCCGGCGTAGCGTGGGCTTCGCCGTCATTGCGCAACAGCCGGGTGAAGTCACCATGGCCGGCGTGCAGGTGCCGTGGTGGAATGTCAGCGCGCAGCGCTGGGAAGTAGCGGAGCTGCCGCCACGAACGCTGACGATCAAGCCGAGCGGCGAGGCGGCGCCGACGGAAACCGCAGCGGTCCTCACCGCAACGAACGCGCCGCCTACCGCGTCAGCGCGCAATGGGTGGCCCGTTGCGACAGCGCTACTCGGAATCGCATGGCTGGTCACCCTCGCGCTCTGGTGGCGATCGCGCGGTGGGCGAGCAGCGCGTTCGGAACGTCACGCGGCGGCCACGAAGGAGCGGTCGCAACCGTTGCGCAAGATCCTGCGCGATCTCGACAGCGCGTGCGCCGTCGGCGATGCGGATGCGGCGCGCCGGTCGTTACTTGCATTCGCAGAGGCGAAATTCGGCGAAGCCGGGCCGCGCAGCCTCGGCGCGCTGGCGGCAGTACTGCCCGCTACCGTAGCCCAGGAGGTGCTCGCACTCGAGACCAGCATCTACGGTGCGACGTCCGGACCGTGGCAGAGCGAGGGCCTGAAGGCCGTGCTGCCGCAGCTCGAGAAGCTCGATCAAGTGGACTCTCAACCAAAGAATGAGCCGCTGTTACCGTTATATCGGTGAGAGAAGGCCGTCCTTTGTGACCTCCGTTCGGGAAACCCGACCGCTCTCACGTGCACAGTGTGAGCACCACGAGTGCTTGCCAGCATGGACTTGACCAAGCTCGACACGCAGGAACACGGCTCGCCGTACGCGGAGCAATTGCGGCGCGGTTACTCGAACCTGCGCTTCATGCCCGCGCTCGAGAAAGATTTTCGCGAGTTCTATATCGCGCAGAATCTGCCGCGCGCGCGCTTGTCGGGTCTGATCGCACTCGTGCTCGTGCTTGCCATCACCAGCATCGATCTCGTGTTCGGCACCCCGGCCACCGGCAAGCTGAACGCCCTGCGCCTGGGCGTGCTGTGCCCACTGCTATTGCTGCTCGCCGCCGCCATTTCGTTGCCGATGGCGCGGCGTTACTACACCGAGATCGTATCCGTGGGCGTCACGCTCGTGGGTTTTGTGGTGACTTACATCACCCACGCCGCCGCGCTCGCCGGCGCGTCGTACGTGCTCGCGGGCCTCGTGCTCGTGGTGCTGTTCGGCTGTCTGTTCCTGGGCCTGCTGTTCAACGTGGCGATGGGTGTTGCCGCGCTTTTGATCAGTGCGCACTTCGTCAGCGGGCTCGTGGTCGGCTTGCCGCTCGACGTGTTGAGCTACATGGCGGCGATCTTGGGGGCCGCGGCCGTGATCGGCGGCATCGCCACCTACAACCTCGAGTACGCGCTACGCACTAACTTCCTCGAGACACGGCAATTGAACGAGCTGGCCGAGCGCGACGGCATGACAGGGCTCTACAACCGCCGCATCTTCGACGACTACATTCATCGAATCTGGCGGCAGTCGCGGCGCGACGACGTGAGCGTAGCGATCGTGTTCGTCGACATCGACTTCTTCAAGATCTTCAACGATCTCTATGGCCACCAGGCCGGTGACGATTGCCTGAAGAAAGTCGCGAACTGCATCGCGCGCGGCGCGAAGCGGCCGTTCGATTTCTCGGCGCGCTACGGCGGTGAGGAGTTCGTGCTGGTGCTGTACGGTCCGCCGGATGATTACGCGCGCAACATACCGGAGCAGATTAGGCACGACGTGCTGGATCTCGCCATTCCGCATGCCGGCTCGCAGGCCGCGAAAATCGTTACCGTCAGTGTCGGGTTGTCGATGGCGCGTCCGAACTCGACACGCAGCCTCGTGGGCGCGATCCAGATGGCCGACGAAGCGCTGTATCAAGCGAAGCGCGAAGGCCGCAATCGCGTGATCTGCAAGGACTCCGAGGATTCGGACGTCGAGACTGGCAACTTCCGCGTCGTCAACCGCGACCTGCGCTAACGCGCTACCACGCTCCCGTGTTCGCCATCGACGCCCACGGCTCGGCTTTGGGTCTAGCGTCGCCTTTCTGGAGCAGCTCTATAGAGATGTTGTCCGGCGAGCGGATGAAGGCCATCCGGCCGTCGCGCGGCGGCCGATTGATCGTGACGCCCGCCTGCATGAGCTTGGTGCACAACCCGTAGATGTCGTCGACCTCGTACGCGACGTGGCCGAAATTGCGGCCGCCGGCATACTCCTGCGGATCCCAGTTGTAGGTGAGCTCGATCGCGCAATCTTCCTGGCCCGGTGGCGCGACGAACACGAGCGTGAAGCGTCCCGCCTGGTGCTCCATGCGGTGAACTTCCTTGAGCCCGAGCTTGTTGCAGTAGAAGTCGAGCGACTGCTCGAGATTGCTGACGCGCACCATTGTATGCAGATACCGCACGACCTATTCTCCTGACGAATCGCCAATCAGTCAGCGCGGACTATACCGCGGCGTTGGGAAAGCTTTAAGGCGACTCGTGAATTGACGGCTCCACGCATCATCTTCGTCCCGGGGCTGAACCCGAAGCCGCGGCCCGAGCTTTACCGCGAGCAGCTCACGCGCGTACTGACGGCGGGATTGGCGCGCTCGCGACCCGAAGCCGCGGCCTGGCTCGCTGCGAACGGCGATGCGTTGCGGCTGGTCGCCTGGACGTATTCTTTTTACGGGACGTATAGCGACGTCGCGGTCGACATGCCCGGAGTCGAACGGCTGCTCGCGCAGACCTCGCCGACCCCCGAAACGTTGAGCGAGCTGCAAGGGTTTCCGGGAACATTGAAGCGCTGGTCGTTCGTGCTCGGCGATGCGTGGCCCCTGCTGGGGCGCTGGTTGGCCCCGGCAGTCACCCGCCGGCTCATGCACGAGGCGAACCGCTATTTGAAGAATCGCAACGGCATCGGCACCGCCGTTCGAGCGATGCTGCGCGCCGAGCTCGACTCCGCGTGGGGGGGCGGCGCGCCGTTTCTCTTGATCGGCCACAGCTTTGGGTCGGTGATCGCCTACGACACGCTGTGGGAGCTATCGCGCGAGCGGGGTCCGACGCCGCGCATCGATCTGTTCGTCACGATGGGGAGCCCGCTCGCGACGCATTTCATCCAACGCAAGCTGTCCGGTTCGCGCGAGCATGGCGCGGCTCGATATCCGGCGAATATTCGGCGCTGGGCGAACTTCACGGCGCGCGGTGACATGACGGCGCTGCGGCAGCGCTTACGTCCGACGTTCGCGCAGATGCTGACGCTCGGCCTCCTTGAGTCGCTCGACGACGTGAACGACTTCCACAACACCTTCCGCGGCGACCGCGGGCTGAACGAGCACGATGCGTACGGATATTTGTGGCAACCCTCCGTGGGGCGGGTGGTCGGCGATTGGCTCGATAAGAACGCCATCGCTTGAGGCTCGTCGAAGTTCTGCGCCGGTGGGCGTGAGAGGGGTCTCGCGTGTCCCGCGAGGGGTNNGGTTCGACGATGACGTCGATGCGGCGGTTGCGCGCGCGCCCCTGTTCGGTGTCGTTGTTTGCGATCGGCTGCGTCTCGCCGTAACCCACCGCACTCATGCGCAGCGCCGGCACGCCGAGCTGGCCGAGATACGCGCTCACCGCCTCCGCCCGCCGCCGCGACAGTGCCAGGTTCGTCTCGTCGCTGCCGTACGAGTCCGTGTGCCCCTCGATGACGATCTGCGAGCGCGGAAATACCTCCGTCGCCCCTTTCACCTTTTCGAGTAGCCCGCGAGCCGCCACCGGCACCTCGGCCTGACCGCTTTGGAACGTGAGACCCACGAGCCGGATGACCATGCGATTGCCCTCGCGCGATACGCGCGCCTGGTCACGGTCGAACATATTCTCGATCGTCGTGAACTGCTCGCGAATTCGTCCCTCGGCCTCGAGCCTCTGAACGAGCGCTACGCGTTCCTGCGATACGCCGCCGAGCCGCTGGTCGAGTTCGCGAATCTCTTCTTCGAGTTCGCCCACGCGCTGACGCGAATCAGTGAGATCGCGCTGGCTCTGCGAGCTTTGCTCGCGCAGTGCTTCGATATACGTGACCAACTCCATGACGACCGGATCGATGCCCTTGTCGAACTGCGCCACTCGGTCGGCGGCCCCGCTGATCTGCGTGACCGGATCCTCGTAACGCAGGATCACGTCCTCGAGCGTGTCGCCGTCGTCGCGCATCATCGCGATCAGCTTGGCGAGGTAGATGGCGTGGCGCGCCTCGTAGTTCGCCTGCTGTGCCAGGCTGCGCGGCAGGTCCGTGTCGTAGCGGTTCTCGTTCAGCTCCTTCTCGGCCTGTGCGAGCAGCGAGCGCGCTTTCTCCAAGGTGACGGGCGCGAGGCGCGATACGCGTTGTTGATCAGCTTCGGCGAGCAGCGCGCGCGTCTGGCTCAGGTACTGCGCTTTGATGGCCGTGAGCTCCGCGTCGCGGTACAGCCCTTCGGCTTGGTCCGCACGCGTGTGAGCGCCGCGGATGTCGCCCGTCTCGAGCCGGCGCGCGGCGGAGTCGAATGCAGCTTCGGCATTGCGCCAGCCGTCGGCTGCGAACGTGGTGGCATTCGCGCGCGTGGCGTCGCCGCGCGTCTTGATGACCGCGGCGAGCGTAACGTTCGCGATCTCGGCCGCTTGGCCCGCGTCGTTGAACGCTTTCGTCGCGGTGGCGAGGGCGCTCTTCACTCGTTCGAGGTTACGGCCGCGTGCGAGATCGGCATCGGCCGCCATATAGGCTTCGACGGCGCGGCTGAACGTGGCCGGCGCCAGCGCCTCGGCATTCATGGCTTTTGCGGCCGCCTGCGCCCGATCCGCGTCGGCAAACAACGTCGGGCGCAATTCCTGCTGCGCACGGATAGGCGTGGCGAAGAACGCAACGGCCAGCAAACAGGTGAGTGCCAAGAGGGGTCGAGTCAAAGTCATGCAAACGCGCTCCGCCAAATCGAACCTCCCTCTATAGGCCGCCAGGAAAATATGTCAAGCCTGTCGCCATTTTGAATCGGATCCACGAGTTTCGGCGCGTGCGGTTTAACAACGCCGCGGCAAAATGTGGAGGCAATCACAGACGCCCTGTTCGGCGTTGTCTAGAGTTCCGAACCATGGGCGTCAAGTACTACACCCACTTCGTGTTGACTGGCGAAGCCGCCGAAGGCAAGGACCAGGAGTTCAGCGGAATAGTGGAAGTGAACCAGCCCACCGAGCACCGCTACGAGACCAAAGAAATCGAAGCGCTGCTGGCCAGGAATTTCGATTTGCGGTCTGCCGACGTACGACTACTGAACTGGGCCCGTTTGCAGTAGTCGCCAAGTTTCCCCCTGTGACTCGCCCGGCTTCGGCCGGGCATTTTTTTGCTCAGCGATAACGGACGCGCACGAGCTCGTAGCGCTGCTCGCCTTCGGGCGTGCTCACGGTCACGGCGGCGCCGATCGCCTTGCCGAGCACTGCGCGCCCCAGCGGCGACTCGATGCTGACGTACTCCGGCGCAGAGTCGAACTCGTCCGGACCTACGAGCCGGTACTCGCGCTCGTCCCCAGCGTCGCCGCGCAACACGAACCACGCGCCGAAGTACGCTTTGCCGGTGTCGTCGGGCGGCTGATCGACGACGCGCATGCCCGTCAGGCGCTTGCGCAGGAACCGAACGCGGCGATCGATCTCCGCGAGCTGCCTCTTGCCGTAGATGTACTCGGCGTTCTCCGACCGATCGCCTTGCGCGGCCGCTTCGGACACGGTGCGCGTGACGGCGGGCCGCTTCACGCGCCACAGCTCATCCAGCTCGCGACGCAACGTGGCGGCGCCTTCGGGCGTGATGTATTTCGCGCTTTGGGGGCGCGGAGGGCGGTAGCGGGCCATGGGCCGTGCTTAGGCTTTCGTGCGATACTTTAGGCGAATCTCCCGCCGATCTTAGCAGGCACGATGAACGAGTTTCGCGGCATCCCCGTCGTCACGACCGGCTCGAAGTACCAGACCGAGCAGGGCTTCGCCGCGATCAAGAACGGCGTGAAGGCACGCTCCGATCGGCAAGCCGCGCCGCGCGAACCGAAGCCCGCGTGGCTCAGAGCGAGAATCCCCGCCGGCGAGCGCTTCGATGCGTTGCGCAAGACCGTGCATGAGCATCGGCTCGCCACGGTCTGCGAGGAATCGATCTGCCCGAACATCGGCGAATGCTGGAACAACGGCACTGCCACGATCATGCTCATGGGCAAGGTGTGCACGCGCGCGTGTCAGTTCTGCGCGGTGGATACGGGCAACCCGCACGGCTGGCTCGACGCGGACGAAATCGAGAACTCCGCGCGCACCGTTTCGCTCATGAATCTGAAATACGTCGTGCTCACGTCGGTCGATCGCGATGACTTGCCCGACGGCGGAGCCAAGCACTACGCCGACTGTATTCGCGCGATCAAAGCGCTGTGCCCGAGCACCGCGGTCGAAGCGCTGACGCCGGATTTTTCCGGCAAAGAGAACGACGTCGCCACGGTCGTCGACTCCGGTCTCGACGTTTTCGCGCAGAACCTCGAGACGGTGCGCCGGCTCACGCACAAAGTCCGCGATGCTCGCGCCGGCTACGACCAGACGCTCGCGGTGCTCGCGTTCGCGAAACGCCATCGGCCCGAAGTGTTGACGAAGTCGAGCCTGATGCTCGGTCTTGGCGAGACGCCCGACGAGATTGCCGCCACGCTGGACGACCTGAAGCGCGCGGCCGTCGACATCGTGACATTCGGCCAGTACCTGCGGCCCACCGCGAATCACCTGGCCGTCGAGCGCTACGTGACCCCGGCCGAGTTCGAGCAGTACCGGCAGTGGGGTCTCGCGCGCGGCTTCCTCGAGGTCGTAGCGGGGCCGCTCGTGCGCTCGAGCTATCGCGCGGATCGCGTGTTCGAGAAGAACAACGTCGGGCTCAACGCCGAGTGACTGCGTTTTTCGCGGCGTACGGACTGTTCCTGGCCGAGCTCGCGACGCTGGTGGTGCTGGTCGTCGTGCTCATCGTTCTCATCTTCGCCTTGCGTCGTGGCGGCCGGGCCGAAGGGCTCGTCGTCGAGCACTTGAATCGCAGTTTCGAGGATGCCGCCGACGAGCTGAAGCTCGTGCTGGACGGCAAAGGCCGCCACAAGAAAGATGCCAAGGCGCGCGCCAAGGAACGTAAGCGCGCGGACAAATCGCGCGCCAGGCAGGAGCACGTCAAACCGCGCACATTCGTGCTCGATTTCAAAGGCGACATGCGCGCGAGTGCGGTAGCCTCGCTGCGCGAGGAAGTCTCCGCGGTGCTGCAAGTGGCCAAGCCCGGCGACGACGTGTTGCTGAAGCTCGAGAACCCCGGCGGTACGGTGCACGAGCACGGGCTCGCGGCCTCGCAGCTGCTGCGTCTGCGGCAGCGCGGCTTCCGGCTCACGATTGCCGTCGACAAGGTCGCGGCCAGCGGCGGGTATCTCATGGCCTGCGTCGCGGACCGGCTGATCGCGGCGCCGTTCGCGATCATCGGCTCGATCGGCGTGGTCGCCCAGTTGCCGAACTTCCACCGGCTTCTCGAAGAGAAGGGCGTTGACTACGAACAGGTCACGGCGGGGCGTTACAAGCGCACGCTCACGATGTTCGGCAAGAACACGGACGAAGGCCGCGAGAAGCTGCGTCAGGAAATCGAAGACGTGCACGAGCTGTTCAAGGCGCAGATACACGAGTATCGGCCGCAGGTGGATGTCGAACGCGTCGCGACGGGCGAATACTGGCACGGCATTCGCGCGCTCGAGCTCAAGCTCGTCGACGAGCTACGCACGAGTGACGACGTGCTTATCGATGCGGTGAAAGAGCGCGACCTGTACGAGGTTGCGTACAAGCGCCGCCGAGCGCTGTCGGAGCGCATGCTGGGTGGTGTGGAGAGCGTGCTCGAACGTCTCGGCTAGGGTTATGTAGAAAGTTGCGCCCGCGCCGCCGTGCGCTGCGGCATACTTTGCTCGTCATCCGCTAACAACAAAAAAGAACGAGGATGAAGCCATTGGTCCGACCGTGGCGCCGCTGCGCGGCGGCCGGTCGTTTGCTCGGATTTTTCGCGGCACTGCTCAGCGCGCCTGCGTGGGCGCAGCTGCCACGCGTCGATTCGTCAGGTCGCGAAACGCTCGAGCCGGCGGCGAGCCTGCTCGCTCCGGCCGGCGGTGCCCGTACGCCACGCGAGTGGCCGCGTTCGTTCTCCACGGCGTTGCCAGGGGCGTGGTCCGCGGCCATGAGCCGTCAGGACATTCGACTCGGCCGTGTCGATGCGCGCCACGACGATGCGTATAGCTACCACCTGCCGTATGGCGAGGGCGTGAGCTACCCGATCATCCAGGGGTACGGCGCGAAGCTGAGCCACGTGGGCGCGGAGCAATTCACTCTCGACTTCGGCATGCCGGTGGGCACGCCGGTGCATGCAGCGCGCGACGGCGTGGTCGTACTGTTCGAGGATTCTCACGACGGCGGCTGCCTGCGCGAGGAGTGCAGCCGACTCGCCAACTTCGTCGTCGTGTTGCACGCCGATGGGACTACGGGCGAGTATTTCCACCTCGAGCGCAGCAGCGTGCAGGTGGCGCTCGGTGACCGAATCGAGCGTGGACAGTTGCTGGCGTTCTCTGGCAATACCGGCTACAGCAATGCGCCGCATCTGCACTTCGGCGTGTATCGCACGCTCGCGGATGGCCACACGCAGTCCGTGGCGGTGCGCTTCGAGACGCGTCTTGGCGCGATCGTTGCGCCGCGCAGCGGCGCACGCTACGTGAACGTTGTAGTGCATTGAGCCGAGGTTCGCGGCGCGGCCAGGTTCGGTATACTCGGCTGCGATGCTACACCGCGGCCGCTCGTCGGCACCTCTTGCTTCCTTTGGCCGCGCGCTCGCGTTCGTCGCGCTCGCGTCCGCATTCGCCGGCTGTTCCGTACTAACACCGAAGAGCGCCGCGCCGCCGCCGATCGTGGCCGCGCCGACCCAGCCGGATCCGAACGCGCCAAGGCTCGCGGCGCTCGAGACGCGGCAATTCACACTCAACCCCGGCCAAGAGGTCGTGGGCGAAACGCAGGTGCTATTCGCGCGCTACGAGAACACGTTCTCTGCGATCGGCCGCGAGTACGACTTGGGCTATGAGGAAATGCGCAGAGCGAACCCCAGCGTCGATCAATGGCTGCCGGGCGAGGGCACGCCGGTCTATCTGCCGACGCAGTCGATCCTGCCGGACACCGCGCACAAAGGCATCGTGATCAACGTGCCGGCGATGCGGCTCTACTACTTTACGACGGAGAAATCGCCGGCGACGCCGGAGAAATCGTCTGCCGACCTGACCTTCGGGACGACGACTGTCACGACTTATCCGATCGGCATCGGCGCGGAAGGGTGGGCCACGCCGTTCGGCGAAGCCAAAGTCACTCAGAAGGCGCGTGATCCGGTGTGGTACGTGCCGGCCTCGGTGCGCAAAGAGCACCTCGAGCGCGGCGACAAGTTGCCGAGCGTCGTGCCACCCGGCCCGGACAATCCGCTCGGCGCATTCGCAATGACGCTGTCGATTCCGAGCTACCTGATCCATGGCACGAACAAGCCGGACGGCGTCGGCATGCGTTCTAGCCACGGGTGCATTCGTCTTTATCCCGAAGATATCGAAGCGCTGTTTGGCCGCGTGCCGAAGGGCACTCCCGTCCGCATCGTGAACCAGCCGTTGCTCGCGGCATGGCAGGGCGGGCAGCTGTATCTGGAAGTGCATCCGCCGCTCGCGGAGGAACAGCACGATCTCGTCGCCGAAGCACAGGGCGCGCTGAAGAGCGCGATCGAACGCGCCGGCACGGCAGCGGCCGGCGTCGAGATCGATTCCGCGGCGGTGCAGCGCATCGTGACCGAGCAACGTGGCATACCGCTGCCCGTGCTGCGGTCGGACCGTTCGTTCGAGCAGTATCTCGCCGCCTCGCGCATCGTCGCGAACACCGTGCCTGTCGCGGTGGCGGAAGAGGGGCACCAGGCCGCCGCCGGCGCCGTGAGCGCGAGCCGCTAGGCGAGCATCGCGATGCCGTGTCTCGCGCCGGCACGGCCCGGCCTATGATCCCGCTACGCGACGACAACCCGATTCGAACTCGGCCTGTCGTCACCTTTGCACTGATCGCGCTGTGCACGCTGGCATTCCTGTGGCAGGTCTCGTTATCCGCGAACGGCCAGCAGCAGGTGGCCTACCTTTTCGGGTTCATCCCCGCGGTGCTGTTCGGCAATGCGCAGCTCGAAGGCCAGTGGATACCCGCGAGCACGACGATCATCACGTCCATGTTCCTGCACGGCGGATGGCTGCATCTCATCGGCAACATGCTGTATCTCTGGATCTTCGGCGACAACATCGAGGATCGCATTGGGCGGGGCCGTTTCCTGGTGTTCTACCTCGTGTGCGGCGGCGTGGCGGCGCTAGGCCAGGGTCTCGCCGATCCGCAGTCCGAAATACCGATGATCGGCGCCAGTGGCGCGATCTCGGGCGTGCTGGGCGCGTATCTCGTGCTGTATCCGCGCGCCAAGGTGCTCGTGCTGCTGCCGTTACTGATCTTCATCACTACCGTACGAGTGCCGGCGCTCGTCGTGCTCGGTATTTGGTTCGCGGGGCAGCTCCTGAGCTCGCTTATCGCCGCACCGGGTTCCGGCGGTGTTGCCTTCGCCGCTCACGTGGGCGGGTTTGTTGCGGGAGTCGTATTGATTCGCCTGTTCCTCCGCGACCGACGACGGCCGCGTAGAAGAGCGTGAGTGCAACGTACATGCTGCAACCAATCACGCTGCGGGATAAGATACGTTTTTCGTGAATCGCGGGCAGAATGGCGACCGAACCTCTCGACCTCTCCCCGGAGTCGGCCGTAGGCCAGCACGGTGAAGAAGTCATACCGCTAGTCGTTCCCACTGTCGTCGCGTTCATCGGCCGCACGGAACGGGGCCCGTTGAACGAGCCCGTCGCCATCCGCAGCTTCGAAGACTACCGCCGCGTCTTCGGTGGCCACGCCGGTTTCAGTTTCGTCTCGTTTGCCGTGCAGCACTTTTTCCTGCACGGGGGTGACTCCGCAGTCGTCGTCCGAGTGGCGAATCGCGCAACACGTGCGACCATCGACATTCCGGCCGGTAGCGAGACCATGCGCGTCCAGGCACGCCAGGCCGGCGGTCGCGAGCTGTTGCGTGTCTCGATCGACTACGACCGCGTCGACCGCATGCCGGCGAAATTCAATCTCGTCGTCCAGCGGCTGAATCGCCTCGGCTCGGAGCTCGTGGCGGATCAGGAGCTGTTCGAAGCGCTGTCGATGGACCCCACCGACGAGCGCTTCGTCGTCGACGCATTACACGATTCGGATCTCGTGCGGCTCGTCGGCCCGCTGCCGAAATATCGGCCCGACGCCACGCGCCCGGCATTCCCTGGCCAGCCAATTCCCTACATCAACGTCACCGGCGCGGGCTCGGATGGCGATGAGCTTACGGACTACGACATCATCGGCTCGAACAGCGAGGGCACCGGACTATTCGCCCTCGATCGCTGCCCGCAGGTCGACTTCATCTGCGTGCCGTCGCAACCGGGGCGCGACATCGGTAGCACGAGCTTTCTGGCGGCGACGCGCTATTGCGAACGCAGGCGTGCGCTCCTGATCTGGGACCCGCCGTGGTCGTGGTCCACCGTGGATGCGGCCATGCTCGGGCTGCGCGCGTCCGGGCAGCTGAGCCGGCACGCGCTCACCTATTTCCCGCGCGTGCGTGCCCGCGCCGACATCGGCCGTCACCTTGCCGGAATGCCGGCGTGCGGCGTCGTGGCTGGCATGCTCGCCCGCTGCGATCGCCGGGGTGTGTGGCACGACATGCCCCCGGTCGACACGACGTTGAAGGGCAGTCTGGCGCCGGTAGTGGATATCGGTCTGAGGCAGGCGGCAACGCTGCAGCGCATGGGCGCGAACACGTTCGTACGCTTGCAGCCCGGCATTGCCGCCTTGCAAGGTAACGTGAGCTTTGCAGGCGTCACGGCCATCGAGGCGCTAACCCAGGATTTGTCCGTCGAGCGCCTCACGGCGTTCGTGCTGCGCTCGATCGAGCAGCACACGCGTTGGGTGTTCCGCGCAGAACGGACGCCGGAGCTCGCGGGCGCGCTCGAGCGGCAAGTCTGGCTCTTCCTCGTCCGCCTGAAACAACGTGAGGGGCTGGCCGGCAGTACCCCCGAGCAAGCATTCTTTGTCCGCACGAGCGCGGCAACAACCGCATCGGACAAGGATCGCGACGTCGCGATCACGCTGCGCGTCGGGTTTGCGCCGCGCCGTCCGAACGAGTTCCTGACCTACGATTTCCGCTACCACGCGCTCAGCCTTACGACCGAGGTGGTACCGGTTCGCGAAGCCGAGCGGAATCTCGGCTGAGCCACGATGCCGTCGGAATTCGACACTCGCGCCGAAACTTGGGACGACGAGAGCAAGGTACGCCGCGCCGAAGCCGTCGCGTCGGGTATGCGCCGGGCCCTGCCGCTGCGCCGCTCGATGACGGCGCTCGAGTACGGTGCGGGTACTGGCCTGCTGTCGTTCTCCCTGCGCGACACACTCGGGTCGATCACGTTGGCCGACAGCTCGGCAGGTATGCGCGCCGTGGCGGAGAGAAAGATTGCCGCGGTCAACGAGAAGCAGATGCGCGTTGTCGATCTCGATGTGATGCGCGACGCCGTACCCAAAGAACGCTACGACCTCGTGTTCAGCATGATGACGCTGCATCACGT
>PMCP01000200.1:1426-5392 GCA_003155415.1 Gammaproteobacteria bacterium | reverse complement strand
GGGATCGAGCGAGAGTGGCACGCCGACATCCGGAAGCGGCGCGAGCAACCCACGGCTTGCGGCGCCAAGGAACGCCGCAAAGCCAACGACGATCACGAGCGCAACCGCATCCCAGCGGGTTGCGTACTCGCGCAGAAAGGCGAATGAGGGGCGTGGATCCATTGCGGACACTTCGCTTGAGCGTGGACGATCCTTCGTCCCGCGAGCGCCTCGCGGCTAGGTTTTGACGATCTGCACCGGCACGCCTTCGGGGTCGCGCACGAAAAAGCCGTAGTCGAGATTCTCCTCGGCCTTGAGTCCGAGCTTCGCCAGCTCCGCGCTGACTTTTTCCTTGTCGAAGTCATCGATCGCTATTGCGAAGTGATCGACGATGCCCACGGGCATTTTCTCGTGCAACGACACGATGATCTTCGTGACGCCCATGCGTGCGATCTTGTTCTCTTTGTCCTCGTTCAACACCTTTAGCCCGAAGACCTTCGTGTAGAACTCGACTGAGCGCGCGAGATTCGTGGTCTGCACGCTGATGTGATCGACACGCGACGACTTGAACGGCGCTTGCTGTGCCGCGGCCGGCAACGCGCCGCCCGACGCCGCGAGCACCGTCAGCCCCTGGATCAGGTGCCGACGCGACAACGTACCGCGATCGAAGGACTCGACGAGATCGGTGATCAGCTTGTCCATGGAAATCTCCCGGCGGATATTCGCCCGGAGTCTACGCCCGCGATCGTGAGAGGCACAGCCGGTTCAGCGCATGAGTTCGGCAGCGAACAGCATCGCCATGGCTCCGCCGCGCGGGTCGGCGCCCAGGATCGCCTCGCGCTGCATATACCCTTCGAGGGAATCGATGCGAGCCGTCGACTCGCACACGTCGATGACGGTGCCATCCGAGGCCGTGCGCGCGTTCACCGCGCGCCAGGCACGCGCGACGGCCGCGCGATACGGCGCCGCGTCGGCAAACCAACCGTTCGCAATGCCGCGTTGCATCGCAAAACCAACCATCGCCGTGGCCGAGAACTCACCGTACGCGCCGGGCTGATCGATCACGTTGCGCCACAACCCGTCGCGGTTCTGCCATGGCAACAGCTTCGCCATATGCGCGCGGTAGCTGCGCAGCATTTCGGCGTACGCGGAGTGGTCGTGCGGCACCTCGGTTAGCGTGAGTGCGACACCGAGCGCCGCGAACGCGTTGCCGCGGCCCCACGCCGCATCGGTCGCGGGCTGATGCCGATACAAGCCGTCGGCGCGTAGATCGAGCGCCTGCATGAACTTCAGATGCCGCGCGGCGAGGTCGAAGTATTTGCGCTCGCCAGTCAGCGCACCGGCCTGCGCGGCGATCGTCGTGCCCATGAACACCGAGTCGCTGAATTGGTTGTGGTACGGCATGGCCTCGAGCATCACGCCGCGCTCGTCGAAGCCCAAATCCGCGACGCGGCGCACGAGCGCCGTGTAACGCGCGTCTCCCGTCCGGCGAGCGAGCTCCGTGAACACGATGTGGCCGGCCATCGTCAGCGCGTTCGGGCGAGCGAGGCTGTCCTTGGTGCCGTCGACGTACGGCTCGACGAGCGCGCGTACGGGGTCGACTTGGCCGAGCTTCAGCCTACCGAGCAGCGCGATGGCGTTGATNNCGATCTCGCGATGTGCGTCAGACTTCGAAATGTCGGCTGCCCGCAACGCGACTAACGAGTCCGTGGCGGACCATGCTCGGCTCGGCACGCGACCGACGCTTGCCGGCGCGCCTGCGGCCAGCGCAGCGCCTAAACTGGCATCGCCCCCGGCGATCAGCACGAGATCGGGCCCGTGCGCGCCGATGAAACGCCACACCAGGTTTGCTTCGGCATTCTCGCGATACGCGTGGCCCGTCGGCGGAAACGCAACCGCAGCGCCGTCGGGATTCGCAAGCGGGATCGCGATCAGATTGATCTCGCGCTTGCGCGGACGCTCTGCGTCGAACTCGGCGAGGGCGCGCTGAACACTCGCGACGCTGCCATCCACTCCCACCAAGCCGCCGATCAGAAGCACCGTCGGGGCCGCCGTGCTGGCGGCGGCGACGTACACGCCGTCGATGCGCTCGCCGCTCGAGCTACGCCCCGCGTCGAAGGATTCGGCCGCGAGCGCGGGCAGCGCAGCGAGCAACAGCGTTACCACTGTGCTCGACGTGCTCAACCGGTTCGTCGCAACGCTCACGCGGCACAGCATACCGCCGGCGAGGTCCGTATGTGTGCGCGGCTAGAACCCGTAGTCGTAACGCAGATGGAACGTACGCGGCACACCCAGGTTACGAGCCGCGTAGAACACGGCTGGGTCGGTGTCGTCCACGGTGGCGCGCGTGTATCGCGTCGTGTACGTCTTGTCGAACGCATTCTCGAGTCGCACGCTCAAGGTGTGGCGCCGTGCCGAATCGAGATAGACGCGCCCGTTCAAGTCGGCGATGGTGTAGTTGCCGCGCTGGACCGGCCCGATACCGCCGCCTACGACGTCGTAGACGTTACCGACGTGGTTCAGCGAGATCGACGCGCCCAGGCGCTTGCTGCGCGGCTCGAAGTTCAGCGACGCGCCAATCTGCTCCTTCGGGATACCCGGGATCGTGTCGTAGCCCCCGGCCGTTAGGTTCGCCTGCGAATTGTTGTGCGTGTAGCTGAAATTGGCAGACCAGTTGTCCGTGGGGGCGAACTTCAGAACGATCTGGTTGCCGTACACGCGCACCTTACCAGCCACGTTCTCCGCGATGGTGTTCCCACTCCCGGTTCCATCGTCGACGTCCCTGATCAGGTTTTCGATGTAACGGCGGAAGTACACGAACTCCCACGAAATGCGCGTGGACGAACCCACCGCGCCGCCGATCGACGCATTCAGGTTGTCGCTCGATTCAGGCTTAAGGTTTGGGTTGCCGACGCAGCAGAACGGGTCGATCGCGAACAGCTCGTAGGCGTCGGGCAAGCGGAACGACGTGCCGACGGCGGCGCGCACGAAAAACTGCTGGCTCACGTCGTACTGGCCGCTCAGGTTCCACACCGACTGCGATTGGCCCACGCTCGGCTTGTTGTCGCGCACGCCAAACGCCAGCCGGCCCTTCTTCCATAAATCGTCAGTCGTACGGATCTGGCCGAAAATCGCGTTGACGCTTTCGTGATTCTGCGCGATCAGCAGCTCGTCATCGCGACCGCCGTATTTCTGGTAGTCGTAGCCAACGTAGTAATCGATCTTAGTTCCGGGCGTGATCTTCACGAGCGCATTCACGCCCTGATCCTTGAAGCCCCAGAAGTCGCGGTTCGAGCCGAGGTCGTAAACACCAGGGTTGGAGGTATCGATGTCGTACTCACTCCAGAAGGAATCCCAGCGGTGGTAGTACGCCTTCACGTAGAGCTGCACCATGTTGCTCGCCGTGACGTCCAGGGTGGCGGTGAAGATGTCCTCGTTACGTTCGTTGAAGGCTTTTTGCACGGCGTACGGGTACGCGTAATCCAGCTTGCCGTCGATGTTCTGGTAGCCGAGGGATAGCCGCACGGAATCGCTAAAGTCGTGAGCGTATTTGAGCCCGAGCGTCTTCACGTCGTAGCCGCGTTTGCGGTTCGTGACACTCGGCTGATAGTCCGCGTTCGGGAACGGCTGAAAGCCGTCGGCCTGGTCGCTCGATCCGAACACGACAAACTGATTTCCGTGCCCGCCCGCACGGAAGTAGCCATCGACGTGCGTGCCGTCGTTGCTATCGGTGCCTACGCTGAATTGCGCACCCGGCTTGTCGGAGAAGCCCTTCGTGATGATGTTCACTACGCCCCCCACCGACTGCGTGCCGTAGAACAAGCCCTGGCCACCGTCGAGCACCTCGATGCGTTCGATCATGTGAGCGGGCAATGTGTCGAGCGGCGTCGTGCTGTTGTACAGGCGGTTGCTGACACGCACGCCGTCGACGAGCCACAAAATTTCGTTCGTACGCGAGCCCTGAAGGCTCACGTCCACGTAGTCGAA
>PMCP01000200.1:0-1363 GCA_003155415.1 Gammaproteobacteria bacterium | reverse complement strand
CCTGGAATATCCCTTTCGCTTTAGTCATTTCGCGCTCGCCTGCTCGGTGAAATCACGGGCGCGCATTCTAGGGAGAACGCAGCAGCATCTTTCAGTTGTTGACGGTTAACCGCCTCGTTAAAGACCCGGCAACGCTACTGGTTGCGCAGGGGCCAGACGAGAATGATTAACGGTTAACCAACGTTACAGGGCCGGAATCTGCAGCCGGAACTCGGCGCCGGGCGCGCAATTGCGGACGTCGATGCGCGCATCCATGGCATTCGCGAGCTGGCGGACCAACGCCAAGCCGATGCCTGTGCCGACCGTTTCCCGCGTGAGCTCGTTCTCCGCCCGATAAAACAGCTCGAAGATCTTCTTCATCTGCGCCTTCGGCACGCCTGGCCCGAAATCGCGCACGGTGAAGAGCAGCGAGCCATCAGGNNGCAAATCGTTGCGCACGCGCAGCTCGAAACCCGCACGCTCCACCTGCGTGACCACCTTCGACCGGACGAGGTCGAGCAGCTCGGTGACGAGCGCGCTCTTAGGATCGATGCGCTGCGAGCTACGCGTCAGACGCGCGAGCTGCAGCACGTTGTCGATCAGGCGCGACAAGCGCTCGCTCTCGCTCTGAATGTAGTCGTAGTAAGTCTGCTTCTTCGCCTCATCGGCCCAGCCGGCCTTCAGCATCTCGCCGTACATGCGGATCGACGTCAGCGGCGTCTTGAGTTCGTGACTCACGGCTGAGACGAAGTCCTGTTGCTGGCGCGCGAGCCGCAATTGACCGACGGCGAAGCGATACATCAACAGAAAACCACCGATCAGCACTACGGCCAGCGTTACCGACACCCACACGAGCAGTGTTGCGCCCGGCGCCCGCGGCAACACATTGACCGCGAACGTGATCTCGAGATCACCGAACGGCGGCGACAAGCGCGTGCGATGCAGCACCGTGCCCGCAAGCTCTCGCGGCGTCGACGCGTAATTCGATTGCGCGCCACGGGCAGTGACAACGGTCAACGCGCGACCCTGATGCGCGACCGTGAGGTCCGTGACACCACCCACCCCGCTCGCGCGATACGGCACCTCGATCGTGCTCGCGAGGAATGCCGCACGGTCGATCAGCGCTCCTTGTATATAGCGCTGGCCATCGCGCCACACGTTTCGGAACAGCACGAGGTGTCCGGTATCGAGAAGGCCGAGCTCCAGCGGGTCTATCTCGCTCGCGAACGTGCGGATATCGAGCTCGGCTTTCGCTTGCGCAGAATCGGTTTCGCGCTGTGCGGCCGCCGCCTTCGGCTCCGGCGCGAGCGCCTGCTCGACGCGCGTGCGGCGCCCGCTGTCCTTCGTATCCGTGCGCGGCTGGCGCTCCGGCAGATTCGAGTTC
>PMCP01000107.1 GCA_003155415.1 Gammaproteobacteria bacterium | reverse complement strand
GTCGTGATGGCGGGCGTGCCGAGGCGCAGTCCACCGTTGCCCTGCGTGGGCTCGCTGCCGGTCTCACCGGGTAAAGAGGCGCGGTTCACGGCGATGTGAGCGGCGTGCAGCGCACGTTCCGCGCGCACGGCATCGAGCCGCGCGCGGCGCAGGTCGACGAGGAGCATGTGGTTGTCGGTACCGCCCGTCAGCACGGAATAGCCGCGCTCGATCAGCACTGCGGAGAGCAGCCGCGCGTTCGCGAGCACCTGGCGCTGATAAACGGCGAATTCGGGTTCCAAGGCTTCGGCGAACGCAACAGCTTTCGCGGCAATCACGTGCATCAGCGGACCACCTTGCGTGCCAGGAAATACGGCGGCGTCGACGCGCTCGGTCAGCGCCGACTTGCGCGCTGCGAGGATCATGCCGCCGCGCGGGCCGCGCAGCGTCTTGTGAGTGGTGGTGGTCGTGAGATCGGCGAGCGGCACGGGGTTTGGATACAGCCCGGCCGCGATGAGACCAGCGACATGCGCAACGTCGGCCAGCAATAGCGCACCGACTTCGTCGGCGATCGCGCGAAACCGCGCCCAGTCGACGACGCGCGAATACGCCGAGAACCCGGCGACAATCAGCTTCGGCCGATGCGCGCGAGCGCGCGCAGCCACCTGCTCGTAGTCGATGAGCGCCGTCCCAGCGTCGACGTCGTACAGCACGACGTTGTACAGGCTGCCCGATTGATTGTCGGCGGCGCCGTGGGTGCGATGGCCGCCATGTGCCGGGCGCATGCCGAGCAGCGTGTCGCCGGGCGCAAGCAACGCGAGATACGCCGCGAGATTCGCTTGCGAGCCGGAATACGGCTGAACGTTCACATAGCCCGCACCGAACAATCGCCCTGCTCTCTCGATTGCGAGGTTCTCGGCGACGTCAGCCTGCTCGCAGCCCGCGTAGTGGCGATCACCGGGGTAGCCGTCGGCGTACTTGTTCGTCAGCAGCGAGCCCTGCGCCGCGAGGACACGCGGGCTCACGTAGTTCTCCGAGGCAATCAGCTCGAGATAAGTCTCTTGCCGCACTTGCTCGGCGTTCAGTGCGGCGGCGAGCTGCGGATCGAAAGCGGTGAGACTGCGTGCGTCGAACATGCTCAAGCCGCCAGCTCTTCGACGACGCGCGTCCAGGCGCGCGCAAGATTCGCCCGGTTGTAACCGCCGCCGCCCATACCGAGCACGCGGCCACCGGCGTACCGCTCCGCGAGCACGCCGAGCCGGCGCGCCGCGTGCGCGTGCGCTTCGGCCGTGAGCTTGAGATGGGTGATCGGATCGCCGCCGAGTGAATCGGCGCCGCATTGGAGCAGGATCAATTCCGGCTTCCCGGCGTCGAGATAACGCTCCACTTCGTCCCAGGCCTTCAGGAACGTCGCGTCGTCAGCACCGGGCGGCAACGGGATGTTCAACTTCGTGCCCTGCGCTGCCCCGCGACCGGTTTCACCGCGGCTGCCGGTACCGGGATACAAGAACCGCCCGTCCTCATGCAGGTCGGCGTCGAGCACATCGGGGTCTTCCTCGAACGCGTAGAACACACCATCGCCGTGATGTGCGTCGATGTCGACATACGCCACGCGGCGAATCCCGTGGAGACGGCGTGCCGCTTCGATCGCGATGCCGCAGTCGTTGAACACGCAGAAGCCCGCGGCACTGTCGCGCGTAGCGTGGTGCAGCCCGCCGATCGGGATGAACGCATGCCGCACGGGCCCGGCGACGATCGCCGCGAGCGCTTCGAGCGTGCCGCCTACAACGGTTGCGGCCGCTTCGTAAACACCAGGAAACGCNNCGCGTGGCCCGTCGCGGCGGTCGCCTTTCGAGCTTGGGGACGACAGCGGAGCTCTCGAGCTCCGTCATGAACGCCGCATACCGATCCGTGCCGAACGGATGCCCGTTCGGGAATCCATAGTCGGCTAGCTCGGGGGCGGCGATCAGGACGACGGAGGCTGACATGGTGCGATAGCCGAAGGTGACGCCGCATATCTATATCATGAACCTCACGGGGGACTACGTCGTAGTTGCCGAGGCGTAAAGCGCCGCCGATAATCCAGGCCCGCTCGCAACCTCGAATCCCATGGCCCAGTACATTTTTACGATGAACCGCGTCGGCAAGATCGTTCCGCCGAAGCGGTTCATCCTGCGCGATATCAGCTTGAGCTTCTTTCCCGGCGCCAAAATCGGCGTTTTGGGCTTGAACGGCTCGGGCAAATCGACACTGCTCAAGATCATGGCGGGCGTCGACACGGAGTTCGAAGGCGAAGCGCGGCCGCAAGCGGGCATCAGGATCGGCTACCTCGAGCAGGAACCCGCACTCGATCCAGCCAAGAACGTGCGTGCGATCGTGGAAGAAGCCGTGGCCGACGTGTTGAAGCTCGTACAACGCTTCAACGAGATCAGCGACAGATTCGCGGAGCCGCTCGAAGAAGACGAGATGAATCGCTTGCTCGAGGAGCAAGGCAAACTGCAGGACAAGATCGATGCTGCGGGCGGCTGGGAGCTCGAGCGCAAGCTCGACGTCGCGGCCGACGCGTTGCGCCTGCCCCCTTGGGATTCGAACGTACAGACGCTCTCGGGCGGCGAGCGCCGCCGCGTGGCGCTGTGCCGGCTCTTGTTGTCGAACCCGGACATGCTGCTGCTCGATGAGCCCACGAACCACCTCGATGCGGAATCCGTCGCGTGGCTCGAGCGGTTCTTGAAGGAGTTCCCCGGCACCGTCATTGCCGTGACCCACGATCGCTACTTCCTCGATAACGTCGCGGGCTGGATTCTGGAGCTCGACCGTGGCCACGGCATTCCATGGCAAGGCAACTACACCTCCTGGCTCGAGCAGAAGGACGAGCGCCTGCGCCTGGAAGAAAAACAGGAAGCCGCGCGCCAGCGCACGATCAAGACCGAGCTCGAGTGGGTGCGCACGAACCCGGGTGCACGCCGCGCGAAGGCGAAGGCGCGACTTGCGCGTTTCGACGAGCTCACCTCGAAAGAATTCCAGACCCGCAACGAGACGAACGAGATCTATATCCCGCCCGGCCCACGTTTGGGCGAGCTCGTGATCGAAGCCGACAAGATCGCGAAAGCGTTCGGCGAGCGCGTGCTGTTCGAGAATCTGTCGTTCAGCCTACCGACGGGCGGCATCGTCGGCGTGATCGGCCCGAACGGCGCGGGCAAAACCACCTTGTTCCGAATGATGGCCAATCAGGAGAAACCCGACTCCGGTTCGCTGCGCACTGGCAACACGGTGCAGCTCGCCTACGTGGACCAGAGCCGCGACACGCTGAACAACGACAAGACCGTGTGGGAAGAGATCAGCGAGGGCCAAGACATTCTAAAGATCGGCACCTACGAGACGCCGTCGCGTGCGTACTGCGGGCGGTTCAACTTCCGCGGCACCGACCAGCAAAAGAAGATCGGCCTGTTGTCCGGCGGCGAGCGCAACCGCGTGCACCTCGCGAAAGTGCTACGCGCGGGCGGCAACTTGCTGCTGCTGGACGAACCGACGAACGACCTCGACGTGGAGACGTTGCGCGCGCTCGAAGATGCGCTGCTCGCGTTCCCCGGCAGCGCAGTGGTGATCTCGCACGATCGCTGGTTCCTGGACCGCATCGCAACGCACATCCTCGCCTTCGAGGGGAACAGCGAAGTCGTGTTCTTCCAGGGCAACTACGCCGACTACGCCGAGGACCTCCGCCGGCGCAAAGGCGACGACGCCGACCAACCACATCGCATCCGCTACAAAAAGCTCGGCTGACGTTCGTTTCGTAAGACGTCACGCGAGCCCGCGTTTGGGCTTGTCGAAAGTGACGTCGGCGTCGCGATTGGCACCAGAATCGAGCGCGGGCTCGCGCGACGCACTGCGATGCGGTCCGGTTGCGGTAGACTAAAAAGAAAGGTGTGACGTGGCGATTTATGTAAACAAGGACAGGGGCTTCGACCAGGCAGAGCCCGTGGCGCGCGAGTGCCCGCATTGCGGCGCGCATGCGCAACTGCTGCCCGTCGCCGTGCCGGCGTTCGCAGAGATCGCTCGCACCCAGCCCAAAAACGTCGGCCTCGTCTTCCGCTGCGCCGCGTGCGGCGAGCCGCGATTCGTGCGCGCCGCCGTACGTTCCATCGGCACCGATCGCGTCGAGCTCGCCGAGCATCTCGTCGAAATCGAGCGGCCGCGCGAGCGTTTCCAGTTCGGCTACCTGCCGGCCGGCGTCGAGCCACTGCTGCGCGAGACCTTGGACTGCTACACCGCCGGCACGCACAACGCATTTGCGTCCATGTGCCGGCGCACCGTGCACGCCGCGCTGGCTGTAGCGGACGAGGATACGCCGCAACGCTGGCGTGACACCGTCAATGACGTTCTGCGTCTCGCCGATATCGATGCCGGCACGACAGACACGATCCTAGAGGTGCTGTTCGGAAGCTCCGGCCAGCCGCCCACGATCGGATCCGATCAATCCGCGGTGCTGATCGAGGTAATCAAAGACCTTTTCTATCAGCGATACGTGCGAACCACGAAGCTGCGCGCCGCACTGAAGATGCGGCGGTTCTTTGCCGGCGAGAGCAACGTCACCCCAATCGATCGCGGCCGGCGCGAGCTCGCCTAGCGCACTACTTTTTTTCGGGCGGCGTCAGCCCGCTCGAGTATGTGACCTTGCCGTTCGATTCGACGATGATCGTCTCGTACTCGGGGTAACGCTTGATTAGCTTCATCCCCTCTTGGACGCCAAGCACGAAAATCGCCGTATCGAGACCATCGGTGATGGTGCCGCTCGGCCCCATGACCGTTACGGTGAGGATGCCTTCCGTGGGTTCGCCCGTTCGCGGATTGATGACATGGTGATAGCGACGGCCGTTCTCCTCGAAGAACCGTTCGTAGTCGCCGGCCGTCGAGATCGCTTCATCGACCAACGGTAGCCTCGTGACGATCTCGCCCGCTACGCGCGGATTGCGGATACCCACCACCCATGGTTGACCGCGCCTGTCGCCGATCACGCGTGTATCCCCGCCGGCGTTCAACAAAGCGTGCTCGACGCCTTGTGCACGCAACATATCGGCCGCGTGCTGCACCAACCAGCCTTTCGCGATACCCCCGACGTTGATCCGCACGCCCGGCACGGTGAAGTAGATCGTGTGCTTCTCGGCGTCGAGCACGACGTGCCGGTAGCTGACGGCCGGCAGGTGTTCCTTGATCTGCGCATCCGTCGGGTGCTGGTGCGCGTGGAAGTCGTAGAGATAGCCCACGCTCTCGTAAGTGATATCGAACGCCCCGTGGCTCGCGGCGGACATCTCCTGCGAAGCTTGCACCACGTCGAATAGCTCGTCGCTGATGTGCATCGGCGCTTCATGAGCGTGCGCATTGACCTGCGAGATCTCGCTCTCCGGCTTGTACGTGCTCATCATCTCGTCGATGCGTCGGTAGTAGTTCATGACCTCTGCGACGAGATCGTGGCCACGCAGCTCGTCGTCAGCCCAAAGATCGACGGACAAACGCGTACCCATCATGTCGGTTACTTCGCCCAACCAGTCGGCGCGCGCCGGTAGCGCGAACAGCGCGGCCGCGACGACACACGCCGCTGCGACGCACGCTGTGACGCAATGGCGCACCGCGGACCGCGGGCGTATTCTCCGCTGGCCCTGGCCTAGAAGGAGTTTGTCGATGGGAACGATCATCACACTCGTCATTGTTGCCGCCATCGTGTTGTACGTGGTTGCCATGTACAACAATCTCGTGAGTTCGCGCAACCGCGTGCGTAACGCTTTCTCGCAAATCGATGTGCAACTCACGCGCCGCTACGACCTGATTCCGAATCTGATCGAGGCCGTCAAAGGCTACATGAGCCACGAGCGCGGCACGCTCGAAGCCGTGATCACGGCTCGCAACAACGCGCAGGCAGGCTTGAAGCGCGCCGCCGCGGACCCCTCCGACCCGGAAGCCATCAAGACACTCGCGGCGGCGGAAACGACGTTGGGCGGCACGCTCAGCCGACTCTTTGCGCTCACCGAGGCGTACCCGGATTTGAAGGCCAGTCAAAACATGCAGCAGTTCCAGGAGGAGCTCACGTCTACCGAGAACAAGGTCGCGTTCGCTCGCCAGGCGTTCAACGACGCCGTGCTCGGGTACAACAATTCCACGCAGAGCTTCCCGGGCAACCTGATCGCGAACAACTTCGGCTTCAAGCCTGCGGAATACCTCGAAATCGAGCAGCCCGAAAAGCGCGCGGTGCCGAAGGTCTCCTTCAACTGACCGACTCGTAGCCCGTGGACTTCTTCGCGCGCCAGGAGCAGTCGCGACGAACGAGCCGCGTGCTGGTGGCGCTATTCCTGCTCGCGTTCCTGACCTGCGCTATCGCCACCACCGTCGTCGTGGGCGCAGCGCTGCGCCTTTACTTGAACAGCAACGCGTTGTTCCTCGGCGACCAGAGCTGGCAACAGTGGGCCGGCGCGCACGCAGGCCTCGTGGCCATGATGATCGGCGGCACGCTGGCGATCATGGGGCTCGCGAGCCTCTATCGCGCCGCGACCATCGCGCGCGGCGGCGGTCAGGTCGCACGCCTGCTTGGCGCCACGGAAGTCGACGGCGAAGGCGCCGACCCGTTGCAACGGCGGCTCGTGAACGTCGTAGAAGAAATGGCGCTGGCGGCGGGCCTGCCTGTGCCGGAAATCTATATTCTCGAGCAGGAAGCCGGCATCAACGCGTTCGCCGCCGGCATGTCGCCCACGAACGCTGCGATCACGGTCACGCGCGGCGCGCTCGAGCGCCTCGATCGCGCCGAGTTGCAGGGCGTCATCGCTCACGAGTTCAGCCACGTGTTGAACGGCGACATGCGATTGAATCAGCAGCTGATGGGCCTGTCCTTCGGCATCCTCGTACTATCGATTGCCGGGCGTTGGTTGCTGCGAAGCGCCCGCTACACGCGCCGTGACAAGAGCGGCGGTCAAGCCGCGGCTCTCATGATCGGCCTCGCTCTCATCGTCATCGGCGCAATTGGGGTGCTGTGCAGCCGCCTGATCAAAGCCGCCGTCGCGCGCCAGCGCGAGCGCCTCGCCGACGCGTCCGCCGTGCAGTTCACTCGCGAACCGGAAGGCCTTGCAGGGGCGCTGAAGAAGATCGCCGGCTACGGGTCCCGAATCGACTCGGTCGATACCGAAGAAGTCGCGCACATGCTGTTCGAGCACAGCGCGAGCGCGTTCACCGGCTGGTTCGCAACGCATCCGCCGCTACTCGAGCGCATTCGCGCTCTCGAGCCGAATTTCGATCCGCGCGATCTGCCCGAGCCGTCGCGCCTGCCGCCGGAACCGACCTCGACTCCGGCGTCCGCGAACGCTGTACGCCCCGATTTCGGTCAAGCACCCCTCGCGGCAGGGCCGCTGCTCGAGCGTGCCGGCCATATCGATGCACCCGAGATCGGCGGTGCGCTGCGCGGCGCGGTGCCGGCCGAGGTGGCTGCCGCCGCTCGCTCGCGCGATTCGAGCCTATTGCTCGTGCTCGCGCTTGCGCTGTCGCCCGACGACTCCGCGCGACTGCGACAGACGATCTTCCTCGAGCAGCAACTGGGCGCGACTCGCGCGGGATTGTGCCGGCGCCTGGCGGCCGAGCTTGCGCCCGTCGACCACGGCCTATATCTGCCGATCGTCGAGCTCGCCGTGCCGGCTCTGAAGCGGCGGCCGGGCGAGGAGCTGACGTATCTGTTCGAGCTCCTGGCGCGGATCACGGCGCTCGACCCCGAGCCACGGCTTTTCGGCTTCGTGTTGCTGCATGCACTGCGGGCATTCCTGCGCGGCACGCCGGCTGGAGTACCGCCACGCACCGGGAAGCCGCTGGACCCAGGCGCGGCGATCCGTGCGCTGCTCGCGAACGTCGCCGCGTACGGCAACGACGAGGCGGTAAGCGCGCGGGCAGCCTACGCCGCAGGCCTCGCGAGCCTCGGGTGGCACGCCAACCCACAGGATCCGTCGTTCGATCCGCCGACGGCTGCGCGCGATCTCGTCACGCTCGACTCCGCGCTCGCGTCGCTGGCAGGGTTGCGTCCCCGGTCGAAAGAGCAGCTGCTGCGAGGCGTGCTCGCCTGCATTCAGGCCGACGGCACGATTACCGCGACGGAGCGCGAGCTGTTCCGCATGCTCGCCGCAACGCTCGACACGCCGCTCCCGCCCGGCAGTCCGTGAACCGCGGGCCGGCGGCGGCGTCAAACGGGGTAAGATGCTGCTCCGCAGCTAAGACGAGGCCGTCATGCGCAATATTCTCTCGGTTCGCTCCACTACCTTCGCGCTGGTGGCAATGCTGGCCGCGCTCGCTTCGACGCAGGCGCAAGCGCGCCGGCACGACGACGCCGACAAGCTTGCTGACGCCGCGCGTGTGCTCGAAGTGTTCGCGACCGACGAGCAACACGGTATTCCGGTGCAGATTCTCGAGGAAGCGCGCGGCATCGTGGTAATCCCGGGTCTATTCCGCGGCGGCATCATGATCGGCGGCAGACGCGGCCGCGGCGTGATCTCGATCCGGTCGCCGAGCGGCGCGTGGAGCAATCCGGCATTCATCACGCTTACGGGCGGCAGCCTGGGCGCGCAGTTCGGTGCGGAAAAGGCCGACGTGGTCCTCGTGTTCGCGAACGAGCGCTCGATTCGCAACATCCAGGCGGGCAAGTTCACCCTCGGCGGCGACGCGAGCGCGATTGGCGGACCGATGGGCCGACGCACCTCGGGGGTCGTCACCGGCAGAGCCGAGGTCTACGCCTACCAGCATAGCCGCGGGCTGTTCGCCGGAGCTACGTTCGAAGGCATCCGGCTCGACATCGACGAGGACGCGGACGACACGTTCTACGGTAGAAGCGGCGCTAAGGCATTTGGCGAACAAAGTGTCGGTACGCCTCGAAGCGCATTACCGTTCCTCGATGCCTTGCGCAAATCCGCGGAGATCGCGCCGCCGATTGGCGGGCCACCTCAAATTGGAACGAGTCAGGCACCTTCCAGTAACGAAGGCGCAGTCACGTTTCCGTTGGATGCAGCGCCGCGGTAGCGGGCGCTAGTTCGTCGTTGCGATCAGACGCGCGGGGCGCACGTCTTCAGGGTTGAGTGTCGGCTGCACGATTTCGACTTCGCTCGCCGGCGGTGTGATCTCGCCCAGCTCGAATGTCGGGCGATCCGGGAATTGAATTTCGTACGGGTCTTTGCCTGGATCGCTCATCGACGGCAGCACGCCCCCGAGCGGCGCACCAAAGGCAGTTGCCCCCGGGGCGGTCGGCGCCTTCTCGCTCTGCTCTTGCCGCGCGGAGCGGTCGCGCAACGCGACGAGCTTGCGCTCGGACTGACGGTCGAGGTGGTCAGCGCGGGTGCGCTCTTGCTCGATCGCGACGGCGGCGGCAGCACGCCTTGCGGCGATGCACTCCAGATCTTCCGCGGTCTCGTTGGGAGCCTTGTCACAGCGGGAGAGAACGCCATCCCTGGCGACGCTGTCTTCCTTGAAGTCGTAGAAAGTACGCGCTCCCGGCTGCCCCTGGCACGCAGCCACCAGCCCCGCGAGCACCACCACGGCGCTGACGGTGAGCAGCCGGACGACCGGCTTGCGCTGACCTGCTTGTGCAAGAGCTAGTGACACGTTTGCAATAATCCGAAGGCTTAGCTTTAGCATCGGCACGATAACGTGGGCGCTGCTTGAGCACCCGCCGCACAGTTCACAGATTCGAGGAAAAAAGCGCTCGCTACGGGTCGAAAGGTGCCGGCTGGCCCTTGTCGTCGAGCGTGAGCCCCAGCGCGGCGGGCCAGTCGTGACGGTTTTGGCCCGCGGCCACTACCGGCGACGCCGAGAGATCGAATTCCCTGGCCGCGGGCGCGCCGTCGGCGCCGATCTCCACCACGCGCAGTTGCATACCCTCGCCGGCCGCCAACCCCTGCTTCGCGAGTGGTCGCGGTGCGAACCGGCTCGCGATCGGCTCGAGCGAAGCATCGGCGCGCAGCGCGTGCAACCAGTCGACCGTCGCGAGCAGCAACGCGCCGCCATCGGCGTCGAAGTCGAGCGCGAGGACTCGCTGCGGCAAAGTCCGCGGCGCGCCGATCAATGCACCGTCCGCAACACGCACCAAACGCACGGCGCCTCTCGCATCGGCCACCGCGAGCTTTGCACCATCGCGCGCGAACGCGAGCGCCGTGATCGCGCCGCTCGCCTGGGCTGTGATCTCGCGGCCCGCTCCCTCGAGAGGCACGACCGTCAGCGTGCCGGTCGTGTCACCGATCGCGAGCGTCGCACCGTCGGGCGCAAACGCAAGCGCCGTGACGGCGCCGCCGACACCGCGCTCGACGACGGACGCACCATCCGCGGCGTTCGTAACGCGAACTTCGGTGCCTGAACCACTCGCGACCCACCGCGCGTCGGGCGCTACCGCGACTACGCCGATCGACGCTTGCGCTGGCTCCACGCCTACGGCGGTCGGCATGCCGCTCGCAAGATCCCACGTGCGCACGACGCCGTCGGCGCCACCCGTCACGGCTAATGCGCGTTCCACGTTCACGGCTACCGCGGTCACAGCGCCGCGATGGCCGAAGTACTCGAGCGTATCCGCAGCCGGTGCCGACGGCTGCACTGCGTCTAGCACCAGCTGACCGTTCGCAAGCCCCAGCGCGAGTCGGCCGGTGGTGTGATCGAGCGCGACAACCGTCGGCGGCGCTGCGGGCGCGGCACGCGGCGGCATACCCCCCGTGGGCAGATTCCAGAGCCTCAGCTGCGCGCCACTCGCTGTCACGAGCTTCTCGCCATCGTCTGCGAGTTGGGTGGTCGCGGGCATTGCACCCGCGCCGCGCAGCAGGACGACCTCAGCGCCTGTCGCAACGTCGACGACTACTACCGAGGCGTCGGCGGTCGCAAAGGCGAGCCGGGTACCGCCAGCGGCGAGACTAACGCTTGCCACGGCGGCGGTCGTGCCGAGCACCCTCGGTGGCGGCTGCGCCCCCGGAGCAAGCGACCAGGCAGCGATCGCGCCCGAGCCATCGACCGTCAACAACGTCGCGCCGTTTGCCGGCGACAGGACGCGAGCGACGTCGAAACTAGAGGTAAGCGTCTGCAACACCTCGCCACGCCGCGCACCGACCACACGAATCGAGTGATCCGGTAACTGCAAAGCCAGATAACGCGCCCCCGGACCGAGCCACCAGTGCTGAGCCTCGGCAACGCCCTCGAAGCTAGTCACCAGCGAACCGTCGCTCGCACGCAGCAAGCTATACAGCGGCTTGCCCTCGTCAACGCGCTCGGCGATCGCGAAGTAGCTGCCATCGGCGGAGAACACGGGCGGCAACACGAACTCGGTGTCCGTCTCCGGGCGCGCCACGAGGACGCCGTCGCTCGCGTTCCAGACGGTGACGACCTTGTCGGTCGCGGCTATCAACCGGCTGCCGGCGGAATTCACAGCCAGATACTTCGGCACTACGGGCAGCGCGAAATCCCGCTCGAGTTTTCCGCTCGCGACGTTCCAGACCGCGACTGTGCCGATGGCACCGTGGGTCTGCGGCCTCACGAGCGCCCGGTCGCCTTCAGTCGTGACGGTCACGGCGTCGGTGCGCAGAGGATCGGGAATCGCCACCGGCTCCGCGGGCTCGTCGCGCCAAGTGTCGTTCGCGAATCGCAGCGCCCAACCCACGAGTGTTCCGGAATTCTCCGCGCGCTGGTCGACGAGCGTGAGTCGCCACACGCCGCGGCGGCCCTGGTCCGCCAAAATCTCGAGCGGCGTGCCATGAGCCGCGTGGAACGTCAACGTGCCGGCCGCGCTTTCGTCACGATGCGGCAGGGCCATGGACGCCTGTTCACCGCTCGGCGCGGTCAACGTCAGGAGCAGCTCCTCGGCCGCCGGATGCTCGAGGTCGAGCGTCAAGTCGAAGGCGCCCGCCGTGCCATCGCCGTCGACGGCGAGATCGCGCGTAATCGCAACGTGTTGCAACGCTGTGAGACGCACCGGCGCGCTGCCGGAAGCGTCGAGCGGAGAGCTTTCGCCGAGCGGCGCGCGTTGCAGTTGCCGATCCGCATCGAGCGCCACCAACGTCGATTGGCCGAACTGCATACGCCACGTGATCGGCGCAGCGGCCAAGTGCAGCGCGCGCTCGAGATGCGGATAGTCGGCGCCGACGAGTTCGGCCAGCATACCGCCCGCAGACGCTGGCGCCGCCGGCAGCTCCGCCGCCCGCAGGGCGAGCAGCAATGCGGCGTCGCGCTGTTCCGCGTGCGACGCTTCACTGGCCCGCCGCAGCCAGAACGCCGCTAACAGACCGTCCGCCGCTTCGTCTTGATCTGACAAACCGCGTAAGCGCGTGTCGATCGCAGCAACTTCTGCCACGGTGCGCACAGTTGCGCTCTGGCGCGCGAGCGCCGTCGCGAACAAGCGCTCGGCGCGTTCGGCGAAGCCCGGCAGCGCGTGCAACCTTGCATACGCGGCGTCGACGGAGCGCAGGTCCGCGNNCTTGACCCACTGCCCGACCAGCTCGCGGAAGATCCGGTTGCGAAATGCGAGCTGGCGCTGCTCGTCGATCGCGACGACCCCTGACAGCTGCAAGCGTTCCTGCACCGCGAGATCGGCCGGCGCGGTGACTTTGCCGCCGCGCGCGAGACGGCGCAGAAGCTTCGCGGCTCGGCGTGCTCCGGGCGCCTTCGCCGTGATCCAGGCGTGCACAAAGCTCAGCAGCGGATCGGATTCGGCGAGGCCAGGCGCGAGCAGCTGTTCGCGCACGACGCGCTCGACGTCCTCGAGCTTGCCGCCCTTCCGGATCACGCTACGAGCGACTTTCTGGGTCAGATACGGATGGCCGCCGGTCCAGACGATCACGCGATCCATCAGCGCCTGCGCAACCTCGGGCTCGCCGCCGAATCCGGCTGCGAGCGTGTACGACTCCGCTTCGGAAAAATCGTCGAGCTCGATGACTTGCGCCGCGGCCCAGAGCGAAGTGCGTTCGCTGCCGGCCAACGCACGACGCGACGTACTGCCGACCAGCACGACGCTCAAACGTTTGAAATCCGGCTCGGCCGGCCGACGCGCATAGCAGCTCTGCAACGCGGCGAGCAGCTCGCGCGCGAACGGCTGCTCCGTGGCCGCGGCGCCGAGCCCATCGAAGAACAGCGTGATCGGCGCCGTGGTGTTGGCGAGCACGACGCGCCAGAAGAACTCGGCGAGCCGCTCGCTCTCGTCTTTCTTGTTCGCGCGCCACCAGGGGCCGACGTCGGCATCGAGCTCGAGCTCGTGCGCGACCCGCTCGGCTACGCCCAAACCCCACCCGCGCCCGGAGCTGCGTTCCGCGAGCACCCCGATTTGCACGAGATCGACGACCGCGACGAGCTCTCCCGAGTCGCGGAGCCGGCGTGCGACGCGGTGTACGAGGCTCGACTTGCCGATGCTGCGTGCGCCGAGCACGCAGCAGAGATGGCGAGCTCGAACAGCCGCCATCAGTGCAGCGTCCGCGGGGCGTTCGACGTAGCAGGAGCGATCCGGCTGGACGGGGCCGCCGACCACGTAGAACTCTGTGCCGTGGATCGCTTTCGACATGCAGTACGATTGTAGCAGCGCAACACATGCTTCCCGGAACGAATGCCGCCACGAGAGCTCAAGCGCGACGCGCTCGGCACGATCCGGCTGGTCGACGACGACGCCGCGACCACGATCGAGCGCGACACACGCACCGCGCGACGGGGTTTGCGCTGGCTCGCGCGCCGGCTCGCCGCGCGCGAGGCGTCNNGCGCTGCATCGCGCGGGCGTCACACACAACGATCTGGCCAAGGAAGCGAATTGGCTTAGGGCGCCAGGCGACCTGCCCGGCCTCGTGGACTTTCAACTCGCGGTGCGGTCGCGCAGGCGCGGCTTCTGGTTTCGCTATCTCGCGCACGAGGATTTGCGGCATCTGCTGAAGCACAAGCGGACGTATGTTCCGGGCAGCCTCACTGCACGGCAGCGCCGAATACTTGCGACTCGACCCTGGCCCACGCAGCTCTGGCGAGTCTGGTGGAAACCCGCGTACCACGCGCTCACGCGAGGCGTGCTCGGTTGGCGCAACCGTGTCGGCCCGACGGAAAGATAAGAAAAATAGAACTCGCTACCGGCTCCCTCTTGGCCAACGCCTCGGCTACTATTCCGCGATGGACATTTGCCACGCACACAATCTCGCCCAACCGCTCGACTTGCCGACGCCCTACGGGATTCGCGTCAGCATTCGCTCGACCGACACGTTTGCCCGCCTGATCGGCAATACGTGGGAACGTCACCATTGGTTCGGCACACGCCAGGAGCGCGACAAGGCGCTGGCCGACATGGCCAGCGAGCATCTGTACTCGCGCAGCGGTGATCGCCCGACCCTGAAGTTCGAGGCCGTCGAGCAGAAGCCCTGATTCTCGTTGGCTGCGGACACTTCGTCTTCAGCCACCTTCGTGATTCTCGACGTTTCTTCATGGCGTCGGCGTAGTCCACGCGTCGAAGCGCCGCGTTGCTGCTCCCACCGCCGGCATCCGCGATTCTTTGAACGGCGCGACTCCCGTGATCACACTGCCCGCGGTCGACGTGCAACCGCCCGCACCGGTCACGATCGGCAGCTAGAGCGCTACGAGCACTGACGCCGCGACGTAGTGACGAGCGGCCAAGGCCCGATAGGCGTCGAGTTCTGTCGCCGCGCGCGCAGCGTCCCAGATCCCGAGCCGCACGAGCGCGGCGGCTGCACCACGGGCCGCGCCAACACCGAAATCGGCGCAGAGTCCCGCCATGCAGCGACGCTGCAGCAGATCCTCGAGCGTGACAGCCCATTCGCGCTCGATCGAGTAGACGAGCTCAGCCACGAGCACGCCGCTGATCGCGTCGAGTTGCACGGCGAGATCGGGGCGCAACGCGAGCGTTGCGATCTCTACTGCGGCGCTGCCATACACATGCCACAAGCGCTGCGCCTGCGCCGGGCCGAGCCGCGCGCCGATTTCCGCCAGCAACGCGTCGCGCGCCGGCGCATCGAGCGCACCGGGCAACGGCCGCGTGCGAGTCGGGTGTCCGGAGATGGGCCGCGGCAATTCGCCTCGAATCTTGCGCAGCACGTCCTCGGCCAGCGCGCGGTGCGTCGTAAGCTTGCCGCCCACCACGGAATACAGACCGCGCGCCGCGCGATGCCGCCGAATGACGTGGCGACGCGTGATTGCGCCCGTGGCGCCCCGCGGCTGCCAGGGCAGCGGGCGAACCCCGGTGTGCGTGTACAGCAGGCGGGCCGCGAGACCCGCAGCAGCGGGGAATACGCGTTCCGTTTCGCTCGTGAGGTACGCGATCTCGTGCGCATCAATGGCAGCCGCTTCCGCATCGCCGTCGAAGCGCTCGTCCGTCGTGCCAATGAGCAGCAAATCATTCCAGGGCAGGATGAAGAACGGCCGCCCGTCCGCAGCCGCTTCCACGTACACGCCGGTGCGGGGTGCGCCGGGAAACGGCGGCACGATCACGTGGCTGCCTTTGGTGCCGCCGAGCAAACGCGTGTGCTGGATCGGCCCGAGCACTTCGTCGACCCAGGGTCCGGCCGCGTTCACGATCAGGGGCGCCGCCGCGCCACCCGACGCGCCGTCCGCCGCCTGCCATTCGACACCGACCGCACGGCCGCTGTCGACGCACACGCGAGTGACGCGCGCCCTCGTCCTCAGCACTGCGCCATTCGCGACGGCATCGAGCAGATTCTCGACAACGAGCCGCTCCGGATACCGCACCTGGCCGTCGTAGTAGCTGGCACCACCAACAAGTTCGTTCGAATTCAATCCCGGCATGCGCGCAAGCAGCTGATCGCGGCGGAGCATCGTGCGCCCCGGCACCGACCGCCCGATCGACAGCAGGTCATACAGCGCGAGCCCGACCCCAATCTGCCACCGCGGACGTCGCGCGCCCCGGTACACCGGAATCACGAGCTCCAGCGGCGCCACGAGATGCGGCGCGAGCCGCAGCAATCGCTCGCGCTCGTGCAGCGATTCGTACACGAGCCCAAGCTCAAGATACTCGAGGTAGCGCAACCCCCCGTGAATCAACCGCGACGACGCGCTGCTCGTCCCACCGCCAACATCGCCACGCTCGACCACGAGCACCTTCACACCGGCGAGCGCAGCCTCCCGCGCAATCGCCGCGCCGTTAATCCCTGCGCCGATCACGATCAGCTCGAACGTGGCGGCGGGTTGACTCATGCGCGCAATGTTGACTGCGGGCTCGCCGGCCAGGTTGGCATCAGGCGAGCAAAGCCGACGCTACGGCCGTATCTGGCCCGTGCCGCGGACGACATATTTATAGCTGGTGAGTTCGGCGGCGCCGACCGGACCGCGCGCGTGGATCTTGCCGGTGGCGATGCCGATCTCCGCCCCCATGCCGAATTCGCCGCCATCGGCAAACTGCGTCGACGCGTTGTGCAGCACGATTGCGCTGTCGAGCTCGTTCAGGAATCGCTCCGCGGCGGCTGAGTCGTTCGTGATGATCGCGTCCGTGTGCGCCGAGCCGTAGCGACGAATGTGCGCGAGCGCCTCGTCGAGACCATCGACCACGCGGATCGCGACGATCGCTTCCAGGAATTCCTGGCCCCAGTCGCTGTCGGCCGCGGCCTTCACGCGCCGATCGCTCGCTTGCGTCGGCACGTCGCCGCGAACCTCGCAGCCCTTGTCCAACAGGTCGCCGACGATCGGCGCGAGATGCGTAGCCGCGCACGCGCGATCGATCAGCACCGTCTCCGTCGCGCCGCACACACCCGTGCGGCGCAGTTTCGCATTCACGACGATCCTGCGCGCCATCGCGAGATCCGCGCCCGCGTGCACGTACGTGTGGCAAATGCCCTCGAGATGCGCCATGACCGGCACGCGGGCATCCTGCTGCACGCGAGCGACGAGACTCTTGCCGCCGCGCGGCACGATCACGTCGATATACGCTGCCATGTCGCGCAGCATGATGCCGACCGCGTCGCGATCCTGCGTCGGCACCATCTGGATCGCCGTCTCGGGCAAGCCGTGTTGCACGAGTGCGCGACGCAAGCACGCATGAATCGCGGCGCTCGAGCGCGCGCTCTCCGAGCCGCCACGGAGAATGCACGCGTTGCCGCTCTTCAGGCACAGCGCCGCGGCGTCGGCCGTCACATTGGGCCGGCTCTCGTAGATGATGCCGATCACGCCGAGCGGCACACGCACACGCGAGATCGAAAGCCCGTTCGGGCGCTGCCATGTGGAGATGACTTGACCGACCGGATCCTCGAGCGCTGCAACCGTTTCGAGTCCGACGGCTGTGGCTTCCAGGCGCTTCTCGTCGAGCGCGAGTCGATCCAGCATCGCATTCGACAGACCGCGCGCCTTGGCTTCCGCTACGTCTTCGGCGTTGGCGCGCAGCACCGCTGTGCGCGCGGCGCGCAATTCGCGCGCCGCCGTCTCGAGCGCAGCGCGTTTGACGCTTGCCGGCGCCTGCGCGAGCTCGGTCGCGGCCGCACGCGCGGCACGACCGACTTCCAGCATCTGCTCGAGAAGCGTTTGAGGAATGTTGCGCTCGGCGGTGCTCATGACTGCTTACCCGCGCCCAAAAGAACCAAGTCGTCGCGATGGATGATCTCATCGCGCCCGCTGTATCCCAAGACTTGCGCGATTTCGGCCGATTTGCGGCCCGCGATCGATCGCGCCTCCTCGCCGGAATACGCCACGAGACCTCGCGCGAGCTCGCGGCCATCGGCCGCCAGCACGCTGACCGCATCGCCGCGCTCGAACTGGCCGTCGACGCTCGTGACGCCTGCCGGTAGCAGGCTGCGCCCGCCGAGTAGAGCGCGCTCCGCGCCCGCGTCCACGCGCACGGCTCCTTTCGGTTGTAACGTGCCCGCGATCCACTGCTTGCGCGCGGCCCCGGGTGTCGCACTCGGCAAAAACCACGTGGCCTTGCCGCCCGCAAGCAACGCGCTGATGGGCCGCGCAATTCGGCCCGTCGCGATGCACATGCGGCAGCCGGCCCCCATCGCGATACGCGCGGCCTCGATCTTCGTGCGCATGCCGCCGGAGCCGTGGCTCGAGCCAGGCCCGCCGGCCATGTCGACGAGCTCGCGCGTGAAGTCCGTGACTTCTTCCACATAGCGCGCATTGGCATCGTGCCGCGGGTCGGCGGTGTACAGGCCATCGACGTCCGACAGCAACACGAGGCAGTCGGCGCTGACCATTTGCGCGACGCGCGCTGCGAGCCGGTCGTTGTCGCCGTAACGCAGCTCCTGCGTGGCGACGGTGTCGTTCTCGTTCACGACGGGAACGGCGCCGTAGCCGAGCAACGTCGACAATGTTGCACTGGCGTTCAAATACCGGCGACGGCTCTCACTGTCGTCGATCGTCAGCAACACCTGTGCCGCCGTGAGGCCGAAGCTGCGGAGGATTTCGAGGTACGCGTGCGCGAGCAGTATCTGGCCCGTGGCCGCCGCGGCCTGTTTCTCCTCGAGCCGCCGCGGATCGATCTTGAGCTCGCGACGTCCGAGGGCCACCGCGCCGGACGACACGATGACTACTTCTTTCCCACCGCGCTTGAGATCGGCGACGTCGGCGCAGACACCTTCAAGCCACGCGCGATCGAGCGCGCCGGTCTGCTGGTCGACGAATAGCGCGGAGCCGATCTTAATGACGACCTTGCGAGCGTTGGCGAGCCGTTCCGCGTGCGTGATGGAGACTGCGGTGCTCATCGGGTACTGCCCGTGCCGCGCGAGCGGCGCGGTTCAGCCTCGCTCTAGCACGGAGGCGCCGCGCGATACGGCCATCGCACCGCTGCGCACCAACGTGATGATGTCCGTGATCCCCGCTACGCGTTTCAGGAACCGGTCGATCTCCTGACTGCCGCCGACGATCTGAACCGTGTACTGATCCTGCGTGTCGCTCAGGACGCGAGCGTCGAACTGCTCGAGCACGCTCGTGAGCTTGCCGCCGTCCCCGTTCACGACGCGCAGCTTGAAGAGCGCGAGCTCGCGTTCGATGTGATCGGCACTGGTCATATCCGCGATCTCGACGACATCGACCAATTTGCTGAGCTGCTTCGTGATCTGCTCGATGATCGGATTCTCACCGGTTGTCACGAGCGTGAGGCGCGATACGGTCGCATCGGCGGTCGGCGCGACGTTCAGACTCTCGATGTTGTAGCCGCGCGAAGAGAACAGGTTCGCAACTCGGGCGAGCGCGCCTGCCTCGTTCTGCAGCAGGATGGAAATGATATGTCGCATGATCTGAAAGCCCGGCGCACGAGAGCCCACCATGTTGGCGTAGAACAAAAGCTATTGCAATGAATTCTCTTTTCGTCAAAACTCGGGTGGCGGCGCTTTATTTCAGCGCGTAACGACCCCGGCTACCGACCATGGATACCCTGACTCAACCGAAGATCACCCGGTCGCATCCGCTGGCCGGCGCAGCCATGACGGGCGCGGACATGATCGTCCAGGTATTAGCCGACGAGGGTGTCGACACGATCTTCGGCTACAGCGGCGGCGCGATCCTGCCGACGTACGACGCCGTGTTCCGCTACAACGAGGACCACCGTCGCAACGGCGCCGAGCCCATGCCGCTGATCGTCCCGGCCAATGAGCAGGGCGCGGGGTTCATGGCGGCCGGCTACGCGCGCGCGAGCGGTCGCGTCGGCGTCGTGATCGTCACGTCCGGCCCGGGCGCCACGAATTGCGTGACGCCGGTTCGAGACTGCATGGCGGACTCGATCCCCATCGTCGTGATCTGCGGCCAGGTGTCCACGGGTGCGATCGGCAGCGATGCGTTCCAGGAAGCACCGGTCACGGCCATCATGGGCTCCGTGGCCAAGCACGTGTTCCTCGTGACGGATCCCACGCGTCTCGAGGCCACCATGCGTACTGCGTTCGACATCGCGCGCACGGGCCGCCCGGGGCCTGTCGTGGTCGACGTGCCAAAAGACGTGCAGAACTGGAAAGGCACGTTCCGCGGCGAGAGTCATTTGCCGATCGCCGGCTATCGGCAGCGACAGGTCGAGGTCGAGAGCAACGTCCTGACCGAAGCTCGCTGTCAGCAGTTCTTCAGCATGCTGGCTGAGAGCAAGCGGCCGCTGATCTACGCCGGCGGCGGCGTGATCAACGGCAACGCGAGCGCCGCGCTGCGGTCGCTTGCCAACACCTACAAGATTCCAGTTGCGAGCACGCTGATGGGCCTCGGCGGCTTCGACACGAAGCACCCGCTGTCCTTGCACATGCTCGGCATGCACGGCTCGGCCAGCACGAACTACGCGGTCGATGACTGCGACCTGCTGATCGCGATCGGTGCGCGGTTCGACGATCGCGTGGCCGGCGCACCGCTGAAGTTCGCGCCGAAGGCGAAACGCGTGGTGCACTTCGACATCGATCCGTCGGAGATCCACAAGGTCAAGCACGCCGACTGGCATCACGTGGGCCTGTTGCCGAACGCGCTAGACGCGCTCGTCGCGTACGGCCGTCGTACGGGATTCAACGCAGCTTTCGATGATTGGCACACAGAGATCGAGCAGCTGAAGGCCACGTACGGATTGAATTACGACCGCGCGAGCACGCTGATTCAGCCCCAGTACGTCATGGAAGAGATGAATCGCATCACGAAGGGCGAAGCCATCATCACGAGCGGCGTCGGCCAGCACCAGATGTGGGCTGCGCAATACTGCGATTTCCGCGAGCCGCGTCAGTGGCTCACCTCCGGCAGCATGGGCACGATGGGTTTTGGCCTGCCCGCGGCCATTGGTGCGCAGTTCGCGTGCCGCAATAAGCTCGTCATCGACGTCGACGGCGATGCGAGCATCCGCATGAACTTAGGTGAGATGGAGACGGTCACCACGTACGGCCTGCCGATCAAGATCATGGTGCTGAACAATTTCGGCGACGGCATGGTCATGCAGTGGCAGCGGCTGTTCTTCAAAGGCCGGCTCGCCTCGAGCGACAAATCGCTGCGCAAGAAAGACTTCGTCAAGGCGGCACAGGCCGACGGCTTCGCGTTCGCGAAACGCCTCGAAGCGAAGGCCGATGTGCCGCGCGTCGTCGAGGAGTTCCTGAGCTTCAAAGGCCCGGCGTTCCTCGAGGTCGTGATCGATCCCGAAGCCGGCGTGTACCCGATGGTGGGCCCCGGCCTCTCGTATCACGAGATGATCACGGGTGACTTCATCCCGAACCGGTACGCGAACCTGGGCAAGCCGCCGCCGCCGAACAGCTCGGGGTTCTAGAGCTCGCCGGCGGCGGAAGCCTCGACTAGCACGTCGTACACCGCGGCGATCAGCCGCGCGAGGTCGTCGCTGCCGATCACGAGCGGCGGCATCAGATACACCACGTCGCCGAACGGCCGCACCCACACGCCGTGCGCCAAGAATCGTTGCCGTAGCGCGTCGAGCTGCGGCGATTTCTCTAGCTGAACAACGCCGATCGCACCCTTCACACGCACATCCCTCACACCGGCTAGCCGCCGGCAGGCTTGCAAGCCGCTAGCGAGCTGCGCAGCGATCGCGGCCACTTGCTGCAACCGCGGCTCCGTCTCGAACAGATCGAGCGACGCATTGGCGGCGGCGCACGCAAGCGCGTTACCGGCATAGGTGGGGCCGTGCATCAGCGCGCGACTCGCGTCGTCGGACAGAAATGCTTCATAGACCGAGGCGCTTGCCACGGTGGCCGCAAGCGGCAGCGTGCCGCCGGTCAGCGCCTTCGACAGGGTGATGATGTCCGGCGCGATGCCGGCCTGCTCGCCCGCGAACATCGTGCCCGTACGAGCGAACCCCGTGGCGATCTCGTCGAAGATCAACAGCAGATCGAAACGTCGCGCGACTTGGGCGATCTGCGCGAGAACGTCCGCCGAATGAAACTTCATTCCGCCCGCCGCCTGCACGAGAGGCTCCATTATCACGGCCGTGAGCTCGTGCGCGTGCGCAGCCACTGCGCTCTCGAATTCGGCCGCCAGCTTGGGCGTAGTAGGCAACGGCAGCACGAGTTGGCGCGGCAGCACGCCGCCGAACAGCTGATGCATGCCCTCGTCGGGATCGCACACCGACATGGCCATGAACGTGTCGCCGTGATAACCGTGGCGAAAACTCACGAACCGCGTGCGCGTCGGCTCGCCGCGATTGAACCGGTACTGCAGCGCAATCTTCATCGCGACTTCGACCGCGACAGACCCCGACTCCGAGAAGAACACATGGTCGAGTTCGCCAGGCAGGAGCGCCGCCAGCCGTCGTGCGAGGTCTTCCGCCGGCGCGTGTACGAACCCGCCGAGCATCACGTGGGGCATTCGCTCGAGCTGCCCGGCAACGGCCGCGCGAATATGCGGATGATTGTATCCGTGGCACGCCGTCCACCACGACGCGACGCCATCGATCAGCTCGCGCCCGTCCGCGAGATACAGACGCACGCCATCCGTACGCTCGACGACCTGCGGCGGCGGCGCCGTCTTCATCTGCCTGTACGGCAACCACACGTGAGAGGAAGTCATTGGCCGAATGATTGCATACAGCGGGGCGCCGCCCGCAAGCGCTCGCGTAGTAAGCGTGCCAGCGCACCGACACTGGCGCGCCGCGAACCGACGATTGGCTCCACTCCGCAGGCAGTGAAACGACCCAGCGCTACTGCACCCCGAACGAGGTCGGCGTGAAGGCCGCATGCGTGGGATTGAAGATCCCGATGGCGCCGGTAGTCGCTCCCGCGGGAATCGTCACCTGCACCTGCGTGTCGCTGACGACTCGCACCGCGGCGTTGTGCGCCGCGCCGACCCAAGCCACATTCGAGCCCAAGAACCCGCTGCCATACAGCGTCACCACCGTGCCCACACGACCCTCGCGAGGCGAGAAGCTGCTGATGCCTTGCTGCGCGTAGGCCGCTGCGACTCCGGTCACCTTGAAGGCGGTGGCGGTGAATGCCGCATAGGTCGGATTGAAAATGCCGATAGCGCCGTT
>PMCP01000173.1:6901-25836 GCA_003155415.1 Gammaproteobacteria bacterium | reverse complement strand
GCGCTCGGCGTTCCCGTCGTGTCGACAGCCGTCCTTGGCACGAAGGAAGTATTGCGAGGCGCCGCGGGCGCGATCGTCGTGTCAGAAGAAGTCGACGAATTCGCCGCCGCGGTCACACGTGTGCTGACGCAGCCGGATCTGCGGGCGGCGCTCGCAGCTGCCGGGCGTGACTTCGTCGGCGCGCGGTGGTCGAGCCGTGAGATGGCACGGAGGCTACTGAGCCTTTACGGCAACGTTCGCAGGCTCAGTGACGGAGTTGCGCGTGCGGCTGCACACGGATCGCAAACGCATCGACCCTCATGAGCCTGTGGGCCCTGCTCTGTTACGAGCGTCGGGGTCACCGGCCGCTCGCGAAGAAGCAGACCGAGCCAAACCCAGGCGAGCCGGCTCACCGAAACGATAACCGAAGCCACGCACGGTCTGGATCAACTCCTGCAATCCGAACGGCTCGAGGTGCTCGCGGAGCCGGCGCACGTGCACGTCGACGGTCCGATCTCCCGCTTTGATTGCGCGCGGCCACGCGCGGCGCAGTAACTCGCCGCGCCCGAACACGCGGCCGGCGTTCTCGAGAAAGAATGCCAATAACCGAAACTCCGCCGGCGCCAGCTCGATCGGCCGATTGTGGAGCCACAGACAATGACCCGCTTTGTCGAGCACCAGGGGGCCCGCCGCCAGTTGGTCCGACCGGGCGCCGGCGGCGGGGCGCCGCAGACAGGCATTGATCCGCGCCACGAGTTCGGCACTTTCGAACGGGATCGCCAGGCAATCGTCCGCACCGAAGTCCAGCGCATTGATGGCGTCCCGAATCTCGGCTCTGCCCGCCCAGACGACGACGCGGCTTTGACTCGTGGCCGGCTCGTCGCGGAGACGGTCGAGCGCGTCACGCAGCAGCCGATGGTCCGTCCACTGTAGTAACAGCAAATCGGGACTAGCGGCGCGAGCCAACCGCGATCCGGCTATCAGATCGGCAGCCTCGGCGACGAAGCAGCCCGCCGCCTCGAGCGACTGTCGCGCAACCTCGCGCAGTCGTTCGTCGGAGTGGACAAGGAGGACGGAGTGACTCATGGCGAACCCAAGCCGAGCTTTCACTAGTCCAACATCGCGTCGTTGCAGTCCTTTTACGTTCGCGTTACCGACGTGTTACGCGCCCCGTGGGGCACATCCACAGACCGCGCGTTCGCGTCGCGCGATCGCGCGGAGGACTCAGCGGCCCGGTGGCTTGGTGGACTCGGCTTTTGCATCGGTGCTTGCCATCGTGCTGCTTTGATCGAGGCGCCGGCGCTCAGCTTCGGGTAGGCGGCCCGTCGCAATCTGATACGCCGCTTCGGCGATGTGGGTTGCGTGGTCCCCGATACGCTCGACGTTCTTCGCGCAAAACAGCAGATGGACGAGGCCGACGGCCTGCGCGGGGTCCGCGCTGAGCCGCGCCACCAACTCGCCGAACAGCGCTGTATGAAGCGTGTCGATCTGTTCGTCTTGCTCGCGCACCACCATGGCTCGAGCGGCGTCGCGCGTGAAGAACGTCTGTAACGCTGCTTCAAGGTGGCGCGAGGCCAGCGCTGCTAGCTGGTCCATGCTCGCCACCACGTCGTCTGGAAACTGGCCACTCGACACGGTCGTGGCCCGCTTAGCGATGTTCTTGGCGAGGTCACCAATGCGCTCCAGATCTTCCGCAATCCGGAACGTTGCGAGCACCTCGTCCAAGTCGGTTGCCATGGGCTGGCGGCGGGCAATGACCGTCGCCGCACCGGTCGACAGCTCAATGCGCAGCGCGTCGAGGCGTCGATCTTGATCGATGACTCGCTGCGCGAGCGACCAATCGCCGTGCAGCAGCGCTCGAATCGCGTCGACGAACTGTGCAGCGGCGAACTCTCCCATCGTCTTGACGTTCCTCGTGAGCGAGTTCAGCTCCTCGTCGAACGCCTTCACGATATGCGAATTAGTCACAGTGCGTCTCCTGCTAGCGAATCAACCAAAACGACCGGTGATATAGGCTTCGGTCTTTGCGTTGGTCGGGTGCGTAAATATGTCGCTGGTAACTCCGAACTCGATCAACTCGCCGAGGAACATGAAACCCGTGAACTCAGATACGCGCGCCGCTTGCTGCATGTTGTGCGTGACGATCAATACGGTGTAGTCGGCCTTCAAGTCGTCAATCAGCTGCTCGATGCTAGCGGTGGAGATGGGGTCCAACGCGGACGTAGGCTCATCGAGCAGCAGAACTTCGGGTTTCAGTGCCACGGCGCGCGCAACGCACAGACGTTGCTGCTGGCCGCCGGACAGGCCCAGCGCGCTATGACTCAGCTTGTCTTTGACCTCGCGCCAAAGTGCGGCGCTCTTCAACGCCTCTTCCACGCGCTCGTCCATTTGCCGGCGCGTGAGCTTCTCATAGTGCCGCAGCGCGTAGGCAACGTTGTCGTAAATCGACATTGGGAACGGCACTGGTTTCTGAAAGACCATACCCACTTTGGTCCGCAGGCGGTTGACGGGATAGCGCGCATCGAGCACGTTCTCGCCGTCGAGCAGCACCTGACCTTCTGCTCGCTGCTTGGGGTAAATGGCGTACATGCGATTGAAGATGCGAAGCAGCGTCGATTTACCGCAGCCAGAGGGGCCGATGAGCGCGGTGACTCGTTTTTCCTTGATGACGAGTTCGATGTCTTTCAGCGCACGCGACTCTCCGTAGTAGAAGTTTAGATTGTGCGCGGCGATTTTTGCTGGCGCCTCGAGCAACCCGTTGGAGGCACGTTCGGCAGTCACCGAAAGAGGGTCGACAGGGTCATCTACGTTATTCATTCGTCATTTTTCCGCGCGCGATCAGCCATCGAGAGGTCAACCCCAACACCAGCACCAACATCGTGACGACGAACGCGCCTGCCCAGGCGAGCGCATGCCAGAACTCATAGGGACTGAGCGCGTATTGGAAAATGACGACCGGCACGTTCGCGGTCGGTTCATTGAGACTGCTGGTCAAATATTGATTGTTGAGGGCCGTGAACAGCACGGGCGCCGTCTCACCGGATATGCGCGCCAATGCCAGCAATATTCCGGTGACGATGCCCGAGAGTGCTGCGCGATAAAGTACCTGACGGATGATCTTCCACTGGGGCACGCCGAGCGCGAGCGCCGCCTCGCGCATCGTCGTCGGCACCAACTGCAACATTTCATCGGTCGTGCGCACGACGACGGGCAATACGATGAAGGCCAGCGCAACCGCCCCCGCCCACGCCGAGAAATGCCCCATCGGACGAACCATGAGCTCGTAGACGAAGAGCCCGATCACGATCGATGGCGCCGACAGCAGGATGTCGTTGATGAAGCGGATCGCGGCGCCGAGCTTTGTGTGGCGCGCGTACTCCGACAAGTACGTACCCGCGCCGATGCCGATGGGAGTGCCGATCAGAACCGCCAGACCACACATCACGGCGCTGCCTACGAACGCGTTCAGCAACCCGCCGTCGGCGCCTGGCGGGGGCGTCATCTGCGTAACAAGGCCCCATTTGAGAGCTGGTAGACCTTTGCTCACGGTTGTCCACAGAATCCACGCCAGCCAGAACAGGCCGAACGCCGTCGCCACTACTCCAAGCGCCTTGGCGACGTAGTCGGTAAATTGGCGCCGCTGCCAGCGCGTCATGTGATCTTCCCTGCACGCAGGGCCAACCTCGACAGCATGAACCGCGCGATCGCCAGCACAATGAAGGTCACGATGAACAGCAAGAACCCGAGCGCGATCAGCGACGAGAGATAGATAGCGGAGTCTGCCTCCGTAAACTCGTTGGCGATCGTGGCGGCAATCGAGTTACCAGGCTCCAGAAGCGACAGCGATAGTTGGTGCGCGTTGCCGAGCACGAACGTCACGGCCATCGTTTCGCCCAACGCCCGTCCCAATCCCAGGAACACGCCCCCGATGACGGCCGACCGCGTATACGGCAGGACGATATCCCACACCACTTCCCAAGTCGTATTGCCGACCGCGTAGGCAGACTCTTTCAAATGCACCGGTACCGTATTGAACACTTCGCGCATGACCGATGAAATGAAAGGGATCACCATGATCCCGAGGACGATGCCGGCCGTGAGCATGCCCAATCCGATCGGCGGACCCTGAAAAAGCGGACCGATCAGCGGCAGCGGACCGACATGCTCGTCGAGCCACGGGGCCACGTGCTCGCCCATGAACGGCACGAATACGAACAAGCCCCACATGCCGTAGATGATGGACGGAATACCTGCCAGGAGCTCCACGGCCGCCGCCACCGGCGCACGCATCCACGGCGGCGCGATCTCGGTGAGGAAAAACGCGATGCCAAAGCTCACCGGCACAGCAATGATCATTGCGATCAGCGCCGTGACCAGAGTGCCGTAGATGGGCACTAACGCGCCGAAGTTTTTCTGAACCGCGTCCCACTCGGGGCTCCAGAGAAAGCGCCACCCAAACGTCGAGAACGCCAGCCGCCCGCCCCACAACATCGAGAACGCGGCCCCGAGCAGCGAAATCAGCACGAAGACCGCACACACGGTCACGGCATAGCGAAACACCGTGTCCAGCAATCGATCGCGTCGCTCGCGACGGCCTTGCAGATCGACAGGGCTCAGCTCCAACGCCTGCGGTGATGCCATAGCATTCGGCCTGTGCCGAGAACGGAGGTCGACTCGGCGTGCGACCTCCGTCGGCGGGCTTCGTTAACGTTAGTGAATGTTCTTGGCCCAGGACGCTTCGATCTGCTTCACGAGAGTGCCTGGCAGGGGGATGTAGTCGAGCGACTGCGCGTCGGATTGCCCTTCTTCGAGCGCCCACTTAAAGAACGCAATGGCGTCCTTCGAGCGCTGCGCGTCCTTGGGCTCTTTGTACATCATGACGAACACGGTCGCGGCAATCGGCCAAGACCCTGCGCCAGGTGCGTCGGTAATGATCTGATAGAAATCGGGCTGCTCCGTCCAGTTCACCTGCTCCGCGGCAGCTTGGAAGCCCTTCGCCGCGGGCTGGACGAACTCGTTGTTCTTGTTCTTCACCGCTGCGTAGGCCATTTTGTTCGCGGTGGCATAGGCCAGCTCGACGTAGCCGATCGATCCCTTGATCTGGTTTACGTATGCGGCGACCCCTTCGTTGCCTTTGCCGCCAACTCCGGCCGGCCAGCTGACCGACGTCCCTTCGCCCACTTTCGTCTTCCAGTCACTACTGACCTTGGAGAGGTAATTGACCCAGTTGAACGTCGTGCCCGATCCGTCCGAGCGATGCACGACCGTGATTTTTTGATCAGGCAGCTTAACGCCCGGGTTGATGCCCGCGATCGCGGCATCGTTCCACTTCGCAATTGTTCCCAGAAAGATATCGGCCAGGATGGGACCGGTGAATTTAAGTTCGCCGGGTTTGATGCCTTCCACGTTGACGACCGGCACGACGCCGCCGATCACCACTGGAAATTGCACGAGCCCTGCGGCTTGAAGCTCATCGGGCTTTAGCGGCATGTCGGACGCGCCAAACGTCACGGTGGCCGCTTTGATCTGCGCGATGCCGCCTCCAGAGCCGATCGATTGATAGTTGACTCGATTGCCCGTCTTCTCGTTGTAGGTGGCGGACCATTTCGACAGGAGAGGGTAGACGAACGTCGAGCCGGCGCCGGTGATCTCGGCAGCGTGACCAACGCTCACCATCAACAGGGTCGCGCATCCAAGGGTAATACCCTGTGAAGCATTTTTGAGGAGAACTGACAGACTCATGGAGGAGCCTCCTGTAACTTTTCTTGGACTCTCGGTCCACTCTGGCGGCGTTCTGTTACAGGATCGTGACGGCCGCGAGCCGCGAAGCGGTAGCCCCTCGGGACCGTTGGTAGAAAGCCGGCAGGTCACGGTCTTACCGAATCTTTACATTGGCGCGCACGCGGCAGTCGTCGAGTGCCCAGTTCTCACGCGTGAGGTAAGTCGCTATCGTGGCTACTTCCCGACAGTGTCACTGCCGACGCCAGAATTATAGAAAGATGTAGGGAGTCGTTATGAATACTCGCCGCTTTCTGGAAACCATGGCGAACTCGGTCTTCCTCATCGCACTATGCGCCTTCGCTGCATCCCAGGCTCAAGCCGGCCCGAGTGATGCCACGGTCACGGTCTGCAACCAAGGGCAGATCGATATCAATGTCGTTATCGGCACTGAGACTCCTCGCGCTCTCTTTACCGACGATCTTTACGTGGTGGGATGGCTGAGCATCAAACCCGGAGCGTGCACTCAGGTCTATCATGGCGTCGGCGAGTACGCCACGAGCGCAGGAATCGCTTGGTCCTATCTCGGATTCGGCTTTTACAACTCCCAGAACCAGTTCATCGCCGGTCATGCCGCGCGCCTCCCAGACTTTGGCGCCGTCGGCTACGGAACCCCCACCCTCAGCGCCGCTGGTGATCGCTTCTGCGTTCGCAATACCAGCTTCAGGTACAGGATCGCCGAGCATGCCGTGCTCGACTGCGCCACCTTCCGCAGCGACGCGAACGATCCGGGCGGATATACGTCCTTCCCCACCGTGCTCAAGATCCAGCCCCGCCCTGCGGGGTGCGACGGGGGGAACACTGACGTCCACAGATGCGACGAAGGCAATTATTCCTTGGACGTCACCGCGACCCCCACCAGTCCAGAGATCCAGATCGCGGGCCGAATCGGTAACGATGAGCAGCCGCAGCAATCCAACGAACCGGGCTTAGGCACCCAGCTCTTGCAGCAACTCGCGAAAGCTGCAGCGGAGCGAACCCAAAGGCTTGCTCAGGAACAAGCTGACGCCGACGCGCAAGCGCAGGCCCAGACTGAAGCCAGCATCGGAAGCAACGTGTGTGTCCCGGATGACCTGCTGGCGGAGTGGAGAGATCCGCTGCCGGGCAGCAAGATGGAGGCTTTGCAGCGCGGGCTCAAGGAGTCCCTTCGCGAACGCGCCAGAAACCCGTACTACGATCAATCCAAGTGGATGACGGTGAATTCCAGCATCTACTCCACGTGGAACCCCGCCGGTCGGTTCCGAGGCGTGGTCACAGCCACCGATGGCGGCAGCTGCGCGGTAGGACACCACGAGTTCCTCGCACTGACCCCCTGAGGAATTCATGATTAGGCGCACGTCGCCAGCGCTCACCGTTGATTCAAAGCTCTCCCACGGCTCGCGCGAGTCGAACGCGTGCCACCTCGGCATCAAGCAAAGCGTTCTCACGATTGCTGTGGCTGGCCGTGCGCAGCGCCTCGGCTTCCAGCACCCGCGTGCTGTTGACCAAGCCCGCTCCGTACTGCTGAGTCGCGATCCGAAGGTTCTCCTCCGACTGCTCTACGGCGTCGCGGGCAACATCCATGCGCGCTCGCGATTCCTGCAGACTGTACCAAGCCTGCCGCACTTCCAGCGCCAGCATCGAACGCAGATCCGCGCGCCTCTGCTCAGTTGCGCGCTGACCGACAAGGAGACTGTCGCTGCGATTGCGGATCTGCCCGCCATCGAATATCGCCCACTTCAGGTCGACGCCAACCATCGCAAACTTTTGCCGATCCAGCACTTCATTCTCAAGATACTGATACCCTCCCGTCAGACTGACTTGTGGCAACCGCCGGGAGCGTTCGGCCTCGGCTGCAAAACCCAGAGCCTGTCCCTGAGCCTCGAGAACCGCGATTTCCGCGCGCGAAGCCTGCGCTTTCGCTTCGAGCTCTGCGAGCGAGCGGCTCGAGAGATCCGACGTCGTTACCAAAGTCACGGGGGCGAGCTCAAACATTCGATCGAGAGGCTGACCGATGCGCCGGTTGTAGGCGGCCCGTGAAAGCTCGAGGCCATTAGCCGCTTGCAGGCGAACCTGCTCCGCGTTCGCAAGTGCGACCTGCGCAGACAGGAGGTCGTTGCGCGGCACGACCTCTCGATTGAACATCGACTGCACATCGCGCAAGAAATCGGCAAGACTCGCTACATTGCTCTGCGCCACCGCCAACGATCGCTCCGCACGCAGCACCACGACATAGTGCTCGGCCACCGCGAGCCGCAAATCCTTCTGCGCACCGTCGGCGGCCGCAGTGCGTGCCCTGCCGCCGGCGTCGGCCGCCGCAATCTGGCTTGCAATGCGCCCCCCGGTGTAGAGCGGCACATTCACAGTCAGCCCACCCAGTACATAGTTGTCGTGGCTGAAGATCTCCGGCAACGGGGTGGCGCCGAAGCGAAACGCCGGAGCGTCCTGAAGCTGAGTGAAGCTACCCGTCGCCATCAGCACGGGCCATCTCTCCCCTCGCGCTGCCCGTGCATTGAGCTCCGCGGCTTCAGCGTCGCTGCGCGCAGCGGCGAGCCCGAAATCGTGCGTTTCGGCCAAGGCCCACGCATCCTCCAGCGTCTCGGCGCCCACGCGCGTGACCGCCATAACCGCACCCAGCAACAGCGCCAGGCGTCCCATTCGCGTCTGAGGGAAGAGCGTCATTTCAGTAGCTCGATTCCGAGCGCCTTGAGAACGTACTTCTCGTAGACGGGCGCGACGTTGCCGGTGCGAACCTTGCGCAGAAAGTACTTCTCGAAAGCCACCTTCGCGAGGTGAACCCACTTGCCGACCTTGGCCCAAGTCACGTTGCGCGGCGGGATTTGCGGCAGTGCGACGAAGGCGGCACCGGTATCACCAAAATCGGCTAGACAGATCGCGTTCCAGGTCGCGCGTGCCTCTGCAGGCTTGCCCTGGATTTCAGCGGCGATGTTGCTGCAGAGCGCAGTGACCATGGATTCGATCATGTAGCCGGTCTTGGGGGCGCCCGTCGGCACCGGAGTCACCTCGACCGGGGGAATCGCGACACACACGCCGGCCGAAAATATGTTTCTGTACTTCGGGCTGCGTTGGTGCGCGTCGATGATCACAAAACCGCGTGGGTTGCAGAGCCCGGGCACCGCGGCCACGGGGTCCACGCCGCGAAACGCCGGGATGACCATGCTGTAAGCAAACGGTAGCTGGTGTTCCTTTTTTATCGCGCCATCCTCACCGTGTTCGGCAACCTGCATCTGTCCGGGGGTGACGCCGAGGATTTTCGCATTCGTGATCCATTTGATGTGCCGCTGCCGCAACTCGCTCTCCATGAGACCCTTGCTGTCACCGACACCGCCCAATCCCATGTGGCCGATGTACGGTTCGCTGGTGACGAACGTCATCGGAACGCGGTCCCGCAGTTTGCGCTTGCGTAGATCGGCATCGAGGATCATCGCGAACTCGTAGGCGGGCCCAAAGCAACTGGCGGCCGCAGCCGCGCCCACGACGATCGGCCCGGGATTTTTGAGAAACTCCTGGTAACGCTCCCAAGCGGCGGCGGCATGCGTGTGCGTGCAGACCGACTGCGTATGTCCATCAGGCCCCAACCCCGGAATCTCGTCGAACGCGAGCTTCGGGCCCGTTGTGATCACGAGGTAGTCGTAATTGAGGACTGTTCCGTCGGCGACCGTGAGGCTCGAATGCTCGGCATCGATTGCGGTCGCGAGCTGGGTTACCCATTGGATGTCGTGCTTCGCGAGCGGCCCCGCCATCTCCACGCGCGTGTCTTCGCGGCTCCGCCAACCGACGGCGATCCAAGGATTCGACGGCGTGAACTCGAAGTACGGGTTCGAACCCACGAGGGTGATTCGATGCTGCTTGCCAAGATGCTTCCGCAACTCATAGGCGCTCGGAACGCCGCCGATTCCCGCTCCCAGAACGATGACGTGTGCCATGACTTGGCTCCTTATGTGGTGACTCCGACCCTACGCAGATAGCCGGCATAGAGGATCGGGATGACGATCAGAGTGAGCGCCGTGGAAACCAGGATGCCGAAGATCAGGGACACGGCGAGTCCGTTGAAGATCGGATCATCGACGATGAAGAAGGCGCCGATCATCGCAGCCAAGCCAGTGAGAACGATCGGCTTGGCCCGCACCGCCGCCGCGCGGATCACAGCGTCGGTCAGCTCGCGTCCCGCGGCGACCTCGAGATTGATGAAATCGACGAGCAAGATGGAGTTGCGCACGATGATGCCCGCGAGCGCGATCATGCCGATCATNNATGATGCCCGCGAGCGCGATCATGCCAATCATCGAAGTTGCGGTGAACTGCGCGCCGAGCAATGCGTGTCCCGGCATCACCCCGATGATGGTCAGCGGAATCGGCGCCATGATGATCAGCGGCACGACATAGGACTTGAACTGCGCGACGACCAAAAGATAGATGAGAATCAGGCCCACCGAATACGCGAGCCCCATGTCGCGGAACGTTTCGTAGGTGATCTGCCATTCACCGTCCCACTTGATCGAGAACCCTTGCGGATCAGCGGGCTGCGTAATGAAGCGCTGCTCGATCGCCTCGCCGCCGCTCTTGAGCCGGCTGATGATCCGGAACATGCCGTAGAGCGGGCTATCGACCTCGCCCGCCATGTCGCCAGTGACGTATACGACCGGGAGCAGATCCTTGTGGTAGATCGCGCCTTCCCAAACCGCCTCTCGGACGGTGACGATTTCTGACAGCGGAATTCCCGCGCCGTTGGCGGACGGCACCTCCAGCGCGAGGACGTCACCCAAGGCGCCTTTCTCGGCAGCGGGCAACTCGAGGCGCACCGGAACGGGATAACGCTCCCGGCCTTCGCGGAGGTAGGTGACATCCTGACCGGAGAGCGCAAGTGCAAGCGTTCGCGCGGCGGCTTCCTGGGTGACGCCCAACTGCGCAGCCTTGCTCCGGTCCACCGAAACGATATAGCGCTTGGCGGCGGCTTCGACGCTTGAATCGACGTCTACGATATCCGGTGTCGCAGTGAACACGTCACGAACCCGCAGTCCGATGGTGCGCATCGCGTTATAGAACGGTCCATAGATCTCAGCCACGATCGGAGCCTGCACGGGCGGACCGGGCGGGACCTCGACGACTTGTACCGTCGCTCCGTATCGTCGGCCGATCTCCGTCAACATCGGCCGCGCGGCCATAGCGATTTCATGGCTCTGCCGCTCCCGCTTGTGCTTATCGGTGAGGTTCACCTGGATGTCGCCGACCGTCGGACCCGTCCGCAGGTAGTACTGCCGCACGAGGCCGTTGAAATTGATCGGCGCAGCCGTGCCGGCGTAGGTCTGGTAATCCGTCACTTCCGGGACGCCTGCAACGGCCGCAGCGAGCTCATCGAGCACGCGCGCCGTGGTCTCGAGCGCCGTGCCTTCCGGCATATCGACCACGATCTGGAACTCGGATTTGTTGTCGAACGGCAGCATCTTCATGACGACCCACTGCACGCCCACCAGCGAAACGGCCAGGAGGATCGCAACGCCGATGCCGGCATACAGACGATGACGGTACTTGCGACTTGCGGTGCCGCGGAGAAACTTGCCGAGCACGGTCTCCGCAAACCTGTCGAGCCGCGCTTGACCCGCGCTGTGTCCGCCAGGCGCGGGTTGCAGTGCGCCAAGCAACCGGCGCGATAGCCACGGTGTAAACACGAGCGCTATCGCTAGGGAGATCAGCATCCCCATGCTCGCGTTGATCGGGATCGGCGCCATGTACGGACCCATCAGTCCGCTCACGAACGCCATGGGCAGAAGCGCTGCAATCACCGTGAAGGTGGCAAGGATAGTCGGGCCGCCGACCTCATCGACGGCGCGCGGAACGATCTGGTCGGTAGGCGCACCGCCGAGCAGCAGGCGGCGATGAATGTTCTCGACGACGACGATGGCGTCGTCGACGAGAATGCCGATCGAGAAGATCAGCGCAAACAACGAAACACGATTGATCGTGAATCCCCACGCCCACGAGGCAAACAACGTCGCCGCCAGTGTCACGATCACCGCCGTCCCTACGACGATGGCCTCACGCCACCCGACCGCCACCATTACAAGAACGATCACGGACGCCGTGGCAAACATCAGCTTCTGAATCAGCTTCCGAGCCTTGTCGTTCGCGGTATCGCCGTAGTTGCGAGTGACGGTCGTTTCAACGCCTTCCGGAATGTAGGTGCCCTGCAGCGCCGCGATCCGCGCAATCACCTGGTCGGTGACGTCGATGGCGCTGCGGCCAGGCTGCTTCGATACCGCAATGGTGACCGCGGGAGCATCCCCGGCCGATTCGATGCCTCGGGCTTTCGCGGCCACGCCGGCACCGAACTTCACGTATTGCTGGGGTTGATCCGGTCCGGCGCGAACATCGGCGACCTCTTCCAGGTACACCGGCTGGCCGTTCTTCAGGCCGACGACGACCTCGGCCACATCGTCACGATGGGCCAGGAATTCTCCGGCCTGAACCGGTGCAACACCGGTCGCGCCGACGAGATCGCCTGCTTGGAGCACGACATTGGCGGCCTGCAGCGATTGCATGAGGCCGAGAGCCGTCAGGCCATGACCCGCCAACCGCTGCGGGTCGAGCAGCACGTGCACGGTGTCATCCGGCCCACCGATCGTGTACACGTTCCGTGTTCCGGGAACGCGTTTGATCTCCGCCTCAATTGCATGTGCAACCTGTCGCAGCTCGTGAGCACCGCGATCCGCGTCGCGCGTCCACAAGGTCAGCGACAACACCGGAACGTCGTCGATACCCTTGGGCTTGATGATGGGCTCGAGGACGCCGAGCCCCGCCGGCCGCCAATCGCGATTCGAATACACGGCGTTGTACAAACGGACAATAGCTTCGTTGCGCGCCTCACCCACCTCGAACTGAACCGTTAAGACGGCGGCGCCCGGCCGGGAGACCGAGTAGATGTGCTTCACGCCGTCGATCTCGCCGAGCACCTGCTCCATTGGCGACGCGACGAGACTTTCAACCTGGGCAGCGCTGGCGCCGGGGAACGGCACAATGATGTTCGCCATCGTGACGTCGATCTGCGGCTCTTCTTCTCGCGGCGTCACCAGCACGGCGAAGACACCGAGCAACACTGCCGCCAGAGCCAGCAGCGGCGTCAGCTCGTTCGTGAGGAACAGGCGCGCAATCCGGCCGCTGATTCCGAGAGGCGGCGTCTCCATGCTCAGTTCGCGTCGTTGCGCAGTTTGCCCGAGGGAGCGCGCAACTGTTCGAGCGCTGTCAGCGGATCGGTGACGATCGTCTCGCCTTGCTCGAGGCCCGCGAGCACTTCGATCTTGTCTCCGTAGCGGTGGCCGAGGCGCAATTGCCGCAAAACGAACCTGCCGTCGACCGTCTGGACGTAAACAGCGGTCATTTCGCTGCGTTCGACGAGCGCGCCAGCGGGGATCAGCAAACGCTCTGCTTCGCCGATCACGAAAGCGGCCTTGACGAACATGCCTGGATAGAGATCGGCCGCGTTCTCCGGCAAATCGAGTCGCACGAGGAAGCTAGTGGATTCCGGGGACGCTTGTGGCGAAAGTGTCAAACGTGTGGCTTCCACACGCCGACCGTCAATATAGACGGCGGCTTTGTGTATCGCTCGCACACGCTCGACGAGGCTTTGCGGCAACTGGACCACCACGCGCAGGTACTGCAACGACAGGCCACTCATCAGCGGCGACCCCGGCCGCACGGCCTCTCCCACTTGCACGTGACGACGAGTCACGACGCCCGCGTACGGCGCTCGGACCTCCGTGTAGCTGACTCCCTCGCGAGCAGCCGCGAGCGCAGCACGTGCGGCGGCGAGACGCGCCCCGGCGGCGTCGCGATCTGCAAGAGCTTGATCGTATTGTTGGCGCGACACCGCCCGATCTTCGAACAACCCGGCGACGCGATCGAAACGGGTTCTGGCCTCCCCCTCACGCGCCGTTGCCTCCGTCAGCGCCGCTTGGGCCTCCTCGAGCCCGGCCTTCTGTTCGGTGTTGCCGAGCCGGATGATCACGGCACCCGCCGGCACGAAGTCGTTGACGTCATATAGGACTTCGAGGACTCGCCCCGAAGTCTGCGCGGAGACCGTTCCCTGATTCACGGCTTCGATGGTGCCGTCGACACGCCGCTCGAGGGATGTATGCTCGCGCTGAACCACCAAGGTCGGCGATTCGGCAGCATGGAGACGCGCCGCGAGCAGCGCCGTTAGCGCGATCGCAATACGAAGGGAAGGCCCGAAGCGCAACCGCTTCGCGGACTTCTTCGTCGATGCTGCACCGCGAGTCATCAGAACGCGGCGCCTTCGCGGACGCCCAATCTTTTCAGAATAATCGCCAGCGGACAGAAGCCTGTGAACGAGGACTGCAGCAGGTTCGCACCGACGAAGGCAGTGAGCCAAAACCAATTGGCGTGGACATAAACACCGAGGACCAAGCTGATAAGGACTACAGTGCCGGCAAAAGCTAGTACCGCACGATCGATGGTCACGTTCGTTCCCCCAGGTTGATAGGTCGTCGAGGATCAGTCGCGAAGCTCACGCAATCTATTGTGGTAACTACCTAGAGCTCACGACTCGGACGGAAGCTGCTACGGAGGGTGAGTCCTCCGAATTCCTTGGAACAGGGTTCATTGCCGGCGCCATCATATTAGAATTTTCTAATTTAGTACATACTGATTTACACTGTGATCGTGAAAACTCCAGCCACTCGAAAGCAGCCGCACTCCCACAAGCGCCAGACGTCCCGTGTTGCCCCGGCAACTACGCAGCGACTTTCAGCGGACGAAATGCTCAAGCATGCCGGGGAAGCCGCAGTCTTCTTGAAGGCGCTCGCGAATGAGCAGCGCCTTTGCATCCTGTGCAGCCTGCTCGAGACGCCGCTTGCCGTAGGTGATCTCAACGAACGGGTGGAGCTGAGCCAGTCGGCACTGTCGCAACACCTGGCAGTGCTGCGCGACGGCGGGCTGGTCAAAGCGGAGCGGCAAGGGCAAACGATCAGGTATTCGGTGCCGGAGGGTGAGGTGCGACTCGTGCTCTCCGTCCTGCATGACATCTTCTGCAGCTAATGAGCCGCGCCGAGCTGACGTCAAAGGATCGATAGACGGGCAGCCGAAGGCATAAGCAAACGCAACGCTGCGCATTCAACTAGGCTTCCGGAGGTGCGGGTCATGGAAACTCTGCTTTCGCCCGGCGGGCTCATTCAGCTGTGGAACGTCGTCGATAAGTGGCTTCGAGACGAAGTTTTCATGCTCGACAACGCGGTGCAGTTTGCAATCATCGTCGTGACGCTCGGCGTTGCGATGCTCATCTCGGGCCGTTTGCGGGCGTGGCTCGACCGGTACAGGGCACATCGGGGCGCGGGTCGCAGCATCCATATGGCCATGCCGCTCGTGTCGCCGATAGTTTGGCTGTTGCTCCTTTGGTTGGCACTGTCCGTGGCGACGACAATGGATCGGCCGCGCGCGCTCGTGAACACAGCAGCGACGTTGGTGGCCGCCTGGATTGCGATCCACCTCTTATCGCAAGCCGTGAAGAATCCGGTCTGGTCGAAGTTGATTACCTGGGCAGCCTGGTCGATCGCCGCGCTCAGCATCGTCGGTTTGCTCGAGCCGACGATCGCCGTGCTCGATTCGGTTGGCGTCCAGATCGGGCTCTTGCGGATCTCCGTCTACACCGTCGCCAAGTCCACCGTAGCCCTCGCGGTGTTGCTGTCGGTCGCGTTGTATCTGACCGGCCTGCTCGAGGCACGGATTCGCACGAGTCGCGCTTTGTCCCCCACGGTGCAGGTCTTGTTCGCCAAATCGCTACGCACGGTACTCGTGACACTGGCCGTGCTAATCGCCATCCGCAGCGTCGGAGTTGATCTTACCGCGCTCGCCGTCGTCGGCGGTGCCCTCGGTCTAGGCGTCGGATTCGGTCTGCAGAAGATCGTCAGCAACCTGATCAGTGGCGTCATTCTGCTGATCGACAAATCGATCAAGCCCGGAGACGTCATTGCCGTCTCGGGAACGTATGGTTGGGTGACGGCGCTCGGCGGCCGCTACGTCTCCGTGGTAACGCGCGATGGAGTCGAGCACCTGATCCCGAACGAGACATTGATCTCGGAGCGCGTGGAGAATTGGACGCACACGAACAGCCGAACGCGGCTGAAGGTCGACGTATCCGTTCATTACAGGTCGGATTTGAAGAAGGTGATCGCGATCTGCGAGGAAGCGGCGCGTCTCGCGGCACGGGTGTTGCCCGATCCGGCGCCGAAGTGTCTGTTCATAGAGTTTGGCGAGAGCGCACTGAAGCTCCAGGTGCGCTTCTGGATTTCCGATGCCCAGAATGGCGTACAAAACGTCAAGAGCGAAATCTTGCTGCGGATCTGGGAAATGTTCCAACAACAGAACATCGAGGTGCCGTATCCGCAGCGCGAATTGCACATTCGCTCCGGCAGCATCGGACTCTCGCCCGCCCAGAACCCGGCTTGAGCTGGCGCTTAACGAACGCCGCTATGAACGGCCTCAGGTCTTTGCTGAAGATGTAGTAGGCTTCCGAGACGAGCCAACTTTGCTCTGCACCACCGGAACACGAGGAGAACGTATGTTGACCGCAACCCAGGCAACCCAGGTCGTACGAACCCACCGCAGTCGTCTCGGAGTGATGGCGATACTGCTCGCATCGCTCGCAGCAGGCCAATCCCTCGCGCAGTCAACGGATCTCCCGAACCGCAAGGACCCAGTCCCGGGCATCACAACGGCCGGACAACCGAGCGCGGATCAGCTTGCCGCCGCGGCAAAATCCGGAATCAAGACGATCATCGATTTGCGCGGCGTGAACGAGGACCGCGGCATGGACGAAAAGGCCACCGTCGAGAAGCTCGGCATGAGCTACGTCACCATACCCGTCGAAGGGTCGCCGGGCGTTACGTACGCGAATGCAACTGCGCTCGACAAGCTGCTCGCGGGCGCACAAAAGCCCGTCCTAATCCACTGTGCGACCGGCAATCGCGCCGGCGCGTTGCTGGCGTTGCGCGACAAGCAAAGTGGCGCAACCAACGAATCGGCGTTGGCGCTTGGAGTCGCGAGCGGACTCACGGGCCTCAAGCCCGCCGTCGAGCAAAAGCTCGCGCAGGGCCACGACTGATCGCGAGGCGGTACTTGGCAGCCGGCCACATATAAATAGAACAACGTCGGGGGAGACATCGATGACGCAGGATAAGTTGGGACGCCGCGCACTGATGGGCGCAGTGGGCGTGGCGGCAGCCGCGATCGCGGTGCGGCCGAAAGTTGCGCAAGCGCAAACATCAACCGGCGGCTTCCAGCCGGCGCGGCATACCGAAGACGCATGGTTCGACGCTCTGCCCGGCAAGCACCGGACCGTCATCGACTCGTTCAGTCCCAAGGGCGCCGGCGATGCCTTGCTGTTCGCCAACAACCTATTCGTCGCCAACGCCGCGGGCTACGGCCTGAACGACGCGGACGTCGCCGTTGTCGTCACGCTGCGCCATCGCTCTACCGTCTTCGCCTTCAACGATGCGATGTGGGCAAAGTACACGAAAGGCATGGCCGAAGGGCTCGAGCTGAATGACCCGAAGACCAAGCAGCCGCCTAGGATCAACCTGTACAACACCCCGGGTTACGGCACGGAGCTGCCGAATTTCGGCATGACGATCGACACCGTCGCAAAACGCGGCGTGCAGTTTGCCATCTGTCAGATGGCCACGCGCCGCATCGCGGGCCAGATTGCCGGCACCGTCGGCTCGACCCCGGACGCAATCTTCAAAGAGCTTGTCGCCAACACCATACCGAACGGCCGGATGGTAGCCGCCGGCGTGATCGCCGTGACGCGGGCGCAGGAGTACGGCTACTCGGTGCTGATCGCAAGCTGATCGGTAGCGGATCGTGGCCCGTTCCGCCGCTACCGATCACGGCGCCGTCGTCGACCACGCGCTCGTCCGCGCGCACACGATCGCGGCGTTGGTCGCGCTGCTGTTCTCGGTTACGTTCGGCATCATCGTCGCCGAGCAGCTCGTGGATCCCGACATCGTCGGCGGCGTGCCCTGGCTCAGCTGGGGCCGCGTGCGCTATGCGCACACCCAAGGGATCATGTTGGGCTGGCTCGGCAACGCCTTCTTCGCGTTCCTGTATCACGGGGTCCCTCTGCTGACCGGCACGCGGGTGACGAGCGCACGGCTCGGCTGGTGGCTGTTCGCGGTGTGGAATTTCGCGGTGCTCGCCCCTGGGTGGGTGCTGGTGCTGGTCGGCATTAGCCAACCGCTCGAATGGGCTGAGTTCCCGCTGTCGGTCGACGCGTTTGTCGTGCTCGGTCTCGCGCTCGCTGCGGTGCAGTTCTTGCCGCCGTTCTTCCGCCGCGGCGTCGAGCATCTCTACGTCTCGAGCTGGTACATCATCGGCGGGTTGATCTTCACGCTGCTCGCCTATCCGATGGGTAACGCAGTGCCAGAGCTCGTGCCGGGCGCGCAGGGAGCAGCGTTCAGCGGTCTCTGGATCCACGACGCGATCGGCTTGTTCGTCACGCCGCTCGCGCTCGCCATCATCTACTTCGTGATCCCGGCGGCGTCGCGCCGCCCGGTCTTCAGTCACTTCCTGTCGATGCTCGGGTTCTGGCTGCTGTTCTTTTTGTATCCCTTGAACGGCACGCACCACTACGTCTACTCGGTCATTCCGATGGCGGCCCAGCTCGGCGCGATCGCCGCATCGACGCTCCTCGGCGTCAGCGTGATCCTGGTCGTGATGAATCTGCTGCTGTCGCTGCGCGGCTCTGGCTTCATCCCGCGTGACATCGGTCTGCGTTTTGTCGCCACGTCGACGGTGTTCTACCTCGTTGTCAGCATCCAGGGTGCACTGCAAGCACAGATGTCCGTCAACCAGGCCGTGCACTTTTCCGACTGGGTCATCGGGCACTCACACCTTGCGATGCTGGGCTTCGCAACCTTTGCGGCCATCGGCGGCATCGTGCACGCGTGGCAGCGACTGCCCGCGGCGCGTTACAACGCACACGCGCTCGAGTGGGCTTACTGGCTGCTCGTAGCCGGTGTCGTGTTGATGTTCGTGGACCTGACCCTGGCGGGTCTGGTCGAGGCGCGCCTGTGGCAATCGGGCGCCCCGTGGCTCGACTCGGTCCGCGCGGCGCGGCCCTACTGGATCGTCCGGCTGCTCTCGGCGCTGCCGATCGCCGCAGGTTTCGT
>PMCP01000173.1:4800-6887 GCA_003155415.1 Gammaproteobacteria bacterium | reverse complement strand
TGGCCGAGCCGCGTGCTCGAGCAGCAGAGCCGCGCGATGGCGCCCGAGCACGTGCTGGCGCTGACCGCGAGCGAGCAACGCGGCCGCGAGATCTACAGCCGCGAGGGCTGCGCGTACTGCCATACGCAGCAGATCCGTTATCTGCACACCGACATGCTGCGGTTCGGCGCACCAACGCTCGCATGGGAAACCCGGCTCGACTATCCGCATCTCTGGGGCACACGGCGAATCGGTCCGGACCTCGCGCGCCAGGGCGGCACGCACACGCAGGACTGGCACTTCGCNNCCGTCGCTGTTCGAAGGCGCACCCTCTCGGCCGCGACAATCTGCGCGTGACCTCTTCGCGTACCTCGAGACGCTCGGCCGGGCGCGCGAGCTCGCCGGCGCGGAGGGTGAGTCTCATGCGCGCGAGGGCTGCGATTGCGCCGGTGACGAGATGGCGATGATGGCGTTCGCGCCTGCGATGGCGCTGAATGCGAGCCCGGCACGACCGCGACCGCGCGGCGACGCGCCTGAGCTACCTGGCGGCGCCGACGCGGCGCGGGGCCACGCGCTCTTCGCGGCCGACTGCGCCGGCTGTCACGGTCCCGCGGGCGCCGGCGATGGGCCAAGTGCAGACGCGTTGCAGCCGCGCCCAGCCAACCTCACCGAGCACACCTACTCGCGCGCGCGAGTCGTCGATGCGTTGTGGAACGGCACTGCAGGCACCTCGATGCCGGGTTGGCGCGACGTGCCGCCGTCGGACTTAGCCGCGCTAGCCGACACCGTGCGCACCCTCGATTCAAGCGCGAGCGACACGCCCGTCGCACCGGACCAGATTCTGATGGGCGCCCGCGCCTACGCGGCCAACTGCGTGCAGTGCCACGGCAGCGGCGGCGACGGCCGCGGTACGGCAGCGTCCGAGCTGCGCGTCGCACCGACCGACTTCCGTGCGCAGCGGCCAAGTCTCTCCATCGCCGTGCGAGCGCTGACCCTGGGCGTCGAGGGCACGCAGATGGCGCCGTGGACCGACCGTTTGAGCGATGCTGAGATCCTGGCCGTCGCGTACTACGTGCGCAGCCTATTTCAGAGCGATGGCGGCGTTGGGACGGTGCAGTGATGGCAGACGTCATCGTCTTACTGTCCACACTGCTCTGCCTGGCGTTCTTCGCAGCGTGGTTGCTGCTGCCGAATCTGCGGGCCTGGATCGAGCGGCCAAAGTACCGCTTCCAGGAGCAGCTACGGCAATATGATAAGGAGCGAACGGCGGACGCCGATTCGCAGAGGAACCGCTCCTGATGTCGCCTCCGACGCCATCCCGTTCCGGGCTGCTCTCCGCCGTGCTCGCCTGCGCCGTCATTGGCTCGGTCACCGTTGCCATCACCGTGGCACGCGATCGCAGCGCCAACGCCTCGCCCGCAGGCGTGCCCTCGATCGCGACGGAAGACTACGGCCGTCGGCTCATCGCCGAAACCGCAGCGCTACTCGGGCCCGACCACCCGAACCCCGCAATGCGCTACTCGGGCAGCCGTCTCGCCTGCGGCTCCTGTCACCTCGGCACCGGCACGACACCGGGAACGTTGTCGCTGTTGCAAACGATCGAACACTATCCGCGCTTCTCCGCGCGAGCGGGCGACATGACGGACATTGAAGACCGCATCAACGAGTGCATGCAGCGCAGCATGAACGGCCGGCCGCTGCCGTTCGACAGCGCCGAGATGAAGGCCATCGCAACCTACATTCGTTCACTCGGCGGCCGTTACGCCGCGATGGGCGCAAGCCAGCGCACGGCTGTGGAGCCCGCACCCTTCAAAGCGCCCGATCGCGCTGCCGATCTGGAAGCCGGCAAGACGGTATTCGGCGCGCGCTGCGCGCTGTGCCACGGCGGCGATGGCCTCGGCCTGCGAGCAACCACGCGCCCGGCGGATGGCTATGTGTTCCCACCGCTGTGGGGGACCGACAGCTTCAACGACGGCGCCGGCATGCACCGCGTGCTGACAGCCGCGCGATTCATCAAAGCGCGGATGCCGCTCGGCAACGCGGATCTGACGAACGACGAAGCGTTCGACGTCGCCGCGTACATGAACGCGCAACCGCGCCCGGAGATG
>PMCP01000173.1:1732-4787 GCA_003155415.1 Gammaproteobacteria bacterium | reverse complement strand
GTCCTTGATCCGGAGCGTGTCGCTCCTCGAGATGATCAGTTACTTCTTGCTGAAATCGAACAAGTCCTCGGGCTCAGGCCTGCTCATGCCTGGCTCGAAGTACTGTTCCCAGACGTGGGCCCACGGGCGACCGAACATGTCGGGCATCTCGAACTCGATCTTCGCACCCGGCACGAGCGGCTCGTTCACGCCATCCTTCAGGTAGATCGTCTGAATACAGTGGCTCGACACGAACGGCGTCTCGGCCTTGTCGCCGTACTGATTGATCTTGATGAAGTTGCGGACGATGCGCAGCGGCTGTACGAACGCCCCGTCGTCGTAGAAGACGGCTTCATGGTTCAGGCCGATGAACTTACCGTTCTCGCGGATCGGCGTGTACATCTCGATTGACTGCATCCTGTTCGAAAACTCGAACTCAGAGTGCGACTTCCAACCCTGGACGTTACTCGTCCAGGTGATCAAGACGTCTTTGTCCCAGAAGCCGATGGTCTCGCCATACCAGCGCGGCACCGGCGGCCCGAGGCGCGGAACACCGCCCGCGGCCACATCCGTCATGTCGAACTGACGCCCGATGTGGATATCCTGGTCGAAGTTTTCGATACGGCCCGTCCGCACCTGCACAAAGTCCGGCGTGGCGACCACGTAGTGCTCGGCGACGGCCGCCGGATACCAGCGCCGCATGAACCCTTCTGGCCAGCAGAACGTCGACGGCCACATCGCCTGCCCGCGCATCTGGTGATACGCCTCCTGCACCGTGCGCTGCTGGTACTCGGGCTTCAGCAACGACACGATGGTGGCGATCTGCGTGTGCGCGCCCCAGTACCAGTTCTGCTGCGCGGGCGCGCCGCCCGCGACTCTTGGCTGGCGCGGGGCGCCGTANNTCCTTGAGCAGCGCTTCGTAGTGTTCCTGCGCGCTCTTGAAGGGATACGGGCTCACGATCGCCTCGCGCGGCAGGTCGCGGTCGCAATGACCCCACGGGGCCTCTTCATCCTTGCCGTTATTCAGCGGATTCGGAGTCAGGATGCCGCGCTGAACCTCGCTTGCCTGTGGGCTGTTGCAGCGGAAGTAGCGCTTGTCGGTCCACAGCGCCTTGTCTTTGTAGAAGTCCTTACTCGTGAAGATATCGACCGGCAGTGGTTTGATGCCTTCCGGCGTACCGCGGAAGCCGTCGAGCTTCTGGTCCCGGTTGGGCTCCCGCCTGGCGAACGCGTCACCGACCCAGGCCGGCCCCACGATCGGCCGATTCTGAACGCTGGCGGCCAGCGGCCAACCGCGCCCGACACTCTTGAAGCCGACGTCCGGCATGTCCTGCGCCATGGTCTGCGCCGCAATGAGCAAGGCGGAGAGCATCAACGGTTTGATCAACACAATCTTCACGTCTGCTGTCCTTTTACTTTTGCTCGGCGTGCGCTGCGTCGACGATCAAGATGATCTTCCCTTCGGCATGGCCATCCATGCTGTAGGCTCGTGCCTTAGACGCGTCGGCCAGCGGGAATGACTTGTCGATGTTGACCGCGAGTTTGCCGGTGCTCACCAGTGATGCGACTTGCTCGTAGATGGCGTGAGGGACGTCGGCGGCACTGCTATAAGGAGCGCAAGTCACGCCCGCTTTCGCGCACTGCGGGTCGAGGTCGTGATCCCCCGTGCTATGGAAACGTCCGCCGCGTGGCAGCGTGCTCATCGCGCGAAGAGCGGTATCTCCGCCGACCGTATCGATCACGACGTCTACGTGCCCGACCTGTTTTTCGAAATCTCCCTTCGTGTAATCGATGGCCTGATCCACGCCGATGGAGCGGAGATAGTCGTTGTGTCGCGCCGAAGCGGTACCGATCACATAGGCGCCTTTGGCCTTGGCCGCTTGTGCCGCAGCGCTGCCGACCCCCCCCGAGACCCCTGTGATCAACACGCGCTGCCCCTTTGCAACGTCCGTGGCCTCGACAACCCTGACCCCGGTCACGGTCGCGATCCCCAGGCCGGCTGCCTGGGCATAAGTGATATTCGCGGGCTTCCGCTCGACGTTGGCGACGGCGGCCACCGTGTACTCGGCATAACCACCGTTGAGAGAACCGCCGCGACGGACGATGCCGAATACCGGGTCACCCACGCTGAAGCCCTTCACGCCCTCGCCGAGTGCTGCGATGACTCCGGCAATGTCCCCACCCGGGATTTGATCATTCGAAGGTGCACCGCTCTTCCAGTCGGCCGGATTCACGCCTGCCGCGTAGACGTGGATCAAAACCTGATTGGCGGCAGGAGTGGGCACCGGCACCGTCTGAAGCTGAAGCGCGTCGCTGCCAGCTTTTTGCAAAATGGCCCGCTGCTCTTTCGGCGGCGCGGCGTGGGCCAGACCCAGACAAGTAGCGAACAAACTCGCTAGCGCCAGATGCGACAACGGCGAGATACGTGAGGTCATGTCTATCCTTCTATCGAAAACCAAAAGGCTCTTCGTCGGCTGTTAGTGTCGAACCTGACTCGTGACGTTGCCTTCTTCGTACACTTCGCAATTCGCGCGCTCTGCCTGGACTCTGCCGCTAGTAGTAGCAGCTGCGTCCAGGGGCAGGACGCGGGTCGCCATCACCCAGGGCTCGAGCAACACCTCCGGATCTTCGATCGTCATGTCGTATCGGAGCTCATTTCCGACACGCGTGAGCTTCTCGACGACGTGCATGCTGCCGGAGTGGAAGAAGCCCCCTCGTCCCAACCACGTCCCATCGTCGAAATTCGTGGAGTCGATGACGAGCGTATCCCCTTGCCAGATTCCTATGCTCTGCCCATAGAACGTTGCGAGGTTCTCCGCCTCCTTGGTGCGCGCGCGACCGTCCGTGGGGATGTCGCGGTATTCGTTGTTGCCGCCACCGTAGTCGGCGTTGATTGGATAGAAGAAGACGACGTCCTTATCGGTTTGGATGATCCGCGTGGGCGTNNCACCCCAAACCGCGAGGGCGAGATCCACTCGTATTCCACCCAGAAGTTGTCTTGCCCGCCTGTGCATCCGTTCTCGGGATTGATTCCTCCGCCCTTCACTTGCGTTGGACCACATCGGCGATTTCCATT
>PMCP01000173.1:0-1716 GCA_003155415.1 Gammaproteobacteria bacterium | reverse complement strand
GCGTCGGCAGACAGCGTCCAGTGGGGAGGCTGATGCGTCGGCTTGATCGCCGCCTTGACGCTTGCCGGCACAGGCACCACGACATACATCTGTCCCGTTTCCGTCACCGTCGTCGTAATGTCGCGGACGACGGCGCCGTTTTTCTTCTCCGTCATCTTGCCGGCGTAGAACACCTCGGCAGGGTTCAGCGGATTGTTCCAGTCTTTATAGTTGCCGTAAGCGAACTCGTACGTGTCCGCGCCGTTTTTCACCACAACGCTCGCGGGCATGAACTTCGCGTCGAGCGTGGCAGTAGCCGTTGCAGTGGGAACGCCCGGGATCGGGAACGTCAGCACCGGTTTGTTGCCGTCCCATTTGACGGACGTTTTACCTGCCGTCATCACATCGGCGGGTACCCGTTGCGGCCTGGCTGCCACGTCGGGTGGCGTTTGATACTGAGTGCCGGCGATGGCGGCCTTCCACGCACCCTGGGGGTTTGCCCAGAGGCGAATCATCCGCTCCTCTACGGCTGCCGGCATCGGAGTGGCTTTGCCTTGGCCCGGCACGAGCTCGGCGCCCTGGATGTCTTCGTTCCAGGTATACGCCCCACTGAGGACTTCGATTCTGGAGCAGCTCTGACCGTTGGGCCGAGTGCCGGTGATCCGGACTCGCTCGCCTGACGCCCTGTAGCTGATGTCGGATCGGTACATCGTCACGTTGCAGGGCTGGCCGTCCACTTGGACGGTGCCCTTGCCCTGATAGACGAGCGTCATGAGCAGATCTCGTTCCTCAGTGCTCCGCAGCATGCCCGTGTACCAAGCCCAGTTGAAAAGGACCGACTTCAGGTCCTTTGCGCCTGCTGCAGGCGTGTACTCCGGCTCGCCGCCTCGGGCGCCGCCGCGGCGTTGCGCTCCTGCGCCTTGGTCGCCGGCTGCCGTTGCCGTCGGTGCGCTTCGAACTTGAGCGCTCGACAGGGACGGCACGCTGATCATGAGAGTCATGAGAGCCGCGACAATGGCGACACGTGTCCACATCAATCGTTTTCGAGAACCCATCGTGATTCCCCCCTCCAGGACGCGGTTCGCTAATTGCCGCCTTCGTTACCGACGACCGTGCCGTCCGCCCGCTTGATCGTCTTGAGGCCTCCCAAGGGAGCCCCGTTCCGTGCCGGTGTGAACGTCACCGTCAACTGTTCGCCGATCTTGAGCGCGTTCGGGCCGACTTTGGTGATCCCGCGAGCGGCGAGCGCCGTAGCCGAACCGGTCGTGAACGTCCAGTCGGTCGTGGTGCCGTCGGCGTTCTTCACCGTCACCGTGATCGATCCGTGCGGGTTCACGAACTTGAGCTGGGTCAGCGCGCCCGTGACTTCCTCCTCCTTGCCCGGGTCATAGACACCGGCGGTGGAGTGATGCGCCTGGAGCGACGCGCCCGCCGTGAGACCCCCGAACACGACAACACATGCCAAAGCTCTTCTAATCATTGGTGCCCCCGCAAAGTTGTGATCAGCGAAAGGTGCCATCCCATCTACGGCTGGACCCGTGGACGTGGTGGCAGCAGCGGTACTTTTTATCACGGGCGGGGCCAGGGGCACATTAAGAAGTGTGGCTCGTTTTCAATGGGTGGCTGATCGCATCTTGCTCGGCGGGGGCTCAGGAGTTCTGGCGTAGACATTGAGCATCGCTTGGGCTTCGGGCCTGGTAGCCTAGCTCGATGGCCTTTGGACCTCTTTCGCGCTTC
>PMCP01000117.1:4386-5957 GCA_003155415.1 Gammaproteobacteria bacterium | reverse complement strand
CGCAGACGGTCCCGCGAGGGGCCCTGTGCAAGACGCGCACGAGCTGTCCTGCCTCCGTTCGGCGTTGCGCTCTTCGATTGGCGCCGAGCTGTCACGGCCCGGTTTGACGTCGCGCTTTTTCGCCGATGGTCGAGCATCGGCTCGCGCAGGCTCGCGACTCTTCGACCACCTCAAAGCATCTGGGCCGGGTTCGTGTGCGGAGGGTCTCTCGCGGGACCGTCTGCGCACAGGNNCGCACCTCCACAACACCCCCCGCTAAGCGCGCCGCAGCGCGTTTTGCGCTGTGGTTGCCTACTACTGAGCTCCTAGCGGCTCGGCTGCGCGTTCGTTCGAACTTGCCGCGGCTCGTGCGCGCCTTGCACAGGGCGAGAGCCCCTCCGCACACGAACCCGGCCCAGATGCGGCACCACCCCCAGATGTGGCACCACGAGCCGCGGCATACTGCGCGCTATGGAGATGGACGAAGAGGTGGTGGCGGCCGACGTCGAGCGGCGAATGGCGCGCGCGGGCGTGCCCGTGAGCGCCGAGCACGCCGCGACGCTGGCGGCGTTCGTGACGCTGCTGCTGCGGTGGAATCGCGTGCACAACCTCACGGGTGTGCGCGGGGCGGCCGAGCTCGTCGATCGGCACTTGGTCGAGAGCCTTGCGCTGCGACCGTATCTCCGCGGCGTGCGTGTGGCCGACGTCGGCAGCGGCGGCGGTCTGCCTGGGTTGCCGCTGGCGATCACCGAGCCGGGCTGCCAGTTCACGCTGATCGAGAGCCGCGCCAAACGCGTGCACTTCCTGCGGCATGCCATCGCGGAGCTCGCGCTGCGCAACAGCGACGTGGCGCACGGCCGTGCCGAGCACTTACGCGTCGAGCAGCCGTTTGATACCGTGCTCGCCCGGGCTGTGGCGCCGCCGGCTGAGTTGCTGTCGATCTGCCGGCCCCTCATGGCGCCCGGCAGCCTTCTGTTGCTCCTGACGGCTCCGCATTTGAACAACGAGTTTCGCGGCCTGGCGGCGGATTTCGTGCTGCGGCCGGCGTCCGCGGCCGGTCCAACATTGAAGAGCGCCATCGTGGTACTAGAACGTGTCGAGGCTTAACCGGAACAAGCGGATGCGTGCATGGGCGCGGTGATCGCCATCTGTAATCAGAAGGGCGGCGTCGGCAAGACGACGACCTGCGTGAACCTCGCGGCCTCGCTGGCCGCGACGCAGCGCCGCGTGCTGCTGATCGACCTGGATCCGCAGTCGAATGCCACGATGGGCAGCGGCGTGGACAAGAACGCGGTCGAGCAGAGCGTGTGCGACGTGCTGCTCGACGACGTCACGGTAGAAAGCGCACTCGCCACGCCGCCGGAAGGCGGTTTCATGCTGTTGCCGAGCAACCAGGAGCTCACGGCCGCGGAAGTCGAGCTGGTGCAAAAGCCCGATCGCGAGTTTCGCCTGCGCAACGCGCTGACGCCGGTCCTCGACCGCTTCGACTACATCCTGATCGACTGCCCGCCGGCGCTGAACATGCTTACCGTCAATGCGCTCACGGCCGCCGACTTCGTGCTGATCCCCATGCAGTGCGAGTACTACGCGCT
>PMCP01000117.1:0-4355 GCA_003155415.1 Gammaproteobacteria bacterium | reverse complement strand
ATCCCGCGCAACGTGCGCCTGGCCGAGGCGCCGAGCTTCGGTCGCCCGGTGCTGTTCCACGACAAGTACTCGCGCGGCGCACTGGCGTATCTCGCGCTGGCCGGCGAAGTGAACCGCCGGTCCGGCGCGCCTTTGGCGCGCCCGCCCGCCGTTTAGCCGCGGCTCGGGCCGTGCGGTTCGCTGCTACAATCCGGCCGCACAAGAAGAGCCTCGGCAAGCGCACATGAACAAACGCAGAAGCCTTGGGCGCGGCCTCGATGCATTGCTGAGCAGCGCCCGCCCACAAGCCGCGCCGCCGCCAGTTCCGGCGGCCCCGATGCCGGCTGCGCCAGTCGCCCCCGCCGTCGAGAGCGGCCTGCGTGAAATTCCGGTCGATCTGTTACGCCGCGGCAAGTACCAGCCGCGCGTGGACATGCGCGAAGAGTCGCTGGCGGAGCTCGCGGAGTCGATCAAGGCCCAGGGCGTCGTCCAGCCGATCGTCGTTCGGCCGATCATGGGCGCCGGCGCCGAGAAGCAATACGAGATCGTGGCCGGCGAGCGCCGCTGGCGCGCGGCGCAGCTTGCAGGCCTGCACACCGTGCCAGCCGTGGTGCGCGACATCCCGGACGAAGCCGCCGTCGCCGTCGCGCTCATCGAGAACATCCAGCGCGAGGACCTGAACTCGATCGAGGAGGCGCGCTCGCTGCATCGGCTCATCGAGGAATTCGGCCTCACGCACGAGGACGCGGCGGAGGCGGTCGGCCGGTCCCGGGCCACGGTCACCAATCTACTGCGGCTGCTCGAGCTGCCGCGGCAGGTCCGCGAGATGCTCGAGCGGCGCCAGCTCGACATGGGCCACGCGCGGGCCTTGCTGGGCCTCACTTCGACCGAGCTTCAGATCGAGCTTGCGGAACGCGTGCTGAAGCAGCAACTCTCGGTCCGTGATACGGAAAGTGCCGTACGGCGCCTGACCGGCGCCGAGGGCGGGGCCAAGCGTGGCAAAGCGCAGGGAGGCCGACCCTCCAGCGACCCCAACGTGCGCCGGCTCGAGGCCGATCTCGCCGAAACACTCGGTGCCGCGGTCACGATCGAGCACGGCCCGAAAGGCGGCAAGGTCGTGATTCGCTACAACGGGCTCGATGAGCTCGAAGGCATTCTCGGCCACATCAAGTAGCCGGACATAAGCACTTGCCGCAACGGCTCGGCCGTTGAATAGCAGCGGGCGACCTCTTAGAATGCCCGCGGCCGAACGGGGCCACGCAGCAGTCGTGGCTTTTTTTTGCCGATTCTTCGTAGTCCGCTGGGCACGCCCGGCACGACAAGAGGCCGCCGCTGTGAGTATCGACGTCAAGCACGTCATCCCAGTGACGCTGCTCGCGCAAGTGTGCGTGAGCGCCGTCGCGGCAGCAGTGTGTTGGATGGGCTACGGCGGCGTTGCCGCAGCGTCGGCGGCGCTCGGTGGCGCAACGGCGTTCGTACCGAACGCGTTCCTGGCCGCAAGGCTGTTGACGCCGCCGCGGGATCTCGGGCACCGGGCCATGCTTAGGTCGGCATGGATCGGCGAGATGGGCAAGCTGGTGCTGACGGTGGTGTTGTTTGCGGTGATTTTCGGATTCGTGCGGCCGCTTGCGCCGCTGGCAGTGTTCGTGACCTTCATCGCGGCCCAGTTGGTGCCTTTCGGCGCGCTGCTGATCGGCGATGGCGCTGCGCCAAAAGAACTAGTGACGAAGAGCTGAGGAATGGCGGAAGAACACACAGGCGGTCACGGGGAAACGGCTGGCGAATATATCCAGCACCACCTGACTAATTTGCAGGTGTGTAAGGTCAACGACGCGTGGGTTTGGAACAGCGCGGAGAACCCGGCCGTTTGCCGCGGCAACTTCATGGCCATCAATGTCGACTCGATGGCCCTCTCGATCGTGCTCGGCGTCATAGCCGCGTATCTATTCCGCAAGGTGGCGAAGAGCTTCACGAAGGGCCGGCCCGGCAAGCTGCAAGCGGGCGCCGAATGGGTCGTGATGTTCGTCGAAGACTCCATCGTCGGCACCTTCCACGGCAAAAGAAGCAAGGCGGTGGCCCCGCTGGCGCTCACGATCGTGGTCTGGGTGTTCCTGATGAACACCATGGACCTGATCCCGGTCGACTGGCTGCCGCTTCTGGCGGGTAAGGCCGGAGTTCCGTTCCTGAAGGTGGTGCCGACCACCGACGTGAACATCACGTTCGGCATGTCNNGGCTTCGGCAAGGAATTCACGTTCCACCCCATTGCGCCGCCGACGAAGGGCCTCGGCCTCATCGCCGCGCCGCTCATCATCGCCTTCAACCTCATCCTCGAGCTCGTGTCGTTCATATCGAAGCCGCTGTCGCTGTCGCTGCGGCTCTTCGGCAACATGTACGCGGGCGAGCTGATTTTCATCCTCATTGGATTGCTCGGCCTGTACCAGCTGCCGCTGCATTTCCTCTGGGCTGTTTTCCACATCCTTGTCATTGCGCTGCAGGCCTACATCTTCATGATGTTGACGATCGTGTATCTCGCCCAGGCGCATGACACGGGTGAAGCTCACTAACGATTTCGAACGACAAAGACCCTCTCGACTGGAGACATAGATGGCAACTGTAATTGGTATGACCGCAATCGCGGTGGCGCTCCTGATCGGTTTCGGCGCACTCGGCGTCGGCATCGGCATGGGACTCCTCGGCGGCCGTTGGCTCGAAGGCTCGGCGCGTCAGCCGGAGCTCGCGGGCATGTTGCGTACGCAGATGTTCCTGGTCGTCGCGTTGCTCGACGCAATCGCGATGATCGGCGTCGGTATCGCGCTGTACTTCGCGTTCGCTAATCCGTTCATCGGCCAGCTGCAGCAAGCAGGCGGCGGCTGAAGACGGGCACCGGCAGCATGATGCCGATGCGAACACGAGGAGAATCCGCGTGGACATAAACTTAACGCTGATCGGCCAGGCGATCGCGATGACCGTGTTCGTCGCGTTCTGCATGAAGTACGTCTGGCCNNAAGGCCGAGGCCGACAAGATCCTCGCTGCGGCGCGCGACCAGGCGCGCGGCATCGTCGATCAGGCCAACTCGCGCGCGAGCGGCATCGTCGATCAGGCGAAGACCGACGGCGAAACGGAACGCAAACGGCAAGTCGAGGCTGCGCGCGCCGAAATCGGCGTAGAGACCAACCGCGCCCGCGAAGAGCTGCGCGGCCAGGTTGCGAAGATCGCAGTCGCCGGCGCCGAGAAGGTGCTGGCTCGCGAGATCGACGCCAACGCGCACCGCGAGCTTCTGTCTCGGCTCGCAGGCGAGCTGTAACCGATGGCTGACGCAAGCACCGTCGCCCGCCCTTACGCCAAAGCGCTGTTCGACCTCGCGAGCGCGGAACGCGCGCTCCCGCAGTGGTCGGCGGCGCTCGGTGTTGCGGCTGCGGTGGTGGGCGATGCGAACGCGAAGCGCGTGCTCGCGAATCCGGCGCTGACTGAAGCGCAGCGCGCGGAGCTCGTCGCATCCGTGGCGAGCGGCGTGGCCGGTGGCGAGACGCTCGGCACCCCGCACGGCCGCAATCTCCTGAAGCTGCTGGCGGAAAACGATCGGCTCGCGGCGCTGCCAGATATCGCCGTACAGTTCGACGCGCTGAAGGCGCGGGCAGAGAACAGGGTCAAAGTTACGCTCGTGTCGGCCACCGCGGTGGATGCGGCGCTGGCGGAGCAGGTCACGAAGGCGCTCACGCAGCGGCTAGGTCGCACGGTAGAGCTGACGCTCGAAGTCGACGCCTCGTTGCTCGGCGGCGCAATCATTCGTGCGGACGACATGGTCATCGACGGCTCGGTGCGTACGCGCTTGCAGCGGCTCACCGAATCGCTGGTCGGCTGACGCTCGTCCACTGAAAACGGGAAGGACACTTATATGGCTATCAAGGCATCCGAGATTAGCGAGCTGATCAAGCAGCGCATTCAGAACTTCGAAGCGAAGTCCGAAGCGCGCGACGTCGGCACGATCATCGCGCTGACGGACGGCATCTGCCGCATCCACGGACTGAACGACGTTCAGTACGGCGAAATGATCGAATTCCCCGGCAACACCTACGGCCTCGCGCTCAACCTCGAGCAAGACTCGGTCGGCGCAGTGGTGCTCGGCGACTACAAGCACATCTCGGAAGGCGACACGGTCAAGACCACAGGCCGCATCCTCGAAGTGCCCGTCGGTGAGGCGCTGCTCGGCCGCGTGGTCAACTCGCTGGGTATGCCCATCGATGGCAAAGGCCCGATCCAGACCACGGAAACCTCACCGATCGAGAAGGTGGCGCCGGGCGTCATCGAACGTCAGAGCGTGAACCAGCCCGTGCAGACCGGTCTGAAATCGATCGACTCGATGGTGCCGATCGG
>PMCP01000120.1 GCA_003155415.1 Gammaproteobacteria bacterium | reverse complement strand
GTCGCCAGCCCGGATACTTCGGATTACCGCAAGGCCGACTAGAACAGGCAGAGGGGATTCACGGGGGCCGAAGTGCCGCCGGGCAACCGCATCGGCGCCGTGGTCAACAGAAAGTCCCACTGCTTTTGGCTGCTGCACCGCTCCGCGAGCGTGGTCAACGCCGGCCAGTCGAGAATCGGCAGGCCCATCGAGGCGAGCGCAATCATGTGCATGGCCGACGGGAAGCGTTCGCTGGGGTACGGCAGCTTCTCGATGCAGTCGCCACCGTAGATGGCGACTTCGCGGTGATGCATCCACTCGGCGCACTCGGCGTGGAAGCCTGCGCGCGGGTAGATGTCCTGGATGCCGCGTTCCTTCTCCATGCGCTCCATGCCCGTGCGCACCAGGAGCGCGTCCCCGGATGCGACGCGCACGTTCTGTCGCTTCTCCGCCGCTTCGAAATCCGCCACGGTCACGTATTCGTTGGACTCGTACCAAGGCACGCCGCGCGCGGCGGCGACGTCGAGCAATACGCCCCGGGTAAACACGCCTTGCCGCATCGCGTAAATGGAGCCCCAGCTGGCGCCGTCGCCCGTCATCGTGGCGGAGCGCTTGCGCCCGTTGTACAGCGTGTCGTTGAAGCTGAAGTGCGAGAACGCATCCAGGTGCGTGATCGTCATCCCGTGCGGCGCCATCGTGAAGTAATCGCTGATGCCGGGTGAGCCGCCGTTGTAGGTGATCAGGAGCTCGACAGGATGCGGATCGACTTTGCTGGCCGTCTTCGAGATGTCGCGCCCGATGGAGACTACCTCGCCGGTTTTCACCAGCTTGGCCGCGGCGATGCGCTTGGCGGCGGTCACGTAATTCAAGGTGCCGAGCTCGTCGTCCGCGCCCCATTTCCCGGCGTTCGAGCAGCGCTTCCACATCGCTTCCAGCTCGTCGTCGGTCAGGTCCTTCGCGCGCGTGGTAGCCCGCGATGCGCGGGAGCGGTTCTGCCCCGACTCTTCGTCCTGCGCAGAGGCGGTTTTGGACAAAGCCGCGGCCAATAGGCCCGCGAAAGCCACGAATCCGCGACGCGTCACGATGCTCATTTCCAGTCCCCCGGGTGAAGCCCACTGACGCCCCGTAGTATCGCCGATTCGCGATGGGTTATCTTTCTGCAGGCGCGAATCGCGCGGGGCGGGGAAGTACTCATGAAAGTGAAGCAAAGCATCGTGATCGCCGTGGTGGCCGTCGCGTCCTTCGTGGTCGGCAATGTGGCGCATCGGGCCGAGGGCGCCGACACCGGCGAAGCGCGGCTGCGCAAGGTCGAGGACGTTCAGGCGATTCAGTCGCTGCTCGTCCATTACGGTCGCGCGCTCGACAAGCGCGACTACAAGGCCTACGGCGCGTTGTTCGCGCAGAACGGTTCGTGGAAGGGCGGTATGGGCGCGGAAACGGGACCGGACGCGATCGCGAAGATGGTGGCGGCGGGCTTCGAAAAAATGTCACCGTCGCTGTACGAGAAGTCCTATCACTCGATGACGAGCTACGACGTCGAGGTCAACGGCGATACGGCGACCGCGTGGTCGCGTTGGACGTGGATCGTCGTCGGCGCTGACGGTAGGCCGAACCCGGAACGAGCAGGTCATTACGAGGACACGCTGGTTCGCGATCACGGCGAGTGGAAGTTCAAGTCTCGGCAGGCGTTTACCGAAATCAATTGATGTTAGCGCGTCGTCGCACACAACACGGGGGGCACTTCAATGAGTTACGCGGCAAGGTTGCGGGGCATTGCGGGATTGTTGGTGTGGGTGTGTACCCCATGGGTATTCGCCGCTGATCTCGTCCCGAAAGCGCCCCCGGATGCGATGAAGCTCACCGCGCAGGACTACGCGGAAATTGAGCAGCTCGCGGTTCGCTACGCGTGGCTGCTCGATCGCTGCGCTAACGGCGGCTACGACTACGCGGACCTCTACGTCGCCGACGGGCAGTTCTCTGTCGCCGAAGAGTTTGGTGCGCCGCCCGAGAAGCATCGCTTCACGACCAAGGGCCGCGAAGCGCTTGCGAAAGCAGCCGGCGGCGACGGCAAGGGCGGCTGCGCCGATCCGAAGACGCAGCTCGGCTATGGCCTCACGCACATCGTGACGAACCATATGATCGTCGCGACAAAGGACGGCGCCGTCGGCAAGCATCGGCTGCTCACGGTCGGCGTTTGCGGCTACCCGCACGCGATGGAGCTACAGGGCGGGTACGAGGACGAGTACGTCAAGACGAAAGACGGCTGGCGGTTCAAGACGCGCACGCACGTGTTCAAGGCGGCGCCGTCGCTGCAGTTCGGGGTGTGCGCGAATCGCGATCCGCCTTGAGGTGACCGAGCGTTAGCTGCAGCGTTCGGTTGTATTACTTCGCGTTCGCCCCGCCCGGAAACGAGAAGATGTCCTCGTCCTCGGGCCGCTCCATCCCGTTCTCATGATACGTCTCCCAAATCTGAGCCCAGGGCCGTCCTAGAACGTCCAGGAACGTGTGATCGAACGTCGTGCCGGGCGACACGGGCGTTGCGACACCGTTGATCGGAAAGATCTGTGGGATGCACTCCATGACGACGAACGGATCGTTCTCGTTGAGCGCGCCAAGTTTGTTCCAGGTCTGCACGATGCGGACGGGCTTGACGTAAACGTCCGCGTCATACAGGACGATCTCGTGTCTCATGCCGATTAACTTGCCCGCACTGTCTTTGCGCGGCGTGTAGATCTCGATCGACTGCAGCTTGCTGCTGTATTCGTTGCTGCCGTGATTGATCCAGCCTTGGAGGTTCGAGGTCCAGCTGATGAGCGCCTCGCCGTCCCAGAAGCCGATCGTTTCGCCGGTCCATTGGGGCACGGCCGGCCCGAGCCGCGGTGGAGCGACGCCGTCCTCAATGAACTCCCGCCCGATATGGATCTGCGTGACCAGCGTCTTGGCTGCGTTGCGCATGTCGAGCACGAGATCCGGAGTGACGATGAGATTGATGCGCCCGCCAGCGTATTGAGCGAGGCGTCGCATGAAGCCCTCGGGCCAGCAGTACGAGCCCGGCCACTGCGGCGCGTTGCTACCCGAGTAGTGATACATCTGTTGGACAAAGCGCTGTTGGTACTCGGGTGTGAGTAGCGATAGATACGTCGGGATTTGCAGCACCGCGCCGTAGTACCAGTTGGAGGTTTTCGCGGGGTCGCGCTGGAATTGGCCGTTCCAGTTCGGCAGCGTTGCCTGAGTGTAGACGGTGGGGCCGCCTCGGGAGCGCGCCTCCTTCATGAGCGCCGTGTAGTGCTCCTTCGCGGTCTTGAATGCATAGGGGCTCACAATCTCCTTTCGTGGGTAGTCGCGATTGCAGAATCCCCACGCCGCCGTTCGTGGCGGATCGTCGCCTACCATGGGGGACTTGTACGCACCCCACTTTTGCTCGAGGCCCACGGGTGAATTGCAGCGGTAGTAGCGATTGTCGAACCAGAGATCGCGGTCCTTGTAGAAATCCTTAGTGGAGAAGATGTCGTAGGGCAACGGCGTTACGCCCGCCGGGACTGCTCCGTCCTTCGCCGCGAAGACCGCCGTTTCAGCGGGCGGCACGCCGGCGCCGGTAACCATCCGCTTGCCCTCTGACCCAACGATCGCGGTCGGTTGCAGCGGATCTGGAGCGCCACGACCGGCGCTGGTCTGCGCCGAGATTGGGGGTGCGAGTAGGGCGCTCGCGGCGAACATCGCGCTCGCCATGGTGATGGCGGACACCCCCCGGCGAGCGGCCTGATGAATGGGCACGCGCGAATGCTCCATAACAATAGGTCAGGTCTTGGCGGAGAGGGAGGGATTCGAACCCCCGGAACCTTACGGTTCAACGGTTTTCAAGACCGCCGCATTAAACCGCTCTGCCACCTCTCCGTGCTTTGCAAGCAGCCGTTACGCGCGCACATTGTAGCGTATGAGGGGCAGCGGCACGGCGAGGCGCAGCTCTCACCGCTCACTCGTAGTACGCCGGCGCCTTCTTCAACTTCGCGTTCGCCGCGAAGTCGTGCTCGATCCAGATCGCGGTCTTTGTGCGCTCCAGGTATTCCTCGATCATCACCCGCGACGCGGCGGATTGCTCCACGCTGAACTCCGTCGCGGGCGGTTGCCGGTGCAGAGTCCGCTCCTGCGCGTAGTGATACAGATCGCCGGCCAGCATGATGCGTCCGCTCACGGCCAGATTCAGCACGAGCACCTGGTGGCCCGGTGAATGCCCGGGTGCGGACTTGATGACCACGGAGCCGTCGCCGAACACGTCGTACTCGTCGCGATCGAGGCTGATCGTTTTCGATTTCTCGATGCGATCGAAAAACGTTCGGTTAACGCGCGTATTGCCTTCCTCCCACATGAACGCGCGTTCGGCCGGCCGCGCGAGCCAAGTGGACGCGGCGAACAGGTTCGCGTTCGCGTCGTGATCGGTGTGCGCGTGCGAAATCGCGAAGTACGTGATATCTGCCGGCTTGTAGCCAAGCTCGGCGAGCTGGCTCGTGAGCGTGCGCTTCACCGGTGTGACGGCCTCCGACGTGGCGGTAGGATTGCCTTGCTCGCCGCGGGCTCGCGCTTCGATGGTGTCGTCCGGTACCACGCCCAAGTCCCACATCAGCGTGCCGCGCGGGTGCGCGATCAGAAAGCACGGCACCACGAACCGCGTCTCGCCGACTTCCTCAGGCGTCACGTTGTAGCGCTCGGTGCCCGCGCGGTTCACATTGATGAGGCCGCAGTCGAGCACGTAGAGCCGCAGCGTTTTCGGGGGCGCTGGCGCCGCGGACGCGTGCTGCGGGCTGGCCGCAACAAGGCCCAGGCAGAGGGCGGCGGCCGAGACTCCGAGCGGCGTCAGTCTTCGGAACAAGCCCATTTTCGATCCCCCTCGAAGGCCCCTCGGTTCCTGCCGGATTGGAGCACGCACACTAACACCCGTCCATGTAGCTTGCGCTGAAGGCCATGCGCTTGGGACCATGCGTGCTCCACGGAGGCGATTGATGGCATCGAGACGACGACGGATTCCGGTTGCGTTGCTGGCGGGCCTGCTGCTCGCTGTCTCCGTGCACATTCGCGCCCAGGAGGCGGCAGAGGGGAACGCCATCGCCGACGCGTCGGACCTCGCTTTCGAGCAGGGCCGCTGGCAGGACGCCATCGTTCAATACCGCCAGATCCTGGCGCAGCGCCCCGACGATCGCCTGAGCCTGCTGCGCATCGCGCAGGCGCAGCGCGAGCTGAAGCGCTACGACAACGCGCTCGCCACCCTCGAGCAGGCG
>PMCP01000188.1:14136-24201 GCA_003155415.1 Gammaproteobacteria bacterium | reverse complement strand
GATCCCGGCGTCATCGAGGTCAACGTTCAACCCGCCGGCAGCTGGGACGAGATGCGCGCGATCACCGAAGGACTCTACGACGACGCGCACCATACACGGCTCGTGACCGAGAAGTTCATGATCGACGGCCGCCACACGGGCACGGGCGGCGGCAATCACGTGGTGCTCGGCGCCGCGCGCGCTGCCGACAGCCCTTTCCTCCGCCGGCCCGACTTGCTGCGCAGCCTCGTCACGTACTGGCAGCATCATCCGTCTCTCTCTTATCTCTTCTCCGGGCTCTTCATCGGCCCGACGAGCCAGGCGCCGCGCATCGACGAAGCGCGGCACGATTCGCTGCATGAGCTCGAGCTCGCGTTCAAGCAGGCCGATCAGGCGGTCGCACCCGTGCCGCCGTGGCTCGTCGATCGCCTGTTCCGCAATCTCCTGATCGACGTGACCGGCAACACGCACCGCACGGAGATCTGTATCGACAAGCTGTATTCGCCGGATGGACCGACGGGCCGGCTCGGCCTCGTCGAATTCCGCGCGTTCGAGATGCCGCCGCATCCGCAGATGAGCCTCGTTCAGCAGGAGCTGCTGCTGTCGCTCGTCGCGCGATTCTGGCGCACGCCGTATCGCGGCGACCTCGTTCGCTGGGGCACGCAGCTGCACGACAAGTTCATGCTGCCGTTCCACGTATGGAACGATTTCGCCGACGTCATCGGCGACATGAATCGTGCCGGATATCCGCTCGACTCGAGCTGGTTCGCGCCTCATTACGAATTCCGCTTCCCGTTGTACGGCAGCGTGCGCTTCGGCGCCGTCGAGATCGAGCTGCGCCAGGCACTCGAGCCATGGCATGTACTCGGCGAGGAAGGCTCGGTCGGCGGCACGGTTCGCTACGTCGATTCGTCGCTCGAGCGCATGCAGGTGCGCGTACGCGGCTTCAATGAGCAACGCTATGTGATGGCCTGCAACGGGTGGCGGATTCCGATGACGGGCACCGGCGTCGCCGGCGAGTACGTCGGCGGCGTGCGCTACCGCGCCTGGCAACCCGCATCGAGCTTGCAGCCCACGATCCCCGTCGATGCGCCGCTCACGTTCGATCTGTACGACCGCTGGTCCGGGCGTGCCGTGGCGGGCTGCAGCTACCACGTCGCGCATCCCGGCGGCCGCAGCTACGACCAGTTCCCCGTGAATGCGTACGAAGCCGAGAGCCGGCGACTCGCGAGGTTCTTCCCGTTCGGGCACACGCCCGGGCCGGGACCGGAACCGCGGTCACAGACGCGTCCCGAGATGCCCCATACGCTCGATTTGCGTTGGTCGCACTGAGTAGAATCGAGTACGAGCGGATAAGCATCGGGAATCATGTCGGCCACCAACACCGTACCGAACGCTTACGCGTCGGCTGAAGCAAAATTGCTGGAGTCCTACCACCGCACGCCCAACGCTTTCGACGAGCTCTCGACCGCCGAAGGCACAGTGCGGCCGCGGTGGCAGCCGGTGCTCGACGCGTTCGCCGCCATGGGCAGCGACACCACGCGCTCCGCGCACGACAAGGCGCAGCGCCTATTGCGCGAAAACGGTGTCACGTTCGTGCCACAGGGCGAGCGCGACAACGCGCGACCGTGGCGGCTCGACCTGTTTCCGCTGCTCATCGACCCCGCCGAATGGAGTACGATCGAGCGCGGCGTGATCCAACGCGCCACGCTGTTGAACACGTTGCTCGTAGACCTTTACGGCGAGCAGCGCGTGCTGAAAGAAAAGCTGCTGCCCCCGGGCCTCGTGCTAGGCAACTCGCAATACCTGCGACCGTGCAAAAACCTACGTGTGCGCGACGATCTGCACCTGCACTTCGTCGCGTTCGATCTCGCGCGCTCGGCCGATGGCCAGTGGTGGGTGCTCAGCGATCGCACGCAGGCGCCGTCGGGCNNGGCTACGCGCTCGAGAACCGCGTCGTTGCGTCGCAATGCTTGCCGGAGCTCTTCGCCGAGCGCAACGTGCGCCGGCTCGCGAGCTTCTTCCGCGCCTTCAGCGAACGATTTCTTTCGATGTCGAGCCGCGACCAGCCGCAAGCCGTGTTCCTTTCGCCGGGACCCTCGCAGCAGACCTACTTCGAGCACGCGTATCTCGCGCGCTACCTCGGCTTCAGCGTCGTCGAAGGCTCGGACCTGACCGTTCGCGACGACCGCGTGTTCATGAAGACGGTCGACGGATTGAAGCCAGTCGATCTGATCATGCGGCGAATCAGCGCCGAGCTCTGCGACCCGCTGGAGCTACGCACGGACTCGCTGCTTGGCGTGCCGGGTCTGCTACAGGCTGCGCGGGCCGGCCGCGTGACCATCGGCAACTCACTCGGCAGCGGTCTCGTCGAGAGCGATGCGTTTTTGGGTTTCCTGCCGAGCCTCGCACGTTTCTTCCTGAACGAAGAACTCGCGATGCCGAGCGTCGCCACGTGGTGGTGCGGCCAGCAGCAGGAACGCGACTACGTGCTGCAGAATCTCGACCGGCTCGTCGTGCGCCGGATTCGTTCGGCCCGTAACCTGTTCGCCTCCGGCGAAGGTGGGCTCGTGACGCCGAATTTGACCGCCGATGAGCGCACGCGGCTCATTCACGAGATCGAACGCAACGGCTACGACTTTGTGGGCCAGGACCCGGCCGCGCTATCGACAGCACCTATTTGGTCGAGCGCGAACGCGTTGCAGGCGGCACCCGTCACGCTGCGCGTCTACGTGGCCGCCACCGACAAGGGCTACCAGGTCATGCCCGGCGGCCTCACGCGAGTTGCCCAGGGCGAAGGCCCGCTCGCGCCGTGGCTCGAGGCCGGCGATGTCAGCAAAGACACCTGGGTGCTGTCAGACCAGCCCGTGGAGCAGTTCAGCCTGCTCGCGCAGCGGCAGGCGAATCTGCGCCTGCACCGCGGCGGCCGCGAGCTGCCGAGCCGCCTCGCCGATAGTTTGTTCTGGCTCGGCCGTTATACCGAACGCGCCGAAGGCGCCGTGCGCTTGTTCCGCAGCCTCGTGATCCGGCTCGGCGGCGAAATGGGCTCGACCCGTAGCCTCGTCTCGCCCGAACGCGTGGTGTCGATGCTGATCCAGCAGAAGCACTTGTCCGTGCGCCGCGGACGGCGCGCGATGCAGGAAGGCCGCGAGGCCGTTGAGCGCGAGCTGTGGACGATCCTATTTGACCCCGAATGCCGCGACGGCCTCGCCACCGTGCTCGGCAACGTGCGACGGAACGCCGACGCGGTGCGCGAACGCTTGTCGTTCGACACGTTCCGGATCCTGCGCGACCTGACCGAGGTCGGTAAATCGTCAGAGCTGTCGCCAGGCCATGAAACGGACGACGCTCTGCGGCTCTTGAACCGACTCATTCAATATCTGGCGGCGTTCAACGGCATGGTGTCGGAGAACATGACGCACGGCTACGGCTGGCGGTTCCTCGACATGGGCCGCCGGCTGGAACGCACGCGCGGAATGATCCAACTACTGCAGCAACTCGCAGTGCGACCCGAAGCGCCGAACGACGGTCAGCTCGATCTGCTGCTCGAGCTCGCCGACAGCACGATTACTTATCGCGGCCGCTATCACGCGGCACCGCAGCTGCCGGCCGTGCTCGATCTACTGCTGTGCGACGAAACGAATCCGCGCTCCGCCGTCTACCAGATCCTGACCTTGGCGGAGCACATCGAGCGTCTGCCCAGCCACGAGGACGACGGAATCATGACCCTCGACCAGCGCGTGGCGACGCGGCTCGCGAGCGAGCTGCGATTGGCCGATCCCGCAGAGCTCGGAGCGAGCGTTGGCCGCTTCGAGACGCGCATCGAGCTCGATCGGCTCGCGCGTCGCATCGATCGCGAAGTGCACGAACTGTCGGATCACATCGCGGAAAGGTTCTTCAGCCACTCCTCGGCGAAGCGCGTCGGCGGCACTCGACGCGACGAGGGCTCGCGGTGATCTACGACGTCAGCCACAAGACGACGTTCACCTACGAGGACATGGTGTCGGTATCGCATCACGTGCTACACCTGATGCCGCGGCAACATCCGCGTCAGACCACGCTCGCCACGGCGATGGTCGTCCATCCGTCCCCCGCCGTGGACTCCCAGGGCAAGGACTACTTCGGCAATCCGGTTCAATACCTCACGGTGCAGGAACCCCACGAGCGGCTCGTCGTGGATGCACATTCGCGAGTAGAGGTTCGACCGACAGCCGCGCCGCTCGTACTCGAGACCAGCGAGCAATGGGAGGAAGTCCGCGCCCGACTGCCGACCGACTCCGCGCTCGAGGCGTACGAGTTCTCCTTCGAGTCGCCGCACATCGTCGGCACCGACGAGGTCTACGATTACGCGCGCACGTCGTTCACGCCGGGCCGGCCGATCCTCGCGGCGACCATGGATCTCACCGGCCGCATTTTTCGCGAGTTCGAGTATCGCGGCGGCGTGTCGGACGTGTCGACCCCCGTGCGCGAGGTGTTTGCGATGCGGCGCGGCGTGTGCCAGGACTTCGCACACCTGCAGATTGCCTGCTTGCGCAGCCTCGGGCTCGCTGCGCGTTACGTCAGCGGCTATCTGCTCACGCGGCCGCCGGAAGGCAAGGAAAAGCTCGTGGGCTCCGACGCGTCGCACGCGTGGCTGTCCGTGTGGGCCGGCCGCGAGGGCTGGGTCGACTTCGATCCCACCAACAACTTGATCCCGAACGTCGAGCACATCACGGTGGGTTGGGGCCGCGATTACGGCGACGTGAGCCCCATCAACGGGTTCATCGTCGGCGGCGGCTCGCACCAGGTAGCCGTGGCTGTCGACGTTAGTCCGATTCAAAGCCGCTAGATCCGTCTTCCGACCCCCCGGCCGCGCGGCGAGCGACGCGCGCGCACTGTCAGGGCCGTGAACTGTGTCCGGTTCGGCCGATTCGGACCGGGCAGAATGGCCCCGTTTAACCTAATACGGCTCCTGCGAGGGTTGCGATGCCTAGCGCGCTGGTCCCCATCTTCTTCCTCTCCGGTATCGCCGGGCTGACCTTCGAAACCCTATGGTTCCGACTCGCGGGGCTCTCCCTCGGCAATAGCATCTGGAGCGCAAGCCTGGTGCTCGCGGCCTTCATGGGCGGGCTCACGCTCGGCAACGGACTGATCGCGCGGTTTCATTCGCGGATCGTCCAACCGATCAAGCTATACGCCCGCCTCGAGCTCGCAATCGGTATCGGCAGCTTCCTGGTCGTTCTCGCGTTACCACGATTGTCAGTGGCACTCGGCCCTCTATTTGCCCTCGTCGCTGACACGCCGTGGCTATTGAACGCAACGCGTCTTGGCGGCGCATTCGTGCTGCTGGCGGTGCCCACGACCGCGATGGGCGCGACACTGCCACTCCTGACCGACGCGCTGTCGCGTTCGAATCCGAACTTCGGCGCCACGCTCGGCAAGCTGTACGGCTGGAACACACTCGGCGCGATGCTGGGTGCGATTGCGACGGAAACCCTGTTAGTACGTTTCTTCGGTATCGTCAGCTCAGGTCTCGTCGCAATGCTGCTGAATCTAGCGGCAGGCGCCCTTGCACTGCGACTCGCGACCGTGCCCAGCCCTGCGCCAGCGGCCGCCGCGGCTTCGACACAGCTCTCGGCGCGAGCCTATCGCTACTTGCTGGTGGCAATGTTTTCGGGCGCCGCGATGCTCGCGCTCGAAGTCGTGTGGTTCCGGTTTCTGCTGCTCACGTTCATGGGCACCGGGCTCACGTTTGCCGTGATGCTTGCCATCGTGCTCGCGGGCATCGGTCTCGGCGGCCTCGCGGCCGGCCGGTTGGCCCAACGAGACGAGCACTGCCACCGCTGGCTTCCGCATGTGACGGCACTCTGCGGCTTGGCCGTCGTGGCCACGTACTACGGCTTCGACGTGTTCACGCCACTGCAGGCGAGCGTCAACACGACTCTGTTCCAGTTCGTGGGCTTCGCGTTGTTCCTGATGTTGCCGGTGTCGTTGCTGTCGGGCGCGGCGTTCACGCTCGTCGCACACGCCGTCAAACAGGAGCTCGGCGGTTCCATGCGCACGACTGGAGTCGTCGCGCTATGGAATACGGTGGGCGCCACCTTTGGCTCGCTCGCGGCCGGCTTTCTATTGCTCCCGACGCTCGGCATGGAGCGTTCGCTCTTCGTGCTCGCGGCCGTCTACTGCGGCACTGCGCTTTTGGTGCCCGTATCCTCGGCTGCAACGAGCACGCGCACCGTTCGCACCGCCTGGGGCGCGATTGCGGTCGCAGCGATTGCGCTCGCGTTGTTCCCGTTCGGGCTCATGGAGCGCTCGTACTTCAAGATCGTGACGCGGTTGCTGCCCGAGGAGACGCTGGTCGCGACGCGCGAAGGTCTTACGGAGACCATGCGCTACTACCGCCGCGACGTGTTCGGCGCACCGCAGTACTACCGCCTCGTGACGAACGGATACTCGATGTCCGGGACCACACTGGCCGGCAGACGCTACATGAAACTGTACGTGTACCTGCCCGTTGCATTACAGGCAGACGCACGCGATGCGCTGCTCATCAGTTTTGGCGTGGGCTCCACGGCCAAGGCGCTGACCGACACCGCCAGCCTGCGTCACATCGACGTCGTCGACATCTCGCGCGAGATCCTGGAGATGAGCTCCGTCATCTACGCGGACGCGGATAACCCGCTGCACGACCCACGCGTCGAGGTCCACGTCGAAGATGGGCGCTTCTTCCTCGCCACGCGTTCGCGCAAGTACGACCTCATCACGTCCGAGCCGCCGCCCCCAAAGGTCGCCGGCGTGGTGAATCTGTACACGCAGGAGTATTTCCAGGCGGTTCGCGACCACCTGACTCCGACCGGCCGCACGAGTTACTGGCTACCTGTTCACGATCTCCAACCGCTCGACACGCTCGCGATCATTAAAGCGTTCTGCAACGTATTCGAGGACTGCACGCTTTGGAACGGCGGAGGCCTCGAGTGGATGCTGATGGGTGGGAACGGCACGAACGACCGCGTATCGGCTGACACCTTCGCCGCGCAATGGCACGACGAACGCGTGCACAAAGAGCTCGCCGCAGTGGGCTTCGAGCGGCCCGAGCAGATGGGCGCATTGTTCATGGGCGATGCGCCCTACCTCGCAAACCTTACCGGCAACGTTGCACCTGTTACCGACAACTATCCGCTGCGAATCTCGAGCGAGCTGGTCCGCGACCCCGGGAACGTTCCTCTGTACGCAGCCGTCATGGACGAGACTGAACGGCTCGCTCGCTTCGAGCAAAGTAAGTTCATCGAGCAAGTCTGGCCGCGGGAGCTCATGGCGCAAACCCCGCCGTATTTCCGCTATGAGGGCCTGATCAAGGAGCACTTCACCGAAGGACTCTATCCTCCGCCGAACGCGTCGTTTCTCTGGGAGTCGCTCGACGAAGTCCTCACGAATAGCACCCTTGAGACGCTGCCGCTTTGGCTGCTCGGCTCGGATGGCGATGCCCAACGCAATGCTGCCGAGCTCGCTCGGCAAGGCGCCGTCAAGCCAGAGGTCGGGCACGAGATCGCGCTCGGCCAGCTCGCGCACCGCGACTACGCCGGCGCCCTGCAAACCTTCGAACGCTCAATGGGCGCAGCGGGCGGCAAAGTCTCCGTGGGTGGCGCCTGTCTGCTGCTGTACCTGCTCGGCAAGAACGACAAGACGGATAACGCACGCGCCGTGATCGCGGGTATCGACCCAACAAAGATGCCGGGTCTCGAGCGCTGCGTCGATTGGTTCGGCAGCAAGTTCGACGCTCAAACGGCGCTCACACCGAACACTTCGCTGCGCTGACACGTCCGCGCACCGCAGTTCACTTGGCGACGCGACGGCGCGTGCGGCGCCAAGTGGCGCGCTTGAGTTCGCAAAAACCGTGGCAATTTCGCACCCGGCCGTGGTCCACACGGCCCGGCTTGCCGCCCCAAGACGCGATCGTCACGTCCGCCGCGTGCCGGGACCGTAGGCACGGCGCGCCCTGCAGAAGAGCGGCTCAACTTTCCCCAAGACGGCGTTAACAAACTTTAATTTGTGTCGCCAAGTGCACCGCTGGAACATCCGCGGGCCGAATCCACGCGCGAGTGTCGCGAGATTGGCACAGAAGGGACTATTTCTAACATGCATGAGGGAGTTATGCGTTACAAAACAATTGGATGTGTACTAGCATCCGTCCTACCCGCAGTTGTTGCATTTCCGTCCTTCGCCCAGGAAGGCCTCGAGGAAATCGTGGTCACGGCGACGCGGCGTGAAGAGAATCTGCAACAGGTGCCCATCTCGATCGTGGCGGTCACGGGCGACAGCCTCGAGATGCGCGGTCTCGACTCGATCGAACGGGTAAGCCAAGCCATCCCGAACCTCGTCGTGACGGGCGGCGGTGGCGGCATCACTCAGACTAACTTCACCGTCCGCGGCATTCCGAACGTCGGCACGTATGTCGATGGCGTGTGGCAGGTCGGCAGCGCCGGCCTGCTCACCCAGGAATTCGTGGATCTCGACCGCATCGAAGTGCTGCGCGGACCGCAAGGCACGACGTTCGGCCGCGACTCCACCGGCGGCGCAATCCGCATCTGGACCAAGAAACCCACGGACGTCTACGGTGCCGAGGTAACGGGCACGGTCGGCACTCTCGACCGGCGCGATGCGAAATTCACCGTCAACCTGCCGATCACCGAGAAGCTGCTCACGAAGTTCACAGCGGCAAGCCTCTTCCGCGACGGCTTCGTGCACGACCTTACGACCGGCGCCAACAACGGCGGTCTCGATGAGAAGGTGTATCGCGGCGATATTCTGTGGACCCCCACGGAGAATCTGACGTGGCGCTTTATCTATTCGAGCGACAACAACCACCTCACGGAACCGCGCATCCAAGACGCCGTGTTCCCGGGCACNNAACCGCTCCGAGATCACGACGCCGGACGCAATCCAAACGCGGCAGTTCTCGTCCGACGTGAGCTGGAACCTCTCGAAGAACATGAAGCTCGAGTTCATCACAGCTCAAACGTCGCAGGACGCTGCCCAGATCATTGACTACGACAACAGCCAATATGATCTCGTAACGGACGTAGCGAATAGCCGCCAGCGTCTGTTCAGCCAGGAGATTCAGCTCACTGGCGGCCAGAACCGCTTGCATTGGGTGGCCGGTACGTATTACTGGAACCAGATGCTGCGCAGCCGTACCTCGCGCTACCAGGCCGAGGAATTCACCAACGGCACGTTCGACATCAATACCGCGTTCAATAGCCCGACTTGTCAGGCGGCTGCCGCCCAGACCGTGCTGCTGAACTGCCAACAGGTGTATGCGGGCGCTATCGGCGGTGGCGGTCGTTTCGACACGCTGAATCGCACCGACACGAACGGCTGGGCCGTGTTTGGCGAGGCCACCATCAGCCTCACCGACACGATCAACCTCACGCTTGGGCTGCGTCATCACCAGCAGGACCAGGTTCTGCAGCCACTCGCCATCGTCACGGGTGTCACCGGACCGAAAGCGGCGACTCCGAACCTCGGGTTCACCGGCGACGTCTTGGGCGGTTCGTCGGTCGGCCTGCTGCCGACCCCGAGCAGCTTCGACAAGAACACGTCGAGGCTGTCGTTGACGAAGCAGTTCACCACGAACGTGATGGGCTACCTCGGCTACTCGGAAGGGTTCAACTCGGGTGGTGCGACAGCGTACGTCGACCCATCGGACGGCATTCGCAAGTTCTCGTCGTACAAGCCGCAGACGCTGAAGAACACCGAAATCGGCATTCGCTCGGATCTCGCGAACAAGCACGTCCGATTGAATGCGACGTTGTTCAACACGATCTGGACGGACATTCAGCAGGCCGGACCGGTGTTTGACTCGCAGGGTCATCAGCTGCCGAACCTGTTGACGACGAACGTCGGAGCTGCGCGCGCCCGCGGCGCGGAGTTCGAAGTGACGCTCGTCCCGACAGACAAGTGGCTGTTCAACCTGAATCTGGGCTACCTCGATACGGCGTACACCAGCATCCTGCCGGGCACCTTGTTCCTCGATACGAACACGGCGTTCGCACAGGCTCCGAAGAACACGGGTAGCTTCGGCATGCAGTACAACGCCGGCCTGAAGGG
>PMCP01000188.1:8638-14112 GCA_003155415.1 Gammaproteobacteria bacterium | reverse complement strand
CTGCGCATGACGTATGAGCCTGCAAATGCCAACTGGAACCTCGCTGTGTTCGGTACGAACCTGACCAACGAGCGCCTGATCAACTCGGGCTTCTTCCACGGCATCTGGGGCTTCGACTTCGCGACGGTCGGGCGTCCGCGTGAAGCCGGCGTGCAGATGAACTTCAAGTTCAAATAGGCGGTAGTCTCAAGGGATGAGACGGGGGCGTTGGCGAGCGATCGCCAGCGCCCTTTTTTATTGCGACGCGTAGTCTAGGATACCGACCACACGGAGATCGTTAATGCGCGTGGCGGTAGTAGGTGTCGGCGGCGTGGGGGCGTACTTCGGAGCGCGGCTTGCGGCCGCCGGCATCGACGTCGTGTTCGTCGCGCGTGGGGCGCATCTCGACGCGATACGCGCGCGCGGCCTGCGCGTCGACAGCGTGCTCGGCGACATGCTCGTAAGCCCAGCGCAGGTGAGCGACGATCCCGGCGCCTTCGGCGCAGTCGACTACGTGCTGCTCGGCGTCAAAACCTGGCAGGTCGCGGAGCTCGCGCCCCGGCTCAAGCCTCTGCTGAAGCCGACCACGCTGATCGTGCCACTGCAAAACGGCGTGGAAACTCCGGACGAGCTAGGCCGCATGCTCGGCACGCAGCACGCGGGCGGCGGCCTATGCGCCGGCTTCAGCCTCATCGAAGGGCCTGGCCATGTGCGCCATCTCGGCGGCGTGACGTTCATTCGCTTCGGTGAACTCGACGGCACAAAGACTCCGCGCGTGCTCGCGCTACGCGACGCGTTCTCGAGCGCCGGTGTGGACGCGGCAGTGCCCGACGACATTCGCGCCGCGCTCTGGGAGAAGCTGCTGCTCGTCGTGCCGTTCGGCAGCCTGGGCGCCGTGTCGCGGGCGCCGATCGGCGTACTGATGAAGACGCGCGAGACTCGCGCGCTCGTGATCACCGGCATGCGCGAGATCGAAGCGGTGGCGCACGCAAACGGCGTGCGGCTAACCGCCGGCGTGGTCGATCGCGCGGTGGCGTTGCTCGACGCGGCCGCACCGGAAGGCACATCGTCCATGCAACGCGACATCGCCGCCGGTAAACGTTCGGAGCTCGACGCGTGGACCGGCGCTGTCGAGCGCCTGGGCGCACGGCACGCCGTGCCGACACCGCTGCACTCGTTCCTCTACACCTGCCTGCTGCCGCTCGAACGGCGCGCGCGCGGCGAACTCACCTTCGCCTGATTCAGCGAGAAGCCCGCTACTACGCGCGCCTCTCGATCAGGGCTTGCCGACAGGCACTGCGGTCGCTTTGTAAGGCTTCACGGGCGCAGGCGGCGAGCCGGGCGGTGCGAATAGCGCAGCGAGCTGCCCCTCGAGCACGTACGCATTCTCGCCGACTACCGTCACTGCTACCGGGCCATCCGGGAAGCCGGACTTCAAGACGGTATGTTTGCCTTCGGTCCTTGCGTCGTTGAGCACGATCTTGCTCACTTTGCCGCCTCCGCCGCCTTCGGCGACGAGCAGCGCATTCGCACCGAACGACCGCATGCCGTCCGGTCCTTCGATGGCGGAGTCGAGCTTCACCTCGTTGACCTTGCCGGCCTTGCCATCCTTGCCGATCGCGACGGAGAAGAGCTTGTTCGTGCGCAACGCGTTCACGAGCACCGTATCGCCTAGCACGGAGATGCCATCGACAACGCCGCCGGACGGACCGAATGCGCCGTCCGCTCCCGCCCACACTTCGAGCGCCTGCGCGCCCGGCTTCAAACGCGCGACCTGCATGTTCTGCGTGTCGCTCGCATACGCGGTGCCGTCGCTGCCGACGGCAATGTCGTTGCAGAAAGCGCCGGCCGTTGGCATGACCCACTTACCCTTCGGCGTTCCGCTCTTCAGATCGAACGCATACAGCGCGGACGGAGGCGGCGGTGGAGCGCCGGCCTGTGGTGGCCCGAAAGCCGGAGTGCCGGAACACGCCCACAGCGTGTTCGCTTTGTCGTCGGCAAACACGCCGAACACGGCACCGATGTCGTTGGTCTTTGGCTTGATGAACGGCTCTGCCGTGGCGGCGCCTGGCCGCGCGCGGAAAATCTGCCCCGTGCCTACACTGCCGATGTACACGGCGCCATCGCGGGCGGACGTGAGGCTCTCGGTCGCGAGCTTTTCGCCCGGAATCACGATCTCGGCGGGCCCAGCGGCGAGCACCTGCGAGACGGCGGCGGCAAGCCCCAACGAAACGAGGCCTGCGGATATCGCTGCTTTCATGTTCTCTCCTAGCGTGAGGCTTTTCCGGGACAGTGCTTTATATGCCAGGCGCGGCTCATCGGTCCACTCAGAGCCCTGCGATCGCGCGCGCCGCGCCAGTCAATTCGAGAATGTGCAGCCCCGTCGACGCGCGATCGAGCGCGTAGATGTAGCCGCGGTCGTCGATGTTCACGTTGTTCGTCTGGATGGCCTTCTGGCATTCGCGCTTGCCGTCGATCTCAATGCACGAGTCCGAGGTGTTGGCCGTAATCTCTGGAATGAAGCGCGCGACTTCCTTCGGCTCGAACGGATTGCGAATGTCGACCACGCGTACGCCGGCGTTGAAGTACGCGAGCACCACGAGCGTCTTGTCGAACTTCGGGTGATAGGCATCCGCGAAAGAGTGTGGGCCGAAACGGCCGCCGCGGTGGCAGAAGTCGCCGGGCTCCTCCGGCACCTGGAACGTCGAGATCGGGCTCGGGTGCCGCTCTTCCGTGATGTCGAAGATCGTCATGACGTCGCGCGGCTCCTGGCAGCGAAACGTCTCGGACTCCGACGACACGAGTAAGAGGTCGCGCGTACGCGCGTCGCGGTTGTCGCCGTAGTCGGCGATCGTAAAGCCGTAGATCGGCTTCGCCGTGTGCACGCCCCAGTAGCTCGGCATGTCGTAGCGCGCGATTTGCGGGTAACGAAGATTGTCGGCCGTCGGCTTCAACGGATCCTTCGCGGCAGTATCGCCGTGCAGGAACTTGTCGGTGTCGAGGATCTGCAGCACGCCGTCGTCGCCACTGTTGTAGCCCAGGTACATGCGCTTGCCGACCACGAACGGCTGATGCAGCCCCGCCACCTGCGGCTCCGGCATGGGTCCTGCGGCGTTCGGCTCGTAGCCCTCGAGCGCGAAGTCGCGGATGTGCTTTGGCGCCTTCGGGTCGCTCACGTCGAACGCCTGCAGCACGCGCGTCACGCGCCAGTCCTGCGCCGTGCCGTTCATGTACGCAACGCCCGTCGAGCAGTCCCACTGGAACTTGTGAGTCTCGCGGTTGCCGCGGTCGGACTTCGGCCGCGACGACGTGCCCGTGGCGGCGATCGTTGTCAGGAATGCCGGTTTCGCCGGATCCGTCACGTCGAGCACTTCGTAGCCCACCTGGCCGTTCGTGCGGATCGCATAAACCTTCGCAGCGTCGCCCTTCGAGAGCTCCCGACCGTCGCACACCTGCACGTGCTGCGTGCCGTTCGCCTCGTCGCCGGTCGGCGGCACGTGCGCGAGGTATTTCGGTGCGGCGGGATTCGTGACATCGACGATCGACAGGCCGTTCTTCTCGGTGGCGCCCGATTGCGGGTTCATCGCCGAGCCTGTGTGGTGGCCTACGAACAGGATGTACCGATCACCGTAGCGGTGAATGACCGGCTGATACGCGGAACGCGCCTGCAAGTCGTTGTGCCCGACGAGCCGCATGTTCACGACGCTTTCATACCCAGCAGCCACAGAAGCAGCTGGCGGCGCAGAAGGAGATGAGGCCGCCGGAGCCTTGGCGTTACAGCCCGCAACCGCGGCGGCAACCGCACCGGCCGCCAGTAGTGAGCAAACCGTGCACTTCGCCGTCATGGTCATCACCTCAGGTTAACGCGGATGCAGCACGAGCTTCTGCGCGCGCCAGTTCAAGAGTTCGGCCACGTACAGCTCGTTCTCGTTCGGGCATGCAAGCTCGTGGATCCAGCCGAACTTGCCGAGCGTCTTACCGGTACCGCCCAACATTCCGAGCACTTGGCCATCGAGCGAAAGCTTGTAGACGCGACCGGGGAACGCATCCGATACGTACAGCACCTGCTGCGGACCCGACGTGATGCAGATGGCCCACGGCGAGCCCGCCTGCTGCTGGATCGGCGGTTGCCCGGGCGCCGGCCGGTTGCCGATCGCGAACGGCGCATTCGCCGGCGGCGGCACGTCGATCGTGATGATCTTCAGCACCTTGCCGGAAGTATCCGTGACTTGGATGCGGCGGTTGTTGCGGTCCGCGATGTAGATGCGGTCCTGACGATCGATGACCATCGAATGCAGCGTGCTGTACTGGCCCGGCCCCGTGCCCGGCTCGCCGAACGAGCCGATCCAGTTGCCGTCCTTGTCGTACTTGGCAACTCGCGAATTGATGTAGCCATCGCTGATATAGATGTTCTCGGCGGAATCCCAGGCCACGTCCGTCACCTGGCGAAACTGGCCGTCGATCGGCGGCAACGGCGGCCGCGGATGCTCGAGCGGATGCGCGCCCTCGTCCGATGCCTCCGGCTTTCTGCCGAACACCATCTTCACGCGACCCGTGGGGTCGAAGCGCACGACCATATCCGAGCCTTTGTCGGCGACCCAGATATCGTCATGCCGATCGACGCGCACCGTGTGCGAGAACGCCCACGCGTAGAGGTTCTTGCCGATCTCGCGAACGAAGCGGCCGTTCTGATCGAACTCGAGCAGTTGCGCCGCAGCGGCGCCGTACGCGGGGCCGTTCGTGTTGCCACGCGATAGCACGAATACGTGCTGCTTCGAGTTCACCGCGATACCGGACACTTCGCCGAAGTACGTGTTCTCCGGCAGCTTGAAGAAATTCGGCACGGATTCGTACGGGATCTCGGGTGGCGACTGCGCGTACGACGACGCAGAGAACAAGAGCGCGGCGCCAGCCGCGAGCCAGAGCTTCGTCATGCAGATCCCCCCAAGTCGCGCGGCGCGAAAGCGCGCCGCCTTTTTTGCATTCTGAACCGCGGCGCGGCGGCGTGCCAAGCGCTACTTGGCTTCGCGGTAGGCCGCCTGGATCGCCGCCGTTACGCGGCCCGTAGCCGGGCCACCGCCGCCCGGGGCGAGATCCGGAAATTTCGCCACGATGGGCTCGGCCAGCTGCTTCGTCGTAGCCTCGAGTGACTTGCCCTCGCTCTTCGCCGCGGCAACGCCGCTCTGTACGGCGGCGAGGTACTCGCGCTGGCGGCGGATCAGCTCCAGCCCGCCCATGCGCCCGTGCGCTGGGATCACTTTCATCGGGCTCAGCTTGTCGAACTCGTCGAGATCGGCGAGCCACTTCGCCAGGCTCGAAGACTGGCCGTTCGCGGCCACGAACACGGGCATTACCACGTCGCCCGCGAACAGCACCTTGTCTTCCTCGACGTAGAACACCGTGTCGCCGCCCGTATGCGTGGGGCCGACACCCCATACACGCACGTGCACACCGCCGAGATCGAGCACGATGGCGTCGTCGAACACGATGTCGGC
>PMCP01000188.1:0-8554 GCA_003155415.1 Gammaproteobacteria bacterium | reverse complement strand
AGCACGATGAGGCCGTTGCGCTCGCCTATCCCGGTGTCGACGATGAGAGTGGCGCGATCGCCGACTACGATGCCGACGTTCGGGACGAACGGCGCGTTGTCATCGAGGATCACCGTGACGTGCGGCGACACCTGCGTTCCCGCGTTCTCTTTGATGAGGCCGGTGGCGTTCGCGGGCGGTTGAGCGGCCACTGACGCGCTCAGCGCGAATGCCGCGGCCGCGAGCAGGACCCGTGTCATCGCCATTCTTCGACCCCCTTCCATGAACCCCGTCGCTTAGGCGGGGCGAGCGGTGAGCGGAACGTACCGCCGCTGCGAGGCCACGCGTTTGAGCCACGCATTCACGCGTGGATACGGTGCGAGATCGTGGCCGCCCTCGTGCGCAACGTGGGTGTAGGCGTAGAGCGCAATGTCCGCGATCGAATAGCGCTTACCGACAAAGAACTGCCGCCCTTCGAGATGCGCCTCCATGACGGCGAGCGCGTCGCGCCCGCGCGCCAGCCGATCCGGCAGCTCCGCGCGCCGCGGATGATCCGCCGCGAGATGCTTTACGATGAAACGCGGTGTCGCGACGTAAGGCTCGTGGCTGTACTGNNTGCGCGCGCCCCACCCTATCCGTAGCCACGAACGGCGTGCCCTCGGCCAAGTACCAAAGGATGGCGTTCGATTCCGCGAGATTCGTGCCGTCGTCGAGCTCGAGCGTGGGGATTCTGCCGTTAGGGTTCCGCTTCAGGAACTCCGGCGTGCGTGTCTTACCCGCGTCGATATCGACTTCGGTCCAGTCGTAGCGCTGACCGAGCTGCGCCAGCAGCAGGCGAACTTTGTAGCCGTTGCCAGAATCGAGGTAATCGAACAGATGCATGACGGTGCTCTTAGCGAACGAACGGGCAGTATATCCGTCACTCGACGCGCCATTGCACAGGCGTGCGGTTACGTTGTACGCCACAGCTCCGTCGCGTCGGCACCCGTGTCGCCTACCACGATCCAGCTGCGTCGCAGGGGCGGCAGCAACGCGCTTAGTTTCGAACTCTCGAGCGCTCGTTGCGCGTTCTCGACGAGAACTTCGTACTCGTTGGCACAGCGCCGTGCCGAAGGTGCGGGATCGACGACCTCGCATCGCAACTCGCCGCGCCCCGGACGCAGCACCAGAGTGCCGCCCAACATGACGACGCTCTCGCCGGCGGCCAGTGTTTCGGCGGCGAGGGCAAGCCTCTGATCGGAGTCGCCGATCTCGATCGTTAGGCCGTTTCTACCCATTGCTGAATTCGTGGCTGTCGGACGGCTCCTACATCACCATGTCGCTTCCGCCACTAAATACGAGCGTCACGACAAGCGACATTGGAGCCGGTTTAATTGCACGCGGGAGAGAACATTATGGGATCCACGAAGCTGGTCGCAATCGTGCTCGTCGTCATCGGCGCACTGGCGCTGATATACAACGGATTCAGCTATACCACCAGGGACACTGTTGCGAAGGCGGGTCCGCTGGAGCTCAAGGCCGACAAGACGCACGACGTGTATGTGCCTGTGTGGGCGGGCGTCGCCGCGCTACTCGTCGGCGGATTGCTGTTCGTCGTAGCTCCGCGCCGATAAAGGGCTTCGCCTCGCGGCAATCGTAGTTATGGCATGCCCTGGGCGCGCGAGCGCTCAGGGCTTCGCCTTTTTCTTCGAAGGTTTACGCTTGCTGGCGCTGTTCACGGCGATCGCTTCGCGAATCAGCGCCTTGAACGCGGCCTCATCGATGTTTGCCCCTTCTGGAATATCGATGGCGCGACGTACGTTGCCGTCGAGGCTCGAGTTGAAGAGCCGCGCCGGATCGGTGAGCGACGCGCCCTTCGCAAAAGTGAGCTTCACCACGCTCTTATAGGACTCACCCGTGCAGATGATGCCGCTGTGTGACCACACGGGCGTGCCCATCCACTTCCACTCTTCGACGACGTCCGGGTCTGCCTGCTTAATCAGCTTGCGCATGCGGGCGAGCGTTTTCCCGCGCCAGTCTCCCAAGTCTGCGATTCTCTGGGTAATGAGCTCGGAGGGCGACTGAGCTTCGCTGCTGGCCGATTTTTTCATGGTGCTCTCGTGTCTGTTCGACACGCGGATGATGGGACACGCGAAGTTCCATTGGCAACCGCGGCATCGCTGCCGAATCGAATGCGTAGTCAGCCGCTGACAACGCCGCGCTGCGCGCTCCTACGCGATACGCGCGGAGGCGCGGTTAGGCTCTTAGCCTTCCCCCTGATCTCTCCAGGAGCGGCCATGCAAAACACGACAACGGGTTTGTACAAATCGTCGAACGACGCGCGGCAGGCGATTCACCTGCTGGAAGAGTCCGGCGTGCCACCAGCGGATATCACCTTCGTCGGTAACGGCGATGATCTACGCTCTTGCGTCAGCGAAGAGACGCATTCGAAAGCACCGGGCGGTTTCGCCATTGGCGCTGCCAGCGGCGGCACTCTCGGCGCTATCGTGGCCGGCATCGGCGCGGCGGGTAGCTTGGCAACGGGCGGTGCGAGCCTGGGCTTGCTGGTCGCAGGCCCCGTTGCAACGGCACTCATGGGCGCCGGCGCGGGCGCGGCGGCGGGCAGCGTGATCGGCGGAATGATCGGCGCCGCAATTCCGGAAACGGATATGAAATTCTACGAGGACGCGATCAAGGCAGGCTCGGTGTTGGTCGGAGTGAAGACGGACGACGAGTCGCGAGACAAGATCAAGGCGACCCTGGAATCCGCCGGCGCGGAACGAGTCTCGAGCCAGGAAAATACGCACGTCACAAATGCGTAGATAGCGCACTAATCGTGACGTAGTAACCGTCCGGATCTCGGAGCGAGAACTCCTGAGTTTCCGTGTTCGCATTCATGTGCGGCTCTTCCTCGAAGCGAACGACCAAAGCACGCGCCCGCTGCACGGCCATCGCAAAGTCATCCACGCGGAAGAACAAAAGGAGCCCGTTGCCGGGCGAACCGCGGTCGGGGCTCACGAGAGAGGGGTGGTCCTCTATCCCCCACTCATGGAGACAGATCAAAACGGTTCCGTCCGAGTCGAGTATCTGGCCGAAATATGAGTGTGCGGGGGGAGTCTCCGGCTGGCCGAAGAGCGTCTGGTACCACCGATAGCTGCTCGGTACGTCGCGTACACCAATGATCGTCCACGTGCGCTTCACGGCGTTAGTCTCGGCAGAAACCTTCACCCGCCTTTATGGTGAGGCAGTCGGTCTTACCGGCTAGCCACTTCATCCCCGTCGCGTCGCCGCTGCTCGGCTTCAGTGATTCGTTCGTGCCGTCGCGTTGAAATTCGATGTGATCTCCCGCCGTAGCGCCGTGGAATGTTCGAGCTCGATCAAGATCCATGATCTCGATTTCGTAGCTGCCTTTGCCGCCGGAGATCTCGAGAAAGGTGGCCTCTGGACCCTTCCATCGACCGATCCAACTGTCTGTCGGTGCGCTTGCCGCCGCAGACGTCGCGCCTTTCTGACCGTGCTCCACGGTCGATGCTGCGTCGGACTTGGCCACGACCTTGTCGCCGCTTAACCCCACGACCCAGACAGTCGGCACCGGCCAAACCCAATAGCGATATTCGATCTCCGCATCGAGCTTAAGATTCGCCCTCTCCTCACGAACGGGCGGTCCCATCGCCTTCCTTACTTGCAGGGCTGTATCACCAACGCTGATTTGCGCAAACCCGGACTCCAGAGCCCGAGTACGCGCAAACACGTAGAAAATCGGTCCGATGATGACGGCGAGAACGATCGCGGCGATGGTGGTTCGAGGTGTCATGGCTGATCGGGCAACCCGTCATGTGGGCCAGGCGGATGTTGCGGGACATCGTCCCACCAATCGCTGGCCCTCATGTCCGCTCGGCGCGAAGGATTGAGTGGATAGAAGATGCGACTGCCCTCCTTCGAAGCCTCGCCGCCGACCAAGAGGAGCACCTCGCGCTCGCCGTTATTGATGAAACAGTGGCAGATTCCCGTTCCGGCCGGGAACGCGGCTAAGTCGCCCGCGACCATGCGGTGGAGGTGGCCGTCGATCCATGCGTCAACTTCTCCTTCGACCACGTAGACAAACTCCTCCTCGTTCTCTTCCGCATGCGGCCACGATGAGCGTGTGCCAGGCGGAAGACGCTGCAGGTTGACCCCGATGCGAACGAGACCGGCAGCCTTGCCCAGACGACGGACTGGCCCCATCCGCTCCGTGCTTTGCGGATAGACGTGCGTGCTTTCAGTGACATCGCGAGCGGAAACGATGGAGGAAGGGCGCGTAGTCATGGAAGTCTCTCTGATGGATCCGGACCTAGCTTATGGTGCTGCCCAACGCCGCAGATCAGCGATGCACCGGAACGCGGCTCCTAAAATCCCAGAACAGAATGGCGCCGATCAAAAGCACGCCTGCCGCCGAGGCCGCCATAACCCTGTGACCTGACTTAGCGGAATCCCAATCAGACCGCCCGCCAACCCGCCGGCTACGCGCGATGGATAGGACGATGACCACGGTAAATTCACCAACGAAGCTCGCGACGCTCCAATAGTGGCCCACCCCATAGGTCCATTGCAGAAGAGCTGTTCCCACCACAATCCAAACCGCCGATAGCACTATCCACTGCTGCCGCGAACTGACAAGGAAGGTAGTCGCGATAAATGCGATCGCACCCAGCAAAGCCCATGCGCCGAAAAAGAGAAACTCATTCATGGCTGCGCATAACGCCGCGCAGCAGCGACGGCGCGCTGACGCCTGTGCCTTGGCACTTTATGCCTGACCGTCCGCTGGATGCCGTTGTTGTGCGGTTGGCACACGGCTCTTTCGCGAACGCTCATGTCACTCGTTCGGCGGATCACCCGCATCGTCTTCTTCCTGCCTTTTGAGCTGCTTCGCCTCGTTCACCACCCGAGAGTCCGGATCGACTACGCTGCCTGCGGCGATGATGGGCGATAGCGCGGCGCCCAAGACGTAAGCTCCCGTGGTTCGCGCTCGAGCCCAACGCGCCACCCGATAGAGCAGATAGGGAATCAGCAAAACAGCTGCTGCTGCGAGGACGCTGGTAACAAGCGAATCCGCGTCCACCTAAATCCCCTCAACGCGCGCGCATAAGTAAGTGTTTTTACTAGAGCACGGTCGCAGATATGCGTCAAATATCCCCTTGGAGATATACGACGCGCCCGGTGCGCGTCCGAATCTACGATCCAATCCGCTGCTGCGTCGCTGGATCGAACAACACGCACTTCGCCATATCGATCGCGAGCCGGAACGTCGCGCCCGCCTGCGGCTTGGCGTCGGCGCGCAGGCGCGCCGTTACGTCCGTGCCACCCATCCGGCTCACGACAAACGTATCGGACCCCGCGGGCTCGACGAGATCGATGCGGTTCTCGACGAACTGCAGCGCCGCGGAANNCTCTCGCGGACGAGCTTGGCCTCGATCAGATTCATCGACGGCGCACCCATGAACCCGGCAACGAACATGTTGGCGGGCAACGCGTACACCTCGCTCGGCGTACCCACCTGCTGGAGCCGACCGCCGTTCATCACCGCGATGCGTGTCGCGAGCGTCATCGCTTCGATCTGGTCGTGAGTCACGTACACCGTCGTGGTGCCAATCTGCTGGTGCAGCCGCTTTATCAATGTGCGCATCTCGATGCGCAGACGCGCGTCGAGGTTCGAAAGCGGCTCATCGAACAGGAACAGGCTGGGCTTGCGCACGAGCGCGCGGCCCATCGCCACGCGCTGGCGCTGGCCGCCGGACAGTGCACGCGGCTTGCGATCGAGCAACTCCTCTATCTTCAGCAACGCGGCGACTTCGGCGATTGCCTTCTCGCGCACCGCGTGCGCGGCGCCCCGCATGCGCAGCCCGAAGCCCAGGTTCTCGCGCACCGTCATGTTCGGATACAGCGCGTACGACTGGAACACCATCGCGATGTTGCGATCGGCCGGTGAACGTTCGTTCACACGCTGGCCGTCGATCGCGATCTCGCCACTCTGAACGGTGTCGAGGCCCGCGATCAAATTCAGCAACGTGGATTTGCCGCACCCAGATGGCCCCACGAGCACGAGGAACTCGCCGGCGGCCACGCTGATGTCGATGTCGTGCAGCACGGCCGTCTTGCCGTACGCCTGCGACACATGGCGGATGTCGAGAGCTGCCATACCGCTAGCCCTTCACCGAGCCCGCCATGAGGCCGCGCACGAAGTACCGCCCCGCCACGATGTAAACGAGCAGCGTGGGCAGGCCCGCGAGCATGGCCGCGGCAAAGTACACGTTGTATTCCTTCACGCCCTGCGATGCGTTGACGAGATTGTTCAGCGCCACGATCACGGGCTGCGAATCCGCGTCCGCGAAGCTTGCGCCGAACAGGAAATCGTTCCAGATGCTCGTGAACTGCCAGATCACACACACCACGATGATGGGCACGGAGTTCGGCAGCACGATGCGCAGCCAGATCGAGCCGAACCCCGCGCCGTCGATCTGCGCCGCGCGAATCAGCTCGCGTGGAAAGCTCGCGTAGAAATTCCTGAAGAACAGCGTCGTGAGCCCAATACCGTACACGACGTGCACCAGCACTAGCCCGCTCGTGGTGCCCGCGAGCCCGAGCACACCGAGCATTCTGGCCATTGGAATCAGCACGATCTGGAACGGGATGAAGCACGCGAACAGCATGAGGCCGAACACCAGCGTGTCGCCCTTGAAGCGCCACTGCGTGAGCACGTAACCGTTGATCGCGCCGAGCAGCGTGGAGATGAGCACGGCCGGCACCACCATCAACAATGAGTTCGCGAAATACGGTTTGAGGCCCGCGGCCTCCACACCGATCTGCGCGCTCGACCACGCTGCGCGCCACGCATCCAGCGTGAAGGTCTGCGGCAGGAACACCATGTTGCCCTGCTCGATTTCGGCGAGCGGCTTCACGGAGTTCAGCAGCATGACGACGAGCGGGATCAGGTACCACAGCGCGAACACCCCGAGCAGGGCATACAGCAACACGCGGCCGAGCACGCTAGCGCGCATCGCGCTGCTCCCGTAGCTCGGAGTACAGATACGGCACCATGACGGCCATCACGGTGAACAGCATGATCACGGCCGAGCTGGCGCCCACCGCCATCTGGTTGCGCGTGAACGTATACGAGTACATGAACGTGGCCGGCAGCTCCGTCGCGCGGCCGGGCCCGCCGCCCGTGAGCGCGATGACGAGGTCGTACGATTTGATGGCCATATGCGTAAGGAGCACCACCGCCGAGAGCAGCGTGGGCTTCAGCTGGGGCAGCACCACGTGCCGGTACAAAGCAAAGCCGGAAGCGCCGTCGATCTGCGCGGCCTTCATCACTTCGTCCGAGATGCCGCGCAAGCCTGCCAGGAACAGCGCCATGACGAACCCCGATGTTTGCCACACGCCGGCGATCACGATGGTGTAGATGGCCATGTCGCGGTCTTTGATCCAGCCAAACACGAAGCTCTGCCAGCCGAGCACGTGCATGACCTGCTCGAGGCCCACGCCGGGGTCGAGCAGCCACTTCCATGCCGTGCCCGTGACGATGAACGACAACGCCATCGGGTAGAGATACACGGCGCGCAGCACGCCTTCCGCGCGAATGCGCTGGTCGAGCGCGATCGCGAGCATTGCGCCGATCGCAATACACAGCCCGATGTACAGCACGCCGAAGATCGAGAGATTCGCGAGCGCGGTGTGCCAGGCCGGCAGCTTGAACAATGTCACGTAGTTCGCGAAGCCGAGCCATTCGTACACGGGCAGCAGCTTCGAGTTCGTGAACGAGAGATACAGCGTAAACAGGATAAAGCCGTACACGCACACGAGCACCGCAGCGAAACTTGGCGCGAGTGCGAGCCGCGGCAGCCACACGGAGAGGCGCGTGCGAGCGGCGGTGGCAGCGGTCACACGGAGCCTGCGTTTACTTCGCGAGCTCGATGGCTTGCGGCAGTTCTTTCACGGCGCGGGCGGCGTCGTACTCGCCGTTGAACTGCGCCGTGATCACGTCGTAGAACGCGTTCTTTATCGACGCAGGCACGGCGTACCCTTGCGACATCGAGCCGAGCAGCGTGCCCGCGGCGCTCGCAGCGGCCACGTCCTTGATGCCTTGGCGGCCGCACTCGTCGAACGCGTCGCCTGGCACATCGGTGCGCGCCGGCACGGAGCCCTTGATGACGTTGAACGCGGCCTGAAACGCGGGACTCATTATCGTTTTGGCGAGCTCGCGCTGCGCGGGCAGCTTCTTCGCATCCACGTTGAACATTGCGAACTGATCGGAGTTGAACAGCACTGCGTTCTGCGTGCCGGGGAACCGGAAGCACAGGAAATCGGTGCCCGGCTTCTTGCCGGTGCGCAGGAACTCGCCCTTGGCCCAGTCGCCCATGATCTGNNTCGCGACCGGAGAAATTCGGGTCCACGTACTTGCGTAAAGTAGCCATGCGCTCGAACGCCATGCGCATCTCGGGCGACGCCAGCGCCTTCGGGTCCGTGTCGATCAACGCGCGGCGGTAGAGCTCGGGCCCGCCCGTCGCGTACACCACGCTGTCGAAGATCGTAGCGTCCTGCCACGGCTGGCCGCCGTGCG
>PMCP01000146.1 GCA_003155415.1 Gammaproteobacteria bacterium | reverse complement strand
CTCGCGATCTTGAAGGCTCGCGCGCAACAGCTCGGCATCGAGCCGCGCAAGCACACCGAGCAAGAGATCGTCGAGCGCTGTATCTATCCGCTCATGAACGAAGGCATTCGGATTCTCGAAGANNGCTTCCCGCGCTATCGCGGCGGCCCGCTGTACTACGCGGATACCATCGGTCTGAAGACGTTGCTCGACGGCATGCTGAAGTACCAGAAGGTCTTCGGGCCGATGCACTGGCAACCCGCTAAACTACTCGTCGAGCTCGTGGCGCAGGGCAAGTCGCTCGCCGACTGGGAACGCTCACGCCGTTCGCGCTAAAGCCGCAAGAGGAATCACGATGAAGCTCGACGATTTGGTCGCCATCGACGTGCACACGCACGCCGAAGTGTCGTGTCGCCAGGAACCCGACGAAGCGTGGAAGCCGTACGAAGAGGCTTCAAGCAAGTACTTCAAGGCCGGCAGCAAGCGGCCCACGATCAAGGAAACAGTCGCCTACTACCGTGAACGCAAAATCGGCCTCGTGATGTTCACGGTCGATTCGGAAGCGCAGCTCGGNNAGGCCGGCGTCATCAAAGGCTTCAAGTTCCACCCGACCACGCAGGGCTTCTTCCCGAACGACAAGCTCGCGTATCCGCTGTACGAAGTCATCGCCGAGCACAAGTTGCCCGCGATCTTCCACACGGGGCACAGCGGTATCGGCACCGGCATGCCGGGCGGCGGCGGCTTGAGGCTGAAGTATTCCAATCCGATCCATCTCGACGACGTGGCCGTCGACTTCCCCGACATGACGATCATCCTCGCGCACCCGTCCTGGCCTTGGCAGGACGAAGCGTTGTCGGTGTGCCTGCACAAAACGAACGTCTACATCGATCTCTCGGGCTGGTCGCCGAAGTATTTTCCGCCCCAGCTCGTGCAGCACGCGAACGGCCAGCTGAAGCACAAGATGCTGTTCGGGTCGGACTACCCGCTGATCACGCCGGACCGTTGGATCAAGGACTTCAAGGAAGCGGCGTTCAAGCCGGAAGTGCACGATTTGATCTTGAAACAAAACGCGATCAAGGCGCTGCGACTCGATCAGGCATAGCGAGGGCGTTCATCCTGCTTGCGCGAACGCGCGAAGGTCAGTGAACGCGCTCGACCTGAATGTAGCCGTTGAGGTTGTCCGTGGACAGCCGGTGCGCGCTACCCCAATGCGTGGTGTAGATCTTGACCGGCGCTCCGGGCCGCAGCTCGAAATGCTTCGACACTGACTGGCGCCACACCTGGCCGTTCTCGAGCGTTATCTGCCAAGCGTTAGGAAGCACCTCGCGCAGATCCTTCACACGGCTCACGATGTCGTTGGCTGCGGCGTCTGCCGCCTCTGCCCGGTCGCTCTCCTCGCGGCGGCTTTGTCGATCGCCGCGACTCTGCACGGGCTCGGTAGCGGCGGGCGCGGACGGGGGCGCGGCAGCGACCGTGCGGGACCCTGTGGGCGGCGTTGCAGGCGCCACCGGCGGGGTGGGATTCGCGGCCGGCGCGGGTTCCGGTACGCGTGTCGGCGCGGCCGCCGCAACTACGGGCGCCGCGGGCCGAACCGCCGCTGCTTGTGCGGCCCGCTCGCCGAAGACCGCGGCCACGCGCGACTCATAGCATGCGAGGCGCGACTCCGAAGCGGCGAGCTTGATGCAGTCCGCGACGTCGATCATGACCTTGCCGCCTTCCTGCGCGCAGGCGGGGCCGAGCCCCGCGACCGCGCAAGCGGCCACCACGATGACGGCATACCCAAGGTTCTTGGTATTGTTCACTGTCGCCCCTCTCCGCGGCGCTCTGCGGCGCCTACTGTCGTCGAGCATAAGCACCTTCGGTGCTCGGGTCCAACTTCGTTACCTGCGGCGGCACCAAAAAAAGCGGCGGGCCTTCGCCCGCCGCCGATTGTCAAACAAGCATGTCTGTTATCAGAAATCCATCGAGAAGCTGACGAACGTGCGTCGACCCAACGGGTCGTAGGTCGCACCCACCGCGGTGCCGAGGCCAAGCCCCGCGTGCGTTGCCGGAATGGCGAACGGAAGAGCCGTCGGATTGGCACCCACGAGCGGTGGGGCCTTGTCCATCAGGTTCTCGATACCGACGCGCACCGTGTAGCGGTCCTTGAACTGATAGCTGCCCGAAAGAGCGAAGAGCTGATAGCCCTCGCGGACACCGCCGCCCGTTGCAATCGCTGCGTCACATGCCACTTGCTGCGACCCGGCCGTGCTCGTCCCGCACGCGGCGGGTAGGATCGACGGCCAGTACTGGTGCCGCAGCGAGAGGCTCCACGGACCGCGGAAGTACGACACCGTCGTGAAGAGACGGTAGTCGTAGCCTTGGCACTGGATCTGCAACGCACACCCGATCGTGCCCGCCCAGTCTCTCGTCGGCAGGCTGTCACGGTCCTGCGTTTCGGACTTGAAGTTGAAGTTCGCGACCATGTTCATATTGAACCGGCCGCTCTTCATCATCTTGTTCCAGTTCACCTGCAGGTCTATGCCTTCGACCAATGCGCGACCGAGGTTCGAATACAGCAGGTCGATGTTCGCCGCATTGCCATTGGTCGGATCGCGGAAGATCTCCAAGCAGGCGGGGTTGGTAAGGCTCCCCGTCGGATTGAAGTTCTTGCTCAGACAGCGCTCGTATACCGAGTCGGGACCCTCGATCGCGATCATCTTCTTGATCTCGATGTTGTAGTAGTCCACCGCGATCTGCCAGTCCTTCGCGACGTCCATGACCACGCCGATCGTCGTCGTATCCGAGTCTTCCTCCGACAAGTTCTGGTTGCCCAGTTGGTTCGTGATACCGACAGTGCCGTTCGTGGCCTGCGCGTTGGCGTAGAAGGTGCTCGAGCCCAGGGTGCCCATCATCGCCGTACACATGGCCAGTGTCTGGGCCGCCTGCGCCGCGTTGTTGCCCGGAGCGGCCGGGTTCGCGCTGAACGGGGCCAACGCATTCAGCTTCGAGCACGGATCGCCGAACGCGGAGGGGGGCCCACCGAAGATCTGCGTACGCGCGGAGAACAGCTCACCCAGGTTCGGAGCGCGGTGCGCACGGTTGACGCCGCCGCGCAGCCGATACTTCGGCGTGATGCCCCAGTCCACCAACGCCTTGTAAGACGTCAGCTCTTTGACGCCCGGGATACTCCAGTCCGAGGTACGTGCGCCGAGCTCGAGGTTGAAGTGGTCGACGCCCCGCGGGCCCTTGGCGATGATCGGCACCAGCAACTCGCCATAGAGCTCGTTGACGTCGTACTTGCCACTGCTGTTCTCGTTCGGGAACAGACCCGCGATCGGATCGATGAAGTTCTGGTTCTGGCTCAGATTATCCGGCTCGTACGAGTAGCTATCCTCACGATGATCGATACCGAGCGCATAGCTCAGCGTACCGGCCTTCATCTGCGCAAGGTCGCCCGTGAGGTTGGCCTCTAACACGGTCTGCTTGATGGCCTCTTTGTTCTTCAGATCCGGACTGATCGCGGTGATGCAATCCTGCGTGGGGGTGAACAGCGTCAACCCCGGGAGGCCCGACGTACAGGTCGCGATCGATTCCGCGAAGCCCGTGACGTACGGGTTCGGGTCGCCGATGAACCCATGTCCGAAGTTCGGCGACGCCATGATCGCGCGGTACTGGCTCAAACGCGTGGAGCCCGCCTGAATCGTGAGGTTATCCGTGTAACCTTGCGACAGCGTCACGTCCCAGTGATGTTTGCGGTTCTCCGTGTCGCCTTGCACGCCCAACGAGAGCTGTGATTGGGTGTTCTCCACCTTGGTGGCGCGCGCGCCGAGCAGGTTGCGAATGTAGTCCGGCGGCGCGCTCAACCACAACGCCGCCTCGGGGAACGCGCGCGTGGCGTACAGCGCAGCGACCTCCGGCGGCACGGGCCAAACCTGCCGCTCGGTGCAGCCTCCGGTGGCAGGGCAGCCGGTGAGCCCGAACCGGCCACCGGGCAAGTACGCAGCGTTCGTCGTGCCGTTCGGGTTCACTGACGACGGTATCCCGCGTGTAATGTCACCCGTGTAGATGTTGTTGCTGAACGGGATCGGCACGCCCCAGAACGTGATGTTGTCCGCGGTGAGACCGAGGCTGGTCTCGCTGTTCGTGCGAGCGAAGTTCGCGGTGGCGTTCACCCTGACGTTGTCGTTGATGTCGAAGTGCCCCTTGGCGAACGCAGCATCGCGGTCCAATGGAATCGACGACCAGTTATAGAACACGTTCTCCTTGATCGTGCCGTCCGGCTGACGCACGCGGAACGGCAAGCCGGGAAAACTGCCGAACGAGTCTCCGCTCTGCACGGCGCCGACGCCGGCACCTATGGCGGGGTCGCGATACGAGCCCGCGGCGCCCGCGGCGTCCATGAGCCCTGAGTACACCCTGCCGGTGGCTCGATCCACGAGGAACCGCGCGCCGTTCGGCACAGCCCCCGCCGGGGCACCGCTGAACAAGCTGTTCACGGCGCTCTGGGCCGGCAAGTTGCCGGCGTTGAACGCATCGAGGTTCGCGATGGGGCTGCCGAGACCGAGGCCCGGGATCGTGCTGCCGATCCATGGATCGGTGCCCCAGAAGAACGCCGTCGCAGGCGCGGACGGATTCGCCATGTCCGCGACACGCCAGTCGCGCTGCTGGGCGAGCACTTTCGTCCGAGTCGCATGCTCCATGCCGACCATGACGTTGCCGCGTTTCTCCGCGGCGTTGACGCCGACCAAGCCGGAGATCAGGACTTCCTGGTTGCCGCCGTGCTCGGTGTCGCCGATGCGCGTTTCGACGCTGGCGCCCTCGAAGTTGTTTTTCAGAATGAAGTTGACGACGCCACCGATGGCGTCGGCGCCGTACACGGCCGATGCACCGCCCGTGATCAACTCGACACGCTGGATCGCGGCCGCCGGAATCTGGTTCGTATCGACGAACATCTGCGCGTTGCTCGGCTGCGCGCGCTTGCCGTCGATCAGCACGAGGTTACGGTTGGGGCCGAGGCCGCGCAGACTGACGAACGAGCCGCCGACCGTGTTGTTGGCGGTCTGCTGCACGTCGGTCGTCGAGAACTGCGTGATAGCCGGAACGAACTGCGGCAACTGGTTCAGAACGGTTTCGACGCCGATCGTGCTCGTGGCCTGGAAAGCGCCCTGATCGATCGTCGTGATCGGCGCATTCGCCGAGTAGTCACGGCGCTGGATGCGCGAGCCCGTGACCGTGATTTCCTCGAGCGCCTGCGCTTGGGCTGCAGCAGCAGGCTGCTGTGCCTGTGCGGCGGCTCGATTCGCCGGGACGATCGTCAGTGCTGTAGCCACCAACACACCGCCAGCAACGGCGATGAGAGACGATCTGAAAGTTTTGGAATTGAGTGGACGCGTCGAAACGAATTGAAGCGCTGAGGCGAATGCCGACGGCATACCACCGGCGCGTTCTGTGAACGCCGAGTTCATTTGTTTCCTCCCCCTTATGATGAACACCGATCCCGGTCGCCAGGAACGACTCCGGAATTCGGCACCCTTCGGACCTTATCCTGGGGCTCCCCACCCCGAGATATGACCTATTGCCGACGCTACCATGCAAGAGACTATCTCGCAACGCCGGGATAAGTGCCGCTTCAACGCAGGGGGACCGTTGATGTTTCAGTGCCACACATTAGTTCTTCTGGCACCGCATCGCCCAACGCGTCGTGGGCGGACGCCTGCTCTGCCACGGATCGGGCGACGCCTGAGCGATCGGACGCTATGATGCCGATTCGTAAAATCCGAGGGTCCGCGATGCGCACTTTGCTATTCATCTTCGTTGCGTCGACTGCTGTATTTCTAACCGCGTGCAACGGAGGCAAGAGCTCAGGTGCGACCGCTGCACCGCCGGCGTCACCCGCGCGCACCTCGCAACCAGCAGTCGCGGCGGGAGACTGGCCCGCCTACAACCGCACACTCGCGGGCGATCGCTTCTCGCCGCTCGATGAGATCAACCGCGGCAATGTCGCGCAGCTCGCGGCTGTATGCAGTTACACGCTGCCCGAAGTTTCGTCGCTGCAGACGGGCCCGATCGTCGTCGCGGGCACGATGTACTTCACGACTGAAACGCGTTCGTACGCGATCGACGCCGCCACGTGCGCGGAAAAGTGGAAGGTCGAGCGGCCGCTCGAGCGCCCCTCTGCGCTCGGCGTTCATCGCGGCTTCGCGTATCTCGACGGGCGATTGTTCCGCGGCACGTCGGACGCGCACGTGCTCGCGCTCGATGCGAACGATGGTCACACCCTCTGGGATCACGAGATCGACGCGAAGGTGCCAGGCCTCACGATGCCAATGGCGCCGATCGCAGCGAACGGTCTCGTGTTCATCGGCCACGCGGGTGGCGATCAAACCGGCGTCGCCGGACACGCGTACGCGCTCGATGCCGCCGATGGCCACGTGGTGTGGAAGTTCGACGTGGTCCCCGACGAGCCGGCCGTTCGCGCCACGTGGGCGAACGCGGATCGCTATCCGATCACGGGCGGCGCGTTCTGGACTTCGTTCACGCTCGACGCCGAACGGGGCGTGTTGTATCTGCCGGCCGGCAACGCGGCGCCGGACTTCGATGTCGAGGCGCGCGGCGGCGACAATCTGTACACGAACTCGATCATCGCGCTCGACGCCAAGACCGGGCATTTGCTCGGCTATAACCAGATCGTCAAGCACGACAATCACGACTGGGACGTGAACAGCCCGCCCGCGCTCGCCACGACGCGCGGCGGCCGCGCCATCGTCGCTTCGGCGAACAAAGACGGATTACTGTCCGTGCTCGATCGCGGCGCAGTCGCGCCGGGTGTCGTTGCGGGGGATTTGTCGACGAAGTTGCCCACATTGTTTCAGTCGCCGACCACGACGCGCGAAAACGTCGACGTGCCGTTGTCGCGCACGGCACCCGTCCGTTTCTGCCCCGGCATTCAAGGCGGCAACGAATGGAACGGCGCCGCGTTCCATCCCGGCTTGAACACGTTGTTCACCGGCTCGGTCGATTGGTGCGCCACGGTGCAGCTGGAGGACGAAGTCAAAGTTCCGGCGCCGGGCGCGATCTGGTTTGGCTCGAAGAGCAACGACATTCAGGGCCCACCCGCGGAAGCCAAGGGCTGGGTCACGGCGTTCGACGCAGACACCGGCGCCGTGCGCTGGAAGTTTGCATCGCCGACGCCCGTGCTCGCCGGCGTTACGCCCACCGCCGGGGGCATTGTGTTCAGCGCCAACTTGCGCGGCGAGTTGCGCGCCTTCGACGCCGAGAGCGGCGCCGTACTTTGGACGCTCGACTCGGGTCAATCGATCGGTGGCGGCATCGTCAGCTATTCGGCCGCCGGCAAGCAGCGGATCGGCGTGGCGTCTGGCATGAAGTCCAGGATCTGGCCCGGCGCGGCGGACCAAAGCCGAATCCAGGTGTTTGGGCTGCCGTAGCTCGGCGTACTCGCGGCGCGAAGCGCGCGCCGGTTTTAGGTCGGCGGCATTTCCGCGAACTGCGGCAGCGCGTCCGTGATATCGAACCACGGTGCTTTGGAGGCGACGAAAATGTTCGCCTGTGGAAGCATCCCCGGATTCGTGTCGAGCGCGCCCACGGGAACGACTACCGTTCCGCGCTCGCGTGAAACTCGAGCCACTTTGCCGCCGCAACGTGTGCAAAACGAAACGCCAAAGCGCGCCGCCTCGGGCACCTTGTACTCCTTCACGAGGTGCTCGCCGCGCGTGAACGAGAAGTCGGCGATGCTCGAGAACATGTTCGTCGTGTGCGCGGCACTGCGCGCGCGACGGCAGCGCGAGCAGTGGCAGTGATACATGCGCATCGGCGCGCGAACTTCGTAAGCCACGTCACCGCACAGGCAACTGCCGTCGGCCACGCCCTCGCGTTGCTCGACGGTGGGGCGCGCCACGCCCGTGCCGCCGCCGAAATCAGGGGGAACTGCCGCGTACTGCGGCAACGAATCCGTGATCTCGTACAGGGCAGATTTCGAGCCCGCGAACATGTGGCCCTGTGGCCGGATGCCTGGATCGCCGTCGAGGTTGCCGGCAGGTGCGAACGCGAATCCGGACTCGGGGATCAACGTCGGCCCAACGGATCCGCATTGCCTACAGTACGAACGAACACCGTGCTCCGAGGATTTGAATTTCTCGAGCGCGTCCTCACCGCGCACCCAGCGAAACGCCGAGTACGGTGCCGCGACGAACGTGGCGAACATCGCTCCGTGATGCTTGCGACACATCGAGCAGTGGCAATGCATCATCATTTGGAACGGCGCCGTGAACTGGTACTCCAGGGCACCGCACAGGCAAACTCCACGAGTCACGGCGTTCTCCCCTTGAACATCGGATCGGATCTTAGCCGACGCGCTTACCGCCAAACACCACGGCGCGCGTGACAAGCCGACGCCCACCGGGCCGCGTGCCTTTGTAGTTGTCGAGAAACTCGAACGAGCCTTCGGTCAGCTCCAGCACTGCAACATCAGCGGTGGCGCCGACGCGCAGCGTGCCGTAATCGTTCAGCGGCGCGAATACCTTCGCGGCGCGGCTCGTGACACGCGCAATGACCTCGTCGAGCGGCATACCGAGCACCAAAAACTTCGACAGCACGTTCGGCAGATCGAACACCTGGGCAGTGCGCCCCGGCACATTCAGATCCGACGAAACGGTGTCGGGCGCGAAACCCTGGTCGAGGCCGCGCTGTGCGACCTCCCAGCTCCAGTGCTCGTTCAAACCATTGCCGAAGTCGAACAGGACGCCGCGCTGCCGTGCCGCACGAACCTGCGCCAGCACGCGACCGCTCGCATCGAGAATGCCGTTCTCCGGCGCGTACATGTGGGTCACGATGTCGCCCGGCCGCAGCATCTCGATCAGCAGCGGCAGCGGCGTGGCGGTGTTACCCACGTGGATCATGACCGGCACGCGTGCCGGCCGTGCCACTTGCAGCGCGAGCTTCAAAACTTCGCGATCGCGATCGGCCGCGATGCCCTTCGACAGCCGCGCTTTGACTCCAACGATCCAGTCCCGATTGTCGGCGATGACGCGCGACGCTTTGTCGACGTCAGCCTGTTCCAGACTGTCGAGAAACTCGCCGCGACCTCCCGGATTGTTGCCGAGCCGAGCGATGTTCAGCAGTACGCGCAGCCGATTTGGCGCCTGGCGCGCGATATCGAGAATTTGGTTGAAGTTGTCCGCGCCTTTCGAGCCGGCGTCGATCATCGTGGTGACGCCGGTCGCGAGAATCTCCGGCGGCGGCAGCTCCGCATCGCGCGCGTGCAAGTGAATGTCGATCAAGCCCGGGATCACGAGCTTACCGCTCGCGTCGATCGAGTCCACGCCAGCGGACGCCGGAATGTCGGGGCGCAGGGCTACGATCTTGCCGTCGCGAATGGCGACGTCCACGCGGCGGTCGAGGTGCTGCGAGGGATCCATGACGCGACCGCCCCGAATCACGAGATCGTAGTCGGCCGCGAAAACCTGGCGCGGTGCGGCTAACGCCACCGCAGCGCCGGCGGCGCCGCGGAGCAACAGTCGTCGATTCATGGTGACCTCAGCGTGCCACTCGAGGAACGGAGCATCCTAGCCCAGACCGCTGAAAAGCTTCAGCGCAACGGCGGACGCAGCAGCGCGCTAGTGCGCGCGCGCGGCGACGCGCTGCGAGCGGCCCGTTCTATCGAGCAGGATCAGAGCCTGAAGAAGCGAGTCCTCGACTCCGATCGGCTGCAACGCAGCGAGCTCCGCGAGATCGCAGCTGCGGTAGTCGCGCGGATTCAATCCAAACTCGCGTTTGAACGACGAGGAGAAATGCGCGGCGCTGTTGAAGCCCCAGGAGAACGCGATCTCCGTGATGCTCTGATTGTCGAAGTCCAAGTCGCGTAGATCGAGCAGACACCCGAGCAGGCGCTCGCGCTTGATGTAGTGCGACACGCACTCACCTTCGGCTGAGAACAGGAGCTGCAGATAACGGGTCGTCACACCTATGCGCTCAGCCACGAACTGCACACAGAGCGCAGGGTTACGAATCTCGGCATTGATCAGCTGCTTGACTTGCGCGCAGCTGACTCGAGCGCAAACGGCGTCGTCTGCAACACCTGCTGGCGCGCATCGAGCGACGACGCCAAGCAGTGCATGCGTCGCGCGCAGGCCGTCGCTCGCCGCAGTGCCCTCTTCCGCCGACGACCAGATCGATAACAGCAGCATCGATGCAAGCCGCGACAGCGCCCCGTTGTTCGCGAACCGAATCCCGACGAGCCGCTCGGGCTCCGGCAGATAGTGGCGAAGCGTCCCGAACGGAATGCTCAAGCAAATCGCCGCGTGTGCGCTCTTGTAAGCAGCGGCGTGATCCACCGCCGAATCGGTGAACGCGCACTCGCCCGCTTGCTGAACAAAACGTTTGCCCGCGCTGTCTACCGAACGCTGCTGGTTCGGCATCAGTAAGAACATGCGCCGCTCGTTGTCGTCGCAAAGACCAGCGAGGCAGTCGTGGATCAGGGGCGACGTGGCTGCGGTGGCGGTGATGGCCAAGTCGCCGAACGCCACCGCTTTGTAGAACATCCGCGCGCCAAGCGTGTACGTCGGGCGGATGCGAAACCGCGTTCCGAACGAGCGCTGCAAGTCCGGATCGTGCGTCCATGCATCGATCGAGTGACTGAAACGACTCTCGGCAGTCGTGGGCCAGACCGGGAACCTGACCATGAACCCCCCAGGTCGATCGCCAGCTGATTTCGCAGTGCGGGCGGTGTCGCCCGACCGGAATAGTTCTGTTACTCGGCCAAGTATAGGCCAATTCTGAGAAAATGTTACCGCTATCAGCGCCCCCCACCCACCGGCTGTGTTGGGATGAGGGCCGATAAGGACAACATGATGCCCCTCAACCGACTTGCGTGAATGCGAACTCCTGGACGCTCTTGCCCCCCTCGCCAGTCACGTGGTTTAGTCGTTCGATGCAATCAACTCTCTACGATCCGCGCGTCCGTCGCGTGCTCGACGACATGCATGCATCCGCCGACCGTAATGACCCACCGCTGCTCGAGAAGGCCCGCGGCAAACGGGGGACCGAGCGCACTTCATTGCTCGACGACGCGTTCATCCCCGTGTCGGCCGATGCCGGCCGACTGCTATACGTGCTCGCACGCAGCGCGGCACCCGGCACATTTGTCGAATTTGGCACGTCTTTCGGCATTTCGACCATTTATCTCGCGGCCGCCGTGCGCGATCGTGGTGCAGGCCGCGTGATCACCACCGAACTGCACGCGGGCAAAGCGGCGCGCGCACGCGACTACCTTTCGGCGACCGGGCTTACCGATCTCGTCGATTTACGCGTCGGGGATGCCCTTCAGACCCTGAAGGATGTCACCGGCGGCGTGTCGCTTGCATTCCTCGACGGCTGGAAGGAACTGTACCTGCCGTTCCTGCGAATGCTCGAGCCGGCGTTCGCGCCCGGCGCGCTCGTGGTCGCGGACGACCTCGATCTGTTCCCGGACGTGCTTCGCGACTACCTCGCGTACGTCCGCGACCCCGCGCACGGCTATGTCTCGGCGATGCTGCCCGTCGGCGACGCGATGGAATTGTCCGTCCGCGCGCGTTAGCGGCATTCTTTGAGCACCAGAATGGTGCTATGGGCCTCGAGAACGCACTATTTCTGCGAGTCGACGCCCCATTTTTTTCCGCGTATGTTGATTTAAAAACCAATGCGCATCGACTGGACTCAATACAATTCGGCTTCCTTCCATGACGAGCTGTTCGACTCGCCCGGACACGCACGCCCTGCGGCTGAGCGCCTCATCAACTATCTGACATCGCTCGGCGTACGCGAGCTGACCGAGCGGCAGCGCGATGCCGACCGGGCCATTGCCGAGATGGGCATTACGTTCACGGTCTACACGGAAGGCCAGAATATCGACCGCGCGTGGCCGTTCGACGTGATTCCGCGCACGATCGAGGCCAGCGAATGGATGCGCATCGAGCGCGGCCTGATCCAGCGGCTCACGGCCCTGAATCGCTTCATCGACGACCTGTATCACGACCGCAAGATCATCGCCGACGGTATCGTGCCCGAGGATCTGATCGCGACATCCGCTAACTTCCTGCCGGCCTGCGTCGGCGCGAATCCACCGTACGGCGTATGGGCCAACATCTGTGGCTCTGATCTGGTGCGGGACAGCGACGGCACGGTGTATGTGCTCGAGGACAACCTGCGCGTGCCGTCGGGCGTGTCGTACATGCTCGAGAACCGCGCGATCACGAAGCAAGTGTTCCCCGAGATGTTCCAACACGCGTCGATCCTGCCGGTCGACGACTACGCGTCGCGGCTATTCGACATGCTCGCCTCCCTGAGCCCGCGCAAGGTCGACGTGCCGCGCGTCGTCGTGCTGACACCCGGGATCTACAACTCCGCCTACTTCGAGCACTCCTACCTTGCGCAGCGCATGGGCGTGGATCTCGTGGAAGGCTCCGACCTCGTCGTTGGCGATGACGAATGTGTTTACGTCCGCACCATTCGTGGCCTCGAACGCGTCGACGTGATCTACCGGCGCGTCAACGACACATTCTTAGACCCCGAATGCTTCGAGAAGGACTCGGTCCTGGGAGTGCCTGGCCTGATGCGCGCGTGGCGCGCTCAGAACGTGGCGCTCGCGAACGCGCCCGGCGCGGGCGTTGCCGACGACAAGGTGGTTTACGCCTACGTGCCGAAGATCATCGAATACTACTTGGGCGAGAAGGCCATCCTGCCGAACGTGCCAACGCTGTTGTTACGCGACGAGGACAGCCGCAAACGCGTGCTCGCCGACCTTTCGAACTGGGTTGTGAAACCGGCCAACGAATCGGGCGGTTACGGCATGCTGATCGGCCCGCGCGCAACTGCGGAAGAAAAAGTCGCGATGGCCGCCGCGGTTGAAGCGAATCCGCGTAATTACATCGCACAGCCCGTGCTCGCACTCTCGACGGCTCCGACGCTGGTCCAGGATGAAATAGAGCCGCGCCACCTCGACCTTCGACCGTTCATCCTGCAAGGCCAGCGCATCTGGGTTACACCGGGCGGGCTCACGCGTGTGGCGCTGCGGCGTGGCTCGCTCGTCGTGAACTCGTCGCAAGGCGGCGGCAGCAAGGACACCTGGATCGTGGCGCTCGAATCATGAGCCTTCTGTCGCGAGTCGCGGAGCGTATCTACTGGAGCGCGCGTTATCTCGAGCGTGCCGAGACCACGTCGCGGCTCGCACGTGTCTACGGCAATTTGCTGCTCGACCTGCCGCGTCAGGCCAGGCTCGGCTGGGACGGGCTCATCGAGATCTCGGGCGGTGCAACCCTCTATCGCGAGCTGTACCCGAACCCCACCGCGGACACGCCGGAACGTTTCTTCGTCGCCGACCGCAACAACCCGAGCTCGGTACGGGCCTCACTCGCCTTCGCGCGCGAAAGCATCCGCACGACGCGCGACATCGTGCCGTCGGAAGCCTGGCGCTCCGTCAACGAGCTCTATATGTATGTCAGCCAAGAGCTCGACGCCGACACCTCGCATAGGCGCCGCTACGGCATTCACTCGCGCGTGGTCGAGGGCTGCCAGCAGATCAGCGGCCTGCTCGCCGACACGATGAGCCACGATGCGGGTTACCAGTTTTTCCGCGTGGGCCGCAGCCTCGAGCGCACCGATATGACCACGCGGATCTTGGACGTGGCGGCCGCCACGCTTCTCGGCCGCGAGGATCTCGCGCGCTTCGACAATTCGCTGTGGATGGCCGTGCTGCAGTCCTTAAGCGCCTATCAAATGTACCGGCAGAAACTACGACGCGGCATTAGCAGCCAGGACGTCATCCGGTATCTATTGAAGGACGAGCAGTTCCCACGCGCCGTCGCGTTCAGTCTGCGCGAGCTCGGCGCCGCGCTCGCGATGCTGCCGCATAACGGCGACGCACTCTCGAAACTCGGTGACCTGCGCCGCATGCTCGCGCGGCCGAAGGTTCTCGAGCTCGACCTCGCCGGTCTGCATCAGTGGATCGACGACGCCCAGCTCGCGCTCGGCGAGCTACACACCCTGATCCTCGCCACCTGGTTCCGCCCGTCGACGAGTACGACGGCGGAGCCTCCGGCCGGCCGCATCACGAAAGCGGCACCTGTATCGCAGACACAGACCCAGAGCCAGGTTCAACCTCCCGCATGACCCTTCACGTCGCCCTGAATCATCTCACCCGCTACGAGTACGACCGGCCGATCGAGATGGGACCGCAGGTCATCCGATTGCGGCCCGCGCCGCACAGCCGCACGCCCATCGTGAGCTACGCGCTGAAGATTGAACCGCCTGGCCACTTCCTGAACTGGCAACAGGACCCCTTCGGCAACTTCCTGGCGCGCGTCGTCTTCCCCGAAAAGGTGCACCACTTCAGCGTCGAGATAGACCTCGTCGCCGATATGGCCGTACGCAATCCGTTCGATTTCTTCCTGGAACCCTACGCGGAGGAGATGCCGTTCACGTACGAGCGTGAGCTCAAGCAGGATCTCGAGCCGTTCCTGACCGTGAAACCTGCCGGGCCGCTCATCAAAAAATGGCTCGTGGATTTGCGCCGGAAGCCGAAGATGCGCAGCATCGACTTTCTCGTCGATCTGAACCAACGGCTCCAGCAGGAAATCCAGTACACGATCCGCATGGAGCCGGGCGTTCAGTCGCCCGAAGAGACGCTGACGCTCGGCTCGGGATCGTGCCGCGACAGCGGCTGGCTACTCGTGCACTTGCTGCGCCACTTGGGCTACGCGGCGCGATTCGTGTCCGGCTATCTGATTCAGCTCGTGGCCGACGTGAAATCGCTCGATGGTCCGTCAGGCACGGATCGCGATTTCACCGATCTGCACGCGTGGGCCGAAGTCTACTTGCCCGGCGCGGGCTGGGTTGGCCTCGATCCCACCTCCGGTCTGTTCGCGGGCGAGGGTCACATTCCACTCGCGTGCGCACCGCATCCCGTCAGCGCTGCGCCGATCAGCGGCGCAATCGAGGAATGCGAGACCCAATTCACCCACACGATGGGCGTGCGGCGCATCGTCGAATCGCCGCGCGTGACGAAGCCTTACAGCGAAGAGCAGTGGCAGGCGATCGATGCGTTCGGCCGCCGCGTCGAGAAGCAGCTCGACGCCGACGACGTGCGCATCACCATCGGCGGCGAGCCGACGTTCGTTGCGATGGACGATCCCGACGGCGCGGAGTGGAACACCGCCGCTGTGGGACCGACGAAGCGCAGGTTCGCGGGCGATTTGATTCAGCGCCTGCGCACGCGATTTGCGCCGCACGGACTGCTGCACTACGGCCAGGGCAANNCCGGGCGAGCAACTCCCACGTTGGGCTTTCTCCTTATATTGGCGCCGCGACGAGAAGCCGCTGTGGCAAGACGTGGCTCTCGTGGCGGCCGAGCAAAAAGACTACGGCGTCACGGCCGAGCAGGCGGGCGAGTTCCTGCGCGGCGTCGCGGGCCGGCTCGAGCTCGACGCCGCAGCCGTGACGGCGGCGTACGAAGACCCGTGGCATTTCATGGGCCAGGAACGCAGGCTGCCAGAGAATGTCGAGGCCGCAACGAACCGCCTCGACGACCCGATGACGCGGGCGCGCTTAGCGCGCGTGTTCGAGCGCGGACTCGGCAAGCCCGTTGGCTATGTGCTGCCCGTGCAACGCTGGAACGCGAAGGCGCACGACACGCGCCGCTGGAACACGGCCCACTGGAGCACGCGAACCGGCAAGTTGTTCCTGATGCCGGGCGACTCGCCGCTCGGGTTCCGATTGCCGATGCCGTCACTGCCGTACATCACACCCGTCGAATATCCGTACGTGATCCCTGACGATCCCTTCACAGAGCGTGGCGAGCTGCCCGAGGCGCATCCGCTGCGCCAGCCGTTTCTGCGCGGCGAGCACCGCGAGGCACGCCGCGAACGCGGAAGGTCTCAGCGTTCCGCACCGGGCCAGGTCGCGCGCACGGCGATCGCCGCCGAACCCCGGCACGGGCGCCTGTGCGTGTTCATGCCGCCCGTCGCCGAGCTCGAGGACTACCTCGACCTGGTCGCCGCGGTGGAAGACACCGCGGCCGAGCTCAAGCTGCCGATTCACCTCGAAGGCTACGAGCCGCCACGCGATCCTCGGCTGAACTTGATCAAGGTCACGCCCGATCCCGGCGTCATCGAGGT
>PMCP01000072.1 GCA_003155415.1 Gammaproteobacteria bacterium | reverse complement strand
GCCGAGACGATTCTATTGCCGCTGAAACCGCTGGCGCCCGTCGCGGCGATTCTGCGGGCACACAATGAGCGACTCGACGGACAGGGCTATCCCGACGGCCTTGCGGGCGATGCGATTCCGATCGAAGCGAAAGTACTGCACGTGGCAAAGGACTACGACGCGCTGCTGCGCAGGCTGATGCTCCCCGAGGCGCTGACGCCGGCAGAGGCTATACACTATCTGCGTGACCACGTCGGCAGCTGGTATGACGGCACGGTCGTGAACGCGTTTCTTGCTGTGCTGAAGGCCGCGGGCGCAGACGACAATCAGCGCGAACTGCGGGTGTCGGTCGAAGGCCTCAAGCCAGGCATGAGTGTGACCCGCGACCTCGTGAGCGGGCATGGCGTGCTGATCGTGGCTCGCGGCCACAAGCTCGATGCGCGATCGATTGCGACCCTGCAGCGCATCGCCGACGGCAGCGCCGAGTTCCTGGTCTACGTACAGCGTTAGGCGGCGGGCAACTGCTTCAGCAGGTTTCGCGTGTGCCGCGCAACGTTGACGAGCCAGTCGCGTTGCAGCTCTCAGCCCGTGCGTATGTAGTCGAGTAACACCGCGTCCCTGCCGAAATCGATGTCGTGCCCGTCCCAGTCCGGCCGCTCGCCATCCACGTCCGTGAAATCGTAGTCGCGCGCGAGCTCGACCGAACATCGGCAGTGTCGGTTCGCCGAATCGACACCGTGTGTCAGGACTTCGCTCAAAACTTACGAAGACCTTACGGCTTGGTGACGTCTGTCTGACTGTTTTCGTCAGCTTCGCGTCAGGCCCGCGTCAGGCTTTTCGAACTGTTATGGGCGTCACGTTCGTTCGCGTGCGTACGGCCAAGACTTCCGTCAACAGGCAGCCGGATGCTGCGCGAAACACCAAGGGTGCATAGAGATGATCACCGGTATTCATCGCAACGGGTTCACGTTGCTCGAGCTGCTGACGGTCATTGCTGTCGTCGGGATTCTTACCGCGATAGGCGTTCCTTCGTATCGCTATGTCATCGACTCCAGTCGCATGGCCGCCGAGATCAATGCATTGCTCGGGGATCTGCAATTCACACGCGCGGAGGCCGTCAAGGAAGGTCAGACCGTCACGGCGTGCGTCTCGGCGGACACCGTGAGGTGCGCCGGCAATGCCGCGTGGAGCTCTGGCTGGATCGTGTTCTCGGACCCCAACGCGAACGCACAAGCCGACGCCGGAGAATCCGTGCTGCGCGTGCAAAAAACGTTCGTGGGGACGGATTCTTTCATCGCCAGCAACGGCGTCTCAGCGATCACGTTCAATCGGGAAGGGTTCGCTACGGCCATTCCGAACGGCACGTTGATCACGTTGCGCGATGCGACAGCGTCGACGAGCCGAACGCGATGTCTCGCGATCACGCTCGTTGGCCTGATGACCAGCCAACTTTATGGCACGACGACGAACGGCGTCACCTGCACATGAATGGACAACGACATCGCGGCAAAGTGCACGCGCAGCCGCGCGGCTTCAGTCTCGTCGAGGTCATGGTGGCGCTCATTGTCATTTCAGTCGGGCTGCTGGGAATCGCGAAGATGCACGCAGCGGCGTACTCGAGCGGCGGCACGGCGAGCATGCGTTCATTGGCGGCGATCGAAGCGGCAAGCCTTGCGTCGATGATGCGAGCGAATCGTGCCTATTGGGCCAACGGCCTTGCACCCGCAGTGATCACGATCAACGGCACGGCGGTGTCCGACGCGACGCTAGCGGCGACCGCGACAACCGCGAACTACTGCACGCCCAGCGGCAGCGCACCCTGCGGTCCCGCGACGCTTGCCGCTTACGACTTGCATCGTTGGGTCGCGGCATTGAATGCGATGCTGCCGAGCCCGAGTGCGAACATCTCGTGCGCCGCAGTTGCGCCGCCGATAAGTTGCACGATTCGCATCGATTGGCTGGAGAAGATCGTTTCGATCAATGGCCAGGGCGCGACGGGCCCTGCCATGCAGGCGCCGACATACACGCTCTACGTCGAGCCGTAAGCCATGCAAGCGACCCGTCCGACATCGTCAACGTGGATCGCACAGGCGGGATACAGCCTCATCGAGTTATCGGTCGCCATTCTCGTCGCATTGTTCCTGCTGGCCGGGGTGCTGACCGTCGTGCAGAACAACGGTCGCGCGTTCCGCAACGAGAATCAGATCGGGCAGATGCAGGATGGCGCGCGCCTCGCGATGACGATGATCTCCGACGTCATTCAGATTGCCGGATACTTCCCGGACCCCACGAGCAACACCGCCACTTCCATGCTCACTGCAGTGGCGCCCTTCGCGGCGGGGCAGGCGATCTCCGGTACGTATGGCGCGGCAGCCCCTGGTGACACGGTAGCCGTGCGCTACTCCACTGCCAGCGGCGACGGAATCCTGAGTTGCAACGGGTCAGCGAACACCACCGGGGGAATCAAGGTGTACGTGAATGTCTTTAGCGTCACCGGTGGGCAGCTCGTCTGCGCAATGAACGGCACGCAATACCCGCTGGTCGCCGGCATACAGAAGTTGAGTGTGCTGTACGGCGTGAAAACCAATCTCGCTGTGGACGACAACAACGCTGATACCTATCTGCGGGCAAACGAGATGACGGCTGCGAACTGGGGCAACGTCATCTCGGTGAGGTTCACGTTGACGTTCAACAATCCTCTCTACGTCGCAGCGGGGCAGGGTCAGCCGCAAACGCTCACGTTCGAGCGAGTGGTCGACGTCATGGGAAGAACGGGACTCAAGGTATGAACACACGAAAGGTTTTGTCGGGTTGTTCGCAACGTGGCCTCGTGCTCGTGTCCAGTTTGCTGTTGCTGCTCGTCGCGACGATTCTCGGGCTAAGCATGTTCCGCACCGTCGGCAGTGAGGAGAAGATCGCCGGCAACATCCGCGAGAAACAACGAGCGCTGCACGCTGCCGAAAGTGCGCAGCAATATGCCGAGTGGTGGCTGTCGAACAGCCGCGTGTCGGCGCCGGTCGTGTGCAACAGCTTGCTCGACGCCAACATCATTCAGGGCCAGGTGTGCTCCCAGGATCTGCGTAACGTCGTCGGCAGCGTAACGGGCGTGCCGTGGCAGACGGGTGGCGCGGACGTCGGCGTGAGTTATACCCCGCCCGGCATGACAGTGACGACCGCGAGCGCCGCGGACACGTACTACGCGAGGCCGCGCTTCTACATCGCCGATGCCGGCAAGGCGGCCAGCGGTCAAGGAGAGATCTACCGCATCGAAGCGGCCGGTTACGGTGGGACGACTGCCGCGGTCGCGGTGGTCGAAAGCACGTTCTCGCTCTATTTGAGCTCGTGGTCTTTGGAGTGACTATGAACGCAAAACTCAGCGTCGCAGCGTTGACGGTATCGCTAGTGGTCGCCTTCTCGGGATCGAGCCATGCGCAACCGGTTTACAGCGAGGATTTCACCGGAACAGCCACGTCGAACTCGTGGTACTACTTCAACGGTGCGTGCCTTACGGCCGGCAGTGGTACGTCCGTTGCGGGGCTCGGCCAGATACCTTCATGCACCACTGTGCGATCCAGCTACTACGGCGAGAACCTTACCGGCGGCCAGAACGGCGCGAGCGGTAGCGGGCAAACGTTGCCCGACCCAGCCGGCAGCGGGGCGCTGCGATTGACGAACGGCTACATCAACTCGACCACTGGCGGATATCGTCAGAACGGCGCGATCGTGTCGGGGAACAACTTCGACACGAGCGCCGGCGTGCAGATCACGTTCAAGACAGTGACGTATCGCGGAGACTCGGGCGGCGCGGGGCAGGACGGTGCCGATGGCATCAGCTTCTTTCTCGTGGATGGAGGTACCGATCTCGCGAACTACTCTGGTGTCGGCGCGTTCGGCGGCAGTCTTGGTTACACGTGCTCCAACGTGAACAACGACGCGACGTTGCGGCCCGACGGTACGGCGCGCGGCTATGACGGCCTGGTCGGCGGCTACATAGGGCTCGGCATCGACGAGTACGGCAACTTCTTGAACGGCACCACCAATACGCTCGGTACGAGTACGGCAGCCAGCGGCGACAACACAGCGAGCGGTGGCGGATATCAACCTGGCCGCATAGGCCTCCGCGGAGCCGGCAGCGTCGCCTGGAAATGGCTGAACGCCACCTATCCGATGTTGTACCCGAGCACGTTGACTACGAATCTCGATCCCACCTACGTCACGAGCGCGCGACGCGCCGTTCGTGACACGTGCCGCACGGGTTACCTCTGGAACTATTCGAACCCCGCGAGCCCGGTGCAGACCGCTACGCGGACGCTCGACTACCCGGCGATTCCAGGTGCGTTGCGAGTATTGCCGTCCACGTTGAAGATCGCCAACGAATATGCCACCGGCGGCACGTCGCGCGGCAAGGCGACGCCAATTCTGTACAACTTGAAGATCACCCAGGACGGACTGTTGAGCTTCTCGTACAGCTTGAACGGCGGTGCGTACCAGCCGGTAATCACGAAGCAGGACATCACGGCGTCGAATGGACCGTTGCCCGGTTCGTTACGGTTCGGGTTCGCGGGCTCCACCGGCGGTAGTACCAACATCCACGAGATCATGTGCTTCAAGGCTGCGCCCACAGAGCAGGCGGGCAGCTCGACTAGCGTCAACGAAAAACAATCCGGCAAGCTCGAGACCGGAACGCAGGCGTACTTCGCGTTCTACGACCCGAATGACTGGACCGGCAGGCTCACCGCGAACAACCTCATCGACACTGGCGGTGTGGTTACCGTGAGCGCGACCGCGAACTGGGACGCCTCGTGCGTGCTGACGGGAGTCGCGGCCGGCCAAACATGCGAGACAACGGGAGTCGTGGGCCCCGTCGCTCCACAGGGGCCACTGGGCAGGACGATGCTGAGCTCTACCGGCGCCAGCGGCGTGCCCTTCGAGTGGACGAATCTGACGAGCGCGCAACATGGCGCGCTGAACGCCGGTGATGCGACACCGCTCGGCAGCGACCGCGTCAGCTATCTGCGCGGCGATCGCACCAAGGAGATCACGAGCTCTGGCGTGGGCTCGTTCCGTGCTCGCGACCGCGTTCTCGGCGACATCATCGACTCGAGCCCTGCGTGGGTGGGGCCGCCGCAGGCGGGGTACCCGGCCACGTGGGACGACCGGATTCACGCTGGCGCCGCGGCGCCCGAAACCTCATACCCGCAATTCGCAACGACCTGGCAGACACGCTTGAACGTCGTCTACAGCGGCGCGAACGATGGGTTCCTGCACGGGTTTCGCGCGGGCTCGTTCGATGCCGGCGGCAACTTCGTGGGCGGTGCGTCGACACCGAACGATGGGCGCGAGGTGCTCGCCTTCATGCCGAACGCGATCGTTCAGACGATTCACAACGGCAGCGATGCCAGCCTGGACTATGCGAGCCCGCAATACGCGCACAACTTCTACGTCGATGCGCCGCCGGGAACTGGTGACCTCTTCTACAGGGGCGCGTGGCACACATGGCTCGTGGGAGGGCTCGGGCCCGGGGGCTCCGCTATCTACGGCCTGGACGTCACGAACCCGACGAGTTTCAGCGAAGGCAGCGCGTCGACTCTCGTCGTCGGCGAGTGGACGTCGTCGAACATCGTCTGCGTGAACACGGCGAGTTGCGGCAACAATCTCGGTAACACATACGGCACGCCGCAGATTCGGCGGCTGCACAACGGCACCTGGGCGATGATCTTCGGCAACGGTCTTGGAAGCACGACGGGCGACGCCGGCATCTTCGTGATGACCATCGACCCCGCCAGCGGCGCCACGAGCTTCTATTACCTCGGCACAGGCAGCACTAACGACGGCATCGCTTACGCAACTCCCGCGGATCTCGACCGCGACTACATCACCGACTACGTCTACGCGGGCGACATCAAAGGCAATGTCTGGCGGTTCGACCTGACGAGCAACGATCCCTCGCAGTGGTCGGTCAGAGCGGCGCCGGTGTTCACAACCGCGGCGGGACAACCGATCGCGAGCAAGGTCATCGTAGTCGCGACGGACACAGGGCCCGGCGGTGCGCCACGCGTGATGATCGAGTTCGGCACTGGTCAGAAAACTCCGCTGACCACGACGTCCCCAGCGACCTACGTAGGTGGCGCGCAGGATCTCTACGGATTTTGGGACTGGGATTTCGTGCCGTGGAACACGCTGTCGACAGCGAAGTTCACCGCCCTCGACGCAGGGGCCACGGGCCTGTCGTCGCCGTATGCGCTCGGCAAAGCGAATCTCACGCAGCAAACGTTCACGCCTGCGGGCCCGGTTCGTGAGGGCTCCAGCAATGCGGTGTGCTGGCGGGGTTCTACGACATGCTCGGGTACCAGCTTCGGCTGGTATGTGGATCTGCCGGGCGGTTCCGAGCAGATCATCTACAACCCGCTCTTCTATCAGGGTGCATTCATCGTGGACTCGACGGTTCCGGCCAATGACTTGCCGACGGCGTGCACGACGCACCTCGACACCGGATTCACGTACGTCATATCGGCGGCTACGGGAGGCACATTCAAATACGTCTTCCGGGGTCAGCCAATCGACAGTGCCGGCTTTCAGACCAACGCCACGGGCACTCCGCATATCGTCACCACCGCGGAGCAGACCACGAGTCTCGTCTACCAAACCATCTCGAGCGCGCCCGATGCGTTGCAAATCAATTTGCCCGCGAACACGAAGGCCGCGCGCCTGACCTGGGTCGAATTGCGATAGCGAGGGTGAGAAGAATCCATGAGTGACCGAATGACGTTGCGACGACTTGCGGGCTTCACGCTGATCGAGATGCTTGTCACGATCGTGATCGGCGCCATTCTGCTCGGCATCGCCATTCCCGCGTACCAAAGTCAGATTCGCAAGTCGCGGCGCACCGACGCGAAGACTGCGCTGCTCGACTTGGCTGCGCGCGAGGAGCGACTGTTCACCACCACCAACACTTACAGCAGCACGCCATCCGCCGTCGGCTACGGCGCGACGCCGGACCAGTTTCCCGTGGTTGTCGGTAGCGGTTATTACCAGGTTGCGGCCGTTGCTGGGCGGGGACCTCCGCCCGCATTTGTGCTCGTCGCCACGCCTGTGGCCGGGCAGGGGCAGGACCAGGACGCCGACTGCGCGGCATTCACGGTGGACCAAACCGGCAACCAGTCCGCGGTGAATTCGTCCAACGCCGATTCGACCGCGACCTGTTGGAGGTAGCCATCCGCTGCAGTGGCCGGCGCTAACGCGAAGTGGAGCTACGACGTCGTGTTCAACGGCAACAAGAACCACGTCGAGTACGAGGCCGCGCTCGGCGCGGACGGCAAGCTCGCCGGTGCGCTGCACTTAGGGCCGATGCCGGTGCCGCTCACGGCGGTCAATGAATAAATGAGTGGTCTGGCGGAGAGGGTGGGATTCGAACCCACGGTACGGTTAACCCGCACACTTGATTTCGAGTCAAGCGCATTCGACCACTCTGCCACCTCTCCGCCGCGAAGTTTACTGGCAAACCGCCGGCAGCGGCAACGCAAAATTCGTCAGCGCGTGAATGCGGCCGCGCTTGCGTAACCGAGCCACACGGCCCCGAGGCACAACACGAGTGAGAGCACGACGTTCATGGCGGCACCGCTCAGATTGCCGGTTCGCGCGAGATTCAGTGTCTCGAAACTGAACGAAGAGAACGTCGTGAAGCCGCCGAGGATGCCAACGATGAGGAACGCGCGCACGTCGGTGGTGGACAGCGACCGCTCGCCGTCGAGCGCGAGCGTGCCGAGCACGCCGATCACGAAGGAACCGGCGACGTTCACGAACAGCGTGCCATAGGGAAACCCTAGGCCGAACCAGCGCAGCGCCAGACCCGAGCAGCCGTAGCGCCCAACGCTGCCGAGCGCGCCGCCGATGGCAACCCAGAGATAAGCCATGTTGTTCTCCCGCAGGTCGGTGAATCCGGCGCCATAGTATCGAAAATGCCGGCGGGCTATCCTGCCTCGGGGCGAAGTGTCGGGCTTAGCAGAGAGCCAACGGGGGCAGCGATGACCGATGAATCGGTGACGCGGCGCAGCGTCTTGAAAGCCGCCGCGGCCGGCGCGGTTCTGGTGGGCGCCAGCGCAACTGCGCAGCAGCCCGAAGATCTGACGAAGCTCACGATCGAAGAGGCGGGCAAACGGATCGCGGCGAGGAGTCTCTCGCCGGTCGCTCTGACGCGCGCATACCTCGAGCGCATCGATAGCGTCGACAAACGCATCAACGCGTACATCACCGTGCTCGCCGACCAGGCGCTCGCGCAGGCGAAGGAACTTGAAGCTGAGCTCGCCGCGGGCAAACGTCGCGGGCCGCTGCACGGCATTCCGCTGGCGCTCAAGGACAACATGGACACGGCTGGCATTCGCACCACGGCCGCAAGCGCCGTGTATGCGGAGCGCGTACCGAAGGAAGACGCCGAGTGCGTGAAGCGTTTGCGCGCCGCCGGCGCCGTGTTCCTCGGCAAGTTGAACATGCACGAGTTCGCGTACGGAGGTACAAGCGCCGTGACGCATTTCGGTCCGGTGCACAATCCGTGGAATCTCGATCATCATCCCGGCGGATCATCCGGTGGCTCCGCCGCGGCCGTCGCTGCGCGTTTGTGCGCCGGCGCGCTCGGCACGGATACGGCAGCGAGCATTCGTTTTCCGGCCGCGGTGTGCGGCGTCGTCGGGTTGAAGGGTACCCACGGGCTCGCAAGCATTCGCGGCATCGTGCCGTTGTCGGAACTTCACGATCACGTGGGGCCGCTCGCGCGCAGCGTTGCGGACGCGGCCATCATCATGACTGTGCTCGCGGGGTTCGATGCTGACGACCCGGTCAGCATTCGCAGCGAGGCAGCGGATCTTCACGCCGCGATCGGCCAGCCGGTCAAGCAGTTCAAGATCGGCACGCCGCGCGAACCGTTCTTCATGGGTGTCGACGCGGAGCTCACGGCGGGCGCCGAGCGCGCGCTCGGCGTGTTGCGCGGGCTTACAGCGTCTGTCACCGATGTCGTGTTGCCGCCGCTCGATTCTTTCGCCGTGTTGTCGGCCGAGATCTACGAATACCACGCACCGCTCGTCGCCGATCCCGCGAAGCGCGCGTTGTACCAGCCTGTCACGCTCGAGCGGATTTTGCGCGACGGTATGATCACCGCGCCGCAATACATCGCATCGCGCCGGCAGATGCTGCTCGCGCGCCGACGCATTGCTTCACTGTTCGAACGCGTCGACGTGCTCGTGACGCCGACGACGATGGCGCCGCCGGGGCGTATCGACGCTGCGCTCGGTAACGCGCCCGACGAGTTCGGCATGATCCGCAACACGTTGCCGTTCAACGCGTACGGCTTGCCGACGATCAGCGTGCCGTGCGGCTTCACGAGCACCGGCTTGCCGATCGGTGTGCAGATCACGGGGCCGCGGCTCGGTGATGCGCGCGTGCTGGCGCTCGCGCACGCGTTCGAGCAGGCGACAGACTGGCATCGCCGCGAGCCGCCGCTCGCATGACTGCAGGTACCTGGACTTGCCCGACGTGCCGAGCTGCCGTCGTCACGCGCTATTGCCCGAATTGCGGCGAGCGGCCGCTGGAGCATCACGAGCTCACGTTACGCGGCCTGGCAACGCAGATTGTCCAGGCGCTCACGAGTGTCGATGGCAAGCTGCCGCGGACGTTCGTGCGACTCATGCGCCACCCGGGCGACCTCACCGTCGCCTACCTCGATGGCCGGCGGAAGCCATACATCGGCCCTGTGCCGCTCTATCTCATGGCGAACGTTCTGTTCTTCGCGGCGGATTCGCTTTTCGGCGTACACGTGTTCTCGACATCGCTCGACAATCACCTCAACTTGCAACCCTGGAGCCCGTTCGCGCAGACGCTCGTAGCGCGCCACCTCGGATCCGCGGGCACGACGCTCGATGCGTACGGGCCGGTATTCGATCAGGCGTTGAGCTCGCACGCGCGATCCCTGATCATCCTGATGGCTTTACTGTTCGCGGTGTTCCCCTGGCTCGTGTTCCACCGTCGTCGAAAACCGTTCGTGGCACACGCAGTGTTTTCGCTTCATCTCTACTCTTTCTTATTGCTGTTGCTTTGTGTGGCCGACACGATCCCCTTGATTGACGCGCGCCTCGGCGCGGGCGGAACGTGGTGGCGGGTATTCGACAACGCGATGGCTGCAGCGCTATTGCTCGCGTGCGCAGCGTACATGTACGTCGCGTCGAAGAAGGTCTACGGCGCGCGGGGCGCTGCGCGAGTGACGCAGGTCGTCGTGCTCACGGTGGGGGTCGGCGCGGTGGTACTCGGCTACCGATTCGCGCTATTCCTGCTCACGCTCTACACGACCTGAGCGGCTCGAGCGAACTCAATCGCACAGGCCGACTCTGATAGGCGATGCCTACGCTGCCATTCACACGTCACGTGTTCGCCGACGGATTCGACGGCCGTGAGTCGCGGATGTCGCGCCCGGCAGTTATCGCCTCTGTCATCGCGCACGTGGCTGTGCTGTATGCCGCTAGCCAGTGGTACGAGACTGAACCTGCACAGGTCGCAACCACCTTCGAGTGGGTGACGTCGATCGAGCCGCCGAGCGAGCCGGTGGTGGAGCCGCCGCCGGAGATCGTGCAGCCCCCAGTGCCCGTCGTGGCGCCCGCGCCGCCACCAGGCAACGCGATGCCGCGTGCAGTTTCGCCGCCGATAGTCGCGCCGCCGCAGGCAGAGACTGTGACCGAAGCACTGCCCGCGGCGCCGGTCGGACCCTCGCGATTCGATCTCGACGCGGCGCGTCGTGCCGCCGCGACAGCGACCGTCGAGCAACACGCGCGTGACGGTAACCTGCGCGCCCCGTCGATCGACGACGCACCACCGCCCCCTGTGCCGGTGCCGAAACAGCCGAGCATTTTCGTTCCGCAGCAACATTCCGGCGGCGGGTTCTTGTCGCCGAGTAAAGCGCACACCATCGCAGGCCAGCGATTGGGCCGGTGGTGCAACAAGATTTCGGGCGGCGGGTTTGGTTTCTTCGGCATCCCGATTTGCGCCTCCGGCACCATCGAACCGCCAAGCGGCATTTTTGCCGATTCGATTCCGGAGTACATGAAACTGAAGCCTGAATGCGAAGGCATTAAGTGCCGGCTCGTACCCAAAGATCCGGACGAGTGATCTCCCGCGGTCGTTCCGACCGGGCAGCAGAAACCAGTGGACAACGGCCCGTCTCCTCGCGAAAACTAACTGCCTGATCACATTCGATCTCGCAGGGGGACTCTTGCGTCGTATCANNGCGCAGCCCGCAGCCGTCGAACTGCACATGCTGCCCGTGCAGGGCAACGTGTACATGTTGCACGTCGGCAAGGTCGGCAACATCGCCGTGCAGGTGGGGGCGGATGGCGTGTTCCTCGTGAACGCGCTGCGCAAAGGGCTGGCTGAACGCATCGCGGCCGAGATCAAAACCGTAACGCCAGCGCCGATTCGCTACATCGTCAGCACAAGCCCCGACGTGCCGTTGACCGAAGGCAATGGTCCCCTCGCATCGCTCGGCATGTTCGGCGCCACGAGCGCCTCGGGCCGCCCCGGTGCAACGTTGATCGCGCAAGAAAACGTGCTGCTGCGCTTGAGCGATCTCACGAAGCTCGACAAGAACCCATTCCCCGGCGACAGCGTGCCGTTCGACAACTACATCTTGCCGTTCAAGGATCTGTACTTGAACGGCGAGCCGATCTTCATCATTCACGCGCCGCACGCACACACGGACGGCGATAGCATCGTGTTGTTTAGAAAATCCGACACGCTTGCGGTAGGCGACCTGTTCGTGCCGGACGAATACCCCGTCATCGACGTCCCGCGCGGCGGCAGTGTGAAAGGCCTCATCGCAGCCCTCGACAAGATCCTCGACCTCGCCGTGCCCGCGCGCTTGCAGGATGGCGGCACGCGGATCATCCCGGGCCGCGGGCGCCTGTGCAACGAAGCCGACGTCGTCGACTATCGCGACATGGTCGTGATCGTGCGCGACCGCGTGCAAGCACTGATCGCGCAGGGCAAGACACTGCAGCAGATTCAGGCGACGAAGCCGGCGGTCGACTACGAAACGAATTACGGTCCGGGCGACACATTCGTGCGCTCGGTGTATGACAGCCTGGTGGTAGCCAAAGGAGCAGCACGATGAACGCACGACGCATGCTGCTCGCCGTGGTGTGTTCCGCGTTACCGCTGGTCGGTTTCGCTCAAGGGCGTTTCGGTCCGCCGCCGCCGCCGGCCGGGCCGCCGAAGACGGCGCGCGAGGCTGCGCCGGTGGATCTCACGGGCACATGGGTTTCCATCGTCAGCGAGGATTGGCGCTGGCGGATGCTCACGCCCACGCGCGGCGACTTCCAGAGCATTCCATTGAACGCCGAAGGCAAGAAAGTGGGCCTTGCCTGGGACGCGACGCGCGACGAAACGCTGGGGCTGCAGTGCAAGTCGTTCGGCGCGCCGGCGTTGCTGCGAATCCCGGGCCGCGTGCGCATCAGCTGGCAGGACGACCAGACGCTGAAAATCGAAACCGACGCCGGTATGCAAACGCGACTGCTGCGCTTCAACGCGCCCCCGACGACGACCGAAGACAAGAGCTGGCAGGGCTACTCCGTGGCCAATTGGGAGCGGCAGCTGCGTGGTCACGGCGCGGGCGAGAGCTTCGCGCTCTTCTCCGGCGCGATCGGCCGCGGCGGTCGCTCGCTCGAGGTCACGACCACGAATCTGCGCGAAGGCTACTACCGTCGCAACGGGCCGCCGTACAGCGCCGACGCGAAGGTCGAGGAGTACTTCGACTATCACAAAGAGCCGAACGGCGACGAGTGGTTCACGGTGACCACGGTCGTCACGGATCCGAAGTACCTGACGGGCGTGTTCGTCACGAGCACGGACTTCAAGAAACAAAAGAGCGCGGCCGGCTGGGATCCCACGCCGTGCACGTCGAGGTGAGCCGCATGCGTTATCTTTGCTGTTGGTTGCTCACCGCGTCTGCGTTGGTCACGGGCGTGGCGAGCGCGCAAGTGGATTTCACAGGCGAATGGTCGCCGCTGTATCACGAGGACGCGGCCGATCGAATTCCGGGGCCCGAGATCGGCGACTACACGGCGTTACCGCTGAACGATGCGGCGCGAGCGCGCGGTGACACGTTTCAGGCGGACCGCCTGTCGATGGTCATGCAGTATCAGTGTCGGCCGCATTCCGCCGATTACGCCCTGCGCGGCATGGGCAATATGCGTGTCAACAAGGAAATGGAACCGCTGCACGAGAAGCTCACGGCATTCAAAACCTACATGCCCGCGTGGGGCAGCGAACGTACGATCTGGCTCGATGGCCGGCCGCATCCGCCGGAGTATGCCGAGCATACGTTCCAGGGTTTCTCGACCGGCGTGTGGGACGGCAACCAGCTGACGATCACCACCACGCATCTGAAAGCCAATTATCACCGCCGCAACGAAGTGCCGAGCAGCGACAAGCGCACGCTCGTCGAGCACTGGGCGCGGCATGGCGATTTTCTGACGGTGATCACCTGGGTCGACGACCCGGTGTATTTCACGGAACCGGTCGTGCGCAGCCAGAGCTGGTATCTCGATCCCAGCCAACAGGTGCCGCAGGCGTACTGCGAGTACGTGACCGAGCTGCCGCCCGTGACGGCAGACAGCATTCCACATTACCTGCCGGGCACGAACCCGAATTTGACAGAGATGGCGGGCTGGTACGGCTTGCCGCACGAGGTGCTGCGCGGCGGCGCTGAAAAGATGCTGCCCGAGTATCGCAAGAAGATTCCGAAGCCCGAGACCGCGCCACCCGCGATGTGCGAGCGCATGTGCAACTGCTCGGACTTCGGCACTTGCCGGTAGATCGACACTCGCGTCAACCAAAATACCCGATGCCGCGCGCCATCATCGGCGCGAGCAGCAGGATCACGAGCAGCAGCGTGAGCTCGAGGTGCACGAGCATCCGCAGCCGCTTGCGAGTCGCGGGATCGATGTGTGGCGCGCGTTGCTCGCGCAGCGCGGGGCGCCAGCGCAGAAACTGCATCGTGGGATAGATAGACAGCAATCCCACGATCACGAACAGCGTTAGCTTCGCGATGAACGTGCCGCTGTGGAAATAGTAGGCGGCGCCCTTCTCCGTGTAGAACACGCGCGAGAGGCCCACGATAATCAGTACGACGGCGGCGATGCCATAGGCAGAGTCCATGCGCAGGATCGTGCGCGCGATGGGCGGCGTGAGNNCGGTCATCGGCGCACCTCTTCGTGGGGCTCCACCGCAGTGTAGCCCGCCCGCCTTCTCAGCGAAATCACTCCCACTGCCGACTTATTGCCCGTGCTTCTACCGATGTCCGTCGCCTAGGGTTTGCTGGGAGAAGAGAAAGATCTCTCGCCAAGAGCGCCAAGGACGCCAAGAAGACTAAGACCCGAGAAGACAAACCGAAGGAGAGCTGGACGGAGATGGTGGAAGACGAGATCGGGAGGGAAGTGGTCGATAGCGCTGTGAGGATTCATCGACACCTTGGCAAGGGCTGTTGGAAAGCGTCTACGAGGTTGTACTCGCGCATGAACTTCGACGGCGGGGCATACAGGTCGATAGGCAGTTCGGCATATCGCTGGAGTATGAGGGGCTGAAGTTCGAAGAGGGTTTTCGAGCCGACCTGCTCGTTGAAAGGAAAGTCATCGTCGAGATCAAATCCGTGGAGAATCTTAACAACGCCCACCGAAAACAGCTTCTCACGTACCTACGGCTCGCGAATCTAAAGCTCGGCTATCTATTGAATTTCGGCGAAGCACTGATGAAAGACGGCATCATCCGCACTGCCCACCATCTCCCCGAACGAACTCTTTGAATTCTTGGCGTCCTTGGCGCCCTTGGCGAGAAAATCTCTTCTTCTTTTTCCTATTCTCGGTCGAGGGCTTGGCGGAAGCCGGCGACGAGCTGACGCAGTGTGCCGCCTAGCAGCGCGAGCTCCGCGTCGAAGCGCGCGAGCGGTTCTTCGGCTACGTCCTCGGGTGGTTCCTCGAGATCGAGCAGCTTGAATTTGCCGATCGCGCCGTTGGCATCGAGCACACCACTCATCACGGAGCCGAACTCGAAACCGAGATGCGTGAGCTCCATGCCGTCCTTCACACACCGGCGCACGTTCGCCTGCGTGAGATCGACGTCCTGCCAACGCACCGAGCTCTTTATCTCCGAACGGTCGCGCATGCGGCATTCGCGCCCCATGGCGAACTTCGGCGGTGGGTCGCCCGTGAACACTCGCGTGATGAACTCGGCCAGCGGCCTTTCGAACGCCAGCGGCTTCGTGTCGAGCTTGCCCAGCGCCGCGCGCAGCTGCTCGAGGAACCGTTCCGCTCGAGTCTCCGATGACGTGCCGATCGCGAGCACGTTCTCCTGGAGCAGATACAGCGCCACGATGCGGTCGGATTTCACCAGCGCTTTCGGCAGCAGCTCGTCGCGCGTCTGGTCCTTCAGCTTGCGCTTGGTGCGTCGGCCCGGCTCTTCCTGCATGCGCTGCCGGTACTCGGCGAGGCGCACCTCCAGCGCTTCGTTCACGGCTGCGGTCGGCAGCACGCGCATCTGTGTCCGCACGCGTAGCAGGTCGGCGCCGCCCAAGCGGCGCGCGAGCGGCGCGGCTTCCGTGCCGGTCGGTGGCTCGAACCCCGAGCTTCGTTCCGTGTAGGTGCCACACGGTCTGAACACCACCGTCGCAAGCTTCTCGGACAGCTCCTGCTCGGACGCGGGCCACGGGCTTTGCACGGAATAAAAACGGACGCTGCGCAGCATGATCGATCTAGCGAAAAAGGGCGGGCAGTATCCCGATTCGCGCGGCGGCTGTCGATACTTGCGCTAGGCCGTTCGGCGTCGAGGCAGGCGGCCACTCACGTACAACACGAATGTCGCGACGGCCGCGATTGCCGTGAAGCCGGCGCCTGCGAGGAACGTGAGCCGCGCGCCGCCAAAATCCCACAGTACTCCGGCCAGCACGCTCGCCACGAGTAGTGCCAAGCCGGTGACGAGGTTGAAGACGCCGAACGCGGTGCCGCGCTTATCGGGTTGTGCAACATCGGCGACCAGCGCTGCGAACAGCCCTTGCGTGAAGCCCATGTGCAAACCCCAGATCGCAACGCCGGCCAGTGCCGCCGTCGGTGAGCCAGCGACCGCCAGCGCGAGATCCGCCACGACCAGCAGTGCCGCACCCGCGGCGAGCACGCCCCACCGGCCCACGCGGTCGGAGAGGTAGCCAGCGGGATACGCGGAGACCGCGTACACCGCGTTCATGATCACGAGCACGATCGGCACCAACGCCGCGCCCACGCCGACGTCGGTGACCTTGAGCAGCAGGAACGCCTCGCTGAACCGTGCGAGCGTGAACAGCGTGGCCACGGTGACGACCCACCAATAGGGGCTGCCAAGCGCACCAAACATCTCGCGCCACGCGATCGAGCCTTTGCCGGCTGTCTTGCCGGCGCGCTCGGGCTCACGCACAAACAGCACTAGCAGTGCGACGGACACGAATGCTGGAATCACGGCGAACCAGAACACCGTGCGGAACTGATTCGCCGTGATCGCCATCAGCGCCATGGCGAGCAGCGGGCCCGCGAACGCTCCGATCGTGTCGAGCGTCTGGCGCAGGCCGAATGCAGCGCCGCGGATTTCGCCCGGCGTGAGTTCGGCCATCAACGCGTCGCGCGGCGCGCCGCGAATGCCTTTGCCCACGCGATCGGCGAAGCGCGCTGCGAAGATCCAGGCGGTGGTAGGCGCAACGGCGAAGAGCGGCTTCGTGAGTGCGGCCAGACCGTAGCCGAGCACGGTCAACCCCTTGCGTTTGCCGAGCCGGTCGCTCCACGTGCCGGAGAACACCTTCGTGATCGAGGCCGTGGCTTCCGCGATGCCTTCCAGGAAGCCGACCGTCGTGACGCTTGCGCCGAGCGCCGTCACGAGGAATACGGGCAGGAGCGAATGGATCATCTCCGACGAAACGTCCATGAACAGGCTGACCAACCCGAGCGCCCAAACGCCGCGTGGAATCGATGGCCGTGTGAGAGGGGCTGCGCCTGTTGCAAGTGACATGCGCTCAGGTTTGCATAGGTGTGGATGCTGCCGCTAGAGTCACGGCGACTAACGCGGGGGAGACGCACGTGACCGAACAAGTAGTTTTCTACACGAATCCGATGTCCCGCGGGCGCATCGTGCACTGGCTGCTCGACGAGATCGGTGTGCCGTACGAGACGCGGATCATCAGTTTCGAGAAGGGCGAGCACAAAGCACCCGCCTTCCTCGCGATCAACCCGATGGGCAAGCTGCCCGCCATCGTGCATCGCGGCGCCGTCGTCACGGAGACGGCGGCCATCTGCATGTATCTCGCGGATGAATTCCCGGCCGCCGGCCTCGCTCCGAAGATCGGCGATCCGCAGCGTGGCGTCTACTTGCGATGGTTCTTCTTCGGAGCCGCCACGTTCGAGCCCGCCATCATCGACAAGATGCTCGCGCGGCCGCCGGTGGAGCGAAAGAGCGCATTGAGCTACGGGTCGTATGAAGACGCCGTGAAGACGCTCGAGACCGCGGTCACTCCCGGTCCGTGGATCCTCGGTGACCGTTTCAGTGCCGTGGACGTCTACGTGGGCTCGCAGGTGCATTTCGGATTCATGACAAAGTCTCTCGAGCCGACGCCTGCGCTACAGAAGTACGCGGACCGCTGCTCGTCGCGACCTGCGTTACAGAAGCTGCTTCAAGGAGCGCGCTAAACGTGAGCCAGAGTCATTTGCAGCCGAACATCGCCGAGCGCGTCCAGCGCGTTGCGAACCTCGCGCGCGACAACGCCGCGCAGAGCGAAGCGCTGGGCCAGCTCGCGCCACCCGTCGTCGAGGCAATGCACAAGGAAGGCCTGCTCGGCATGTGGGTGCCGAAGGCCGTGAAAGGCGGTCTCGAGCTCGATCCGCTCGCGTCCCTGGAGGTCATCGAGAAGGTCGCGTACGGCGATCCTTCCGCCGGTTGGGTGCTGATGGCCGCGTCGCTCGCGATCGGCACGGGTGCCGCGTACCTGAAGGACGACGCCGTCAAGGAGCTGTTCGGCGGTGACCGGCTGCCCGTCATCGCGGGGCAGGGCACGCGGCCCGGCAAAGCGGTTCCAAAGGGCAATGGCTTCAATCTCTCGGGCGCGTGGAGCTTCGCGTCCGGCATCAAGCACGGCACCCACATCCACACGCTGGGATTGATCGAGGGCACGAACGAAGCGCGCATCTTCGTGTTCCCCGTGAGCAAAGCGAAGCTCATCGACAATTGGGATGTGCTCGGGCTTCGCGCCACGGGCAGCATCGACTACACGACCACCGACACGTTCGTCCCGGACGCGTACACGCATCCCGCGACTACCGAGCAGGCGCTGCGCGGCGGCAGCTTGTACACGATCGGCATCATTGGCTTCGCGGGTCTGGCCCACTCGGGCTGGGCATGCGGCATCGGCCGGCGCGTGCTCGATGAGCTGATCGGCACGGTCGCGGAAAAAGCCGGCCGGCCCGGCACGCTCGCCGATAGCGCGAGCTTCCAGGAGCAGTTCGCGAACGTCGAAGCCGTGTATCGCTCGGCGCGCGCGTTCGTCTACGAGACGTGGGGCGACGCGCAGCAAACCATTCAGCGCGGTGACAAGCTCTCGACGCGGCAGCACACGCTGATCCGCCTCGCGCTCGCACATTCCACGTGGAGCGCGCACGAAGTGACAACGTTCGCGTACAAGTCCGCGGGCACGGCGGCGCTGCGCGCGGGCGCGATCCAGCACCTCTTCCGCGACATGCACGCGGGCACGCAGCACATCACGTCCTCGCCGCCGGTTTACGCCAGCATCGGCCGCGAGCTGGCGGGGCTCGCCAAAGGCAAGCAATGGATGTTCCTGAACCTGGTGTAGCGGATTCGTTGCGGTGCACGCGCAGGCGCGTGCTCGGCGCGAGCGCTAGTATCGCTGCGTTAGCGGCGATGGGTCTTGGCGGTAACGCACACGCGCAGTCGAAGCGCGAGCGCGGCGGCGCCGGCACGCTGCCCGCGCTGCCGGAGTTCCGTCGGCTCGTCGCGGCGAATCGCATTCTCGCGAACGAAGGCGTGGTCGACGCGTTTGGCCACATCAGCGTGCGCGACCCGCGCAACCCGAAGCAGTTCGTGCTCGCACGCTCGCGCAGCCCGGCGCTTGTGGAACTCGGCGATCTCATGGAGTTCGACGCGGAGGGCGCGCCGCTCGACGCGCGCGGTCGCACGCCGTACGGCGAACGCATGATCCACGCCGCCGTATACGAAGCGCGGCCCGATGTGATGTCGGTGGTCCATCATCACGCGTACGCGGTGCTGCCGTTCGCGATCACGAACACGCCGTTGAAACCTGTGATCCACACGGCGAGCCTGATCGGCGCCGAGATTCCCGTGTGGGACAGCCGCACCAGGTTCGGCGCCACCGACATGCTCGTGCGTACGCTCGACCAGGGCCGCGATCTTGCGAAGACGCTTGGGCCACACACATGCGCGCTGATGCGCGGCCACGGGGCGGTGGTCGTCGCCGGTTCGATCCAAGCAGCCGTGATGACGGCTGTGTACATGCTCGTGAACGCGAACGTGGAGCGCGAAGCATTGGCGCTCGGCAAGCCCGAAGGCCTTTCGGCTGCCGAGATCGAGAAGTCCGCGGCTACACAGCTTTCGCCACTCGCCCTCGACCGGGCTTGGGAATACTTCTGTCAGCGTGCGGGCGTCGAGGCCGTGTAGATCCCCTGGCTGCGTGTTACGTTCCTCCGGGTACAATCCGGTAGCCGGGTGAGCCCGGACCGATTCGAACAACAACACTGGGGGACTTCTTCGATGAAAACCAAGCACGTTCTCGTTCCGCTCGCGCTGGCGCTGTTCGGCGCCACCGCGTACGCGCAGCAGCCGGCACCGGCCGCCGCGCCGCCAGCGCCGCAGCCACAGGGTCCGATGAGTTTCTTCGTCACCAGCGTCGGCAAGGGTGACGGCGCCAATTTGGGCGGCATCGCGGGCGCCGACGCGCACTGCAAGGCACTTGCCACGGCCGTCGGCCGCGGCAACGCCGAGTGGCGCGCGTACATGAGCGTCGCTGCCGCGAATGGTCAGGCGCAGATCAACGCGCGTGACCGCATCGGCAAAGGTCCGTGGTACAACGCGAAGGGCGTGCCCATCGCCTGGAACATCGACGACCTGCATCAAGACCGCAACAACATCCGCAAGCCGACCGCGCTGAACGAGAAGGGCGAGGAAGTGAACGGCATCGGCAATACGCCGAACACGCACGACATGCTGACGGGCTCCGACTCCGCGGGCCGCCTCGTGCCGGGCAACGCGGTGAACACCACCTGCAACAACTGGACGAGCAACAGCGTTGGCAGCGCAATGCTCGGCCATCACGATCGGCTCGGCGGTGGCACGGCGTCCTGGAACTCCGTGCACAGCAGCCGTAGCTGCAGCCAGCCGGACCTCGTCGCGACCGGCGGGGCGGGCCTGTTCTACTGCTTCGCCGTGCAGTAAGGCACGTTCGGCGTCTGCCGCTGGCGGTGTTGGCATGCGCTGACACCGAAGCGGCAGGCGCCGGACGATCTCGCTAATGACGACCTTCCAAGGCAGGAACTACATTGGCGGCCAATGGCGCCCCGCCGCGGGTGGCCGCACGTTCGAGCAACGCAATCCCGCGAAGCTCGCTGACGTGACGGGAACGTTCGCGGAGTCGGGGGCGGAAGATGCCGACGCCGCGATCGCCGCGGCGTACGCCGCATTCCCGGGATGGCGTGCGTTGTCGCCGCAGGCGCGCAAGCGCTTTCTCGAGCAGTCGCTCGGCGCCATGCGCGCGCGCCGCGACGAGATCGCATCCATCATCACGAACGAGAACGGCAAGTCGCTGCGCGAAGCGCGCAACGAAGTCGATTCTGGTCTGCGCGAGATGGAATACCAGATTGCCGAGGGGCTCCGCGTGTGCGGGCAGACGGTGCCGGTCGAGGCGAGCGGCACGCTCGCGTACTCGACGCGCGAGCCGCTCGGGCCTGTGGGCATCGTGACGCCGTGGAACTTTCCGTTCAACGTGCCGAGCCGCAAGTGCACACCCGCGCTGATGGCTGGCAACACCGTGGTGCTGAAGCCCGCGAGCCTCACGCCACGCACCGGCCTCCTGTACGCCGAGCTCATCGCAGCCGGCGGCGTGCCGCCCGGAGTCATCAACTGCGTCACGGGCGCGGGCCGGGCCGTGGGCAACGCGATCGTGGCCGATTCGCGGATCAAAGCGATTTCGTTCACGGGCTCTACGGCCGTAGGCAAAGCGATCCAGCTTCAAGCCGCGCGCAATCTCACGCCAACGCAGCTCGAGCTCGGTGGCAAGAATCCGGCGATCGTGCTGGCGGATGCGGATATTGATCGGGCCGTGGACGAGATCGTGCGCGCGGCGTACACCGTGGCAGGGCAGTGGTGCACGTCCACGAGCCGCGTGATCGTGGTGGAGGAAATCGCAGATCGCCTCACGCAGAAGCTGCTCGCAGCCGTGCGCGGCATCGTCGTGCGCGATGGCACGGCCGAAGACTGCGGCATGGGGCCCGTGTGCGGCGCGCAGCAGCAGAGCGACGTGCTGCGCTACATCGACGAGGGCAAGGCCGAGGGCGCACGGCTGCTGTGCGGCGGCACGGCGCTCACGGGCGTGGGCTACGATGGCGGCTGTTTCATTGCGCCGACGATCTTCGGTGGCGTGACGCGCACGATGAAGATTGCGCGCGAGGAAATTTTCGGGCCGGTGCTCGTCGTGCTCGTCGTGCGCGATTTCGAGGAAGCGGTCGCGGTGGCGAACGACGTGGCGTACGGCCTCGCATCCTCGATTTTCACGAACGACCTGAAACACGCACTGACGTACATGGAGCGCGCCGAGGTCGGCATCGCGCACGTGAACCTCATGACACCGATGCGCGAGCCGCAGCTACCGTTTGGGGGCGCGAAGGAATCCGGCGTGGGATTACCCGAGGCGGGGTCGACGGCGCTCGAGTTCTTCACACATCACAAAGTCTGCTACGTAAAGTATCGGTAGAGCGGCGCTAGCGCTCGTCGTATTCGCGAAGCAGCTTCTTCGACGCGGTCATGCGCCAGCCTTGCTCGAGAACGTCGATCAATGCGCCCTTCGTGATCTTCGTGAGGTCGACGAGAATGAAAGCGTGATCGCGATAGTGGTCCGTCAGGTGAAACACCTTGGGCTGTGCGTTGAGCAGAATGTCACGCAGCAGAAATTCACAGCGGATCGCGAGCCAACCCTCGGCTTCGGTTCGAAGGCGCGCCATGAGCTTGCCTTTCACCTTGATGGCGGGCGTTCCGTACGATGTGCTGAGCTCCACACCCGGAAACCGTTTCGCGAGCGCGAAGGCCGCTTTGAATTTTACTTTGACGGCTGCCTTGGCCACCGCGCGACTTTACGCTCCGCCGCCTAGTGTCGCGAGTGGAGTCTGGATGTCCTCCTCGTCACGACTAGGTTGCTGTATTCCTGACTCCAAGTCCGCGACCCCGATGGGTTCGCCCTTCATGGCCACTTCATACGTGGCCGAGTACGGCGGATCCTGTGCGTGCGCCGGGAACGCACCCAAAAGCCCGAGCGCAACCCATGTGCTTGTCGAGGATCTCATGCGTCCATCATATCCCGGCGCGGCCGTCGGCGACTTGCCAGCGCTCTCACCCCGGTCGCACACTCAGCCGCAGCCTTCGGTGCGGGATGGGAGGGGACCATGGCGAGCTCGCAGGACGAATCAAGCGGCATCGATCGACGCAATTTTCTAAGAGGTGTCACCCTTACCGGCGCCGCCGCGCTGACCGCGCCGGTAGTGCCGGCCGCCGCCCAGACGACGGCGGATAACACCGCGGCGAATCGCACGCCACCCCTGCCGAACCTTCAGGCCGAGACACAGCCGCCGACGGCGGATCCTGTCGTGCAGACGTCGAGCGGCGGCGACTTCATGGCCGAAGTGCTGAACGCGCTCGGCATCGAATACCTCGCCATGAACTGCGCGTCGAGCTTCCGCGGCTTGCACGAGGCCGTGCTGAATCACACCAACAACAAGCCCGAGATCCTGAC
>PMCP01000055.1:6782-14682 GCA_003155415.1 Gammaproteobacteria bacterium | reverse complement strand
GGCGACCAACATGAGACCGAGCGACGTGCGTTGCATGGTGAGTTCTCCGTTCTTGTGTCGAGCCGATCTCCGCGTGCGGGCACGCGCGAGCGACGGCCGTGAATCAGCGCGCTGATGATAGCCGGCGTAACGCCAAACCACACGTGGCGTTCGCGGTGCTAAGGAGTATCCGGCAAACGTTTCAGCAGACGGCCTTTCGCGCTGCCGGTTGGCACGAACCGTTGCACGCGCTCGCCCTGAAACACCTCGCCCGTGTAGACGTTGCCGCTCGGGTCGACGGCGATCATGTGCAGCCCGAAGAATTGCCCGCCGTTCTCGCCCATGTGCCCCATCTCGCCGAGCACGCGGCCGTCGGCGCGGTTCACGAACCAGATCCGGTTGTTCGTGAGGTCCGAGACGTACAGGAGCCGCTGCGCGGGATCGGGCGACATCGCGATGCCGCCGGTCGCGCCGCCAATGCCGGTACTGGGCGCGATGATCCACTCCGCGATGAACTCGCCCTGCTTGCTCGTGACGTGGATTCGGTTCGCGTTGCGGTCTGCCGCATAGACGCGGCCGTCGTGCGACACCTGGATCGTGAGATGCCCGGCGAAGTCGCGCGGCATCGGGCCGTTCGGTGTGTATGCGTGGTCCGCGTCGTCGGTGCTGATGTCGCGCAAGCGTTTGCCGTACGCGCCCCAGCCGCGTTTGAACGCGAGTGAGTCGAGATCGAAGATCAGCACACGGCCGCCGAGATAGTTGTCGGCCACGTAGATCTCGCGATCNNTTTCGGCTTGCACCGCGAGCGCGGCCGCGTCGCGTGGCGGCTGCGGCAGGAACGCGGCGACAGGGCCGCGACTGCCTTGCCCGGGTTTGCGATCGCTCGTGGCGGGCAGCCCCACCGGGCCGCCGTCCTCGCGCTCGGGCGTGTGCGCGATCTCGCCCACCACGCGGCCCGTGCGGGTGTCGTACTTGCGCACGGTCTCCTGGCCGAGGTATGCGAAGCCGGCGCTGTCGACGTCCATGCCGTGGCCCTGCGGTGCGTCGAACGAGCCGATGACTTTTCCCGCGCGATCGATGTGAATCATCGCGGGCGCTCGCACGCAGCACAGCGCGAGCGGCGGGGTGAGCTCCGCGTGCAGCTCGATGTTGGTGAGATCGTTCGGCCGGTTGTAGACCCAGACGCTGCCGTCGCGGTCGAGGGCGAGGCCGGTCACGCCGCCGAGCTTCCACAGGTTCGGTAGCTCTTTCGGCCATGTGGGGTCGAACACGAGATCGGGCGCTCGTTGCGCGAGTGCGCCCGCGAGCGGGGCAAGCAGCCCGGCCGCGGCGATCAGCGCGTAGCGTCCCCATCCCCCCATGCGAGGGAGTCTAGCCCAAAAAACAAAGCCCGCTCCGATGAAAGAGCGGGCTTCGCTTCACAGACGAATGAGGTGCGTTAGAACGAGACCTGCGCCCAGAGGCCGATTTCGTTGTGCTTGCCTTCGAGGGCGCCGGTGGTTGCGCCGATCGTGCCGTTCGACGTCTTCAACGTGCCGCCTTCAACCTTGTCCTGCTTGTAGACGATCGCGAGATCGACCTTGGCCACAGGCGTGAAGATCACGCCCAAGTTGACGTACTTGTTGTCGAGCGCAGGCGCTAAGTCCTTGCTCGGCTTCGCCTCGTCGGAGCGCACGAACAGCTGCACGTTCTTCTTCACGTTGAACGTGGCCCAGACCGAGTGGCCATCGCTCGAGTCGGCCAGCGGGTTCAGCACCGTGTTCCAGTTGTCGGCCTGGAAGAACTCCGCACCCACGCGGAACTTCGGCTTCACGTAGGCCGCGAGAATTTCCGTGCGGTCCGCCGTGTGGAACGTCGTGATGCTGGGCTTGTCGAGACCGCGCTTGCCGGTGCGGTAGAACAACGCGAGCGTCAGGCCGTTGATGGGCTCGAAGTCGACGCGCGTGTCGAGGTCGAGTCCTTGGCTGCGCGTCATGGTCTTATAGCCGGCGCCGTTGATGGCCGACACGGCGTAGTGCGCCTTGCCGTTGCCGAAGGCTCCGAGGATGTGCGCGCCCCAGTCGGCGGACGCTTCGAAGCCGATGCGCTCGACAACCATGGTCTCGATGAAACGATACCCATAAATGCCTTCGAGGAACGGCAGCAGCGGAGTGTCTGCCGAGCCAAGACGCAGCGCGAACTTGTCGTTGAACTTGGCCTCGGCGTAGGCCTTCTTGACGAACAATTGCGTCTCGCTGTCGTTGGCGACGTAGTTGAAGTCCGTCGTCAGATTGACTGACCAGATCTTGTCGAACTGATGCGCGAGATTGAAGTAGAAGCGCTTGACGTCGAGGCCGTTGCCGGAGGCGTCGGTCTTGGCGCCGTTGCTCGTCTCGTCGACGTTGGTGAGATCGATGAAGGCTCTGCCTCCGATCGTGGTTTCGCCCGGCTCAGCGGCGCGAGTCGCGGCGCTACCCACGGCGCAGGCGAGGGCGAGCGTGGCGGACAATAGTGTCTTTTTCATGGAATCTCCGTATCGGGGGTGTTTCTTCGAAGTGGCGGCAAAGTTACCGATGCTTCATTACAGTGTTGTTACAAAGCGCCAGGCTCCAAGAATTGGCATCGTGCCGCCCGAAAATGTCAGTCAGGGTGTCAAAACGAAGACCTGCGCGTGACACGAACCGCACCGCATGGATGCCGATCGGCCCGCTTACGAACCGGGCAGTCCTTGACGCGCCTGGGGCTTGGCGACCATGGTACGAGCGCCCGAGTCGCGTGAACGGCAGCTTAGGGGGGAAACCTGTGGATGCAGCTTCGACGTGGCTGGCCGCCGCTGGCCAGTTCCTGTGGACCTACCTCGTGCCCCACGGCGAGCGCGCCACCAACTTCGGGGGTTTCGCTCTCGGCTCGATAGAGAACATCCTCAAGTCGTACTTCTGGTTCATCGTCGTCGGCAGCGTGGTCTACGCGCTGTTCCTGCGGCCGCGCGGCGAGCGCCTGTCGCCCATCGCGTCCCTGAAGCATCTCTTGCCCGCCAGGATCTACGGTCACCGTTCGTTCCGCGTGGACCTCACGTGGCTGCCGATCAACTGGATCTTCGGCTTCCTGCTATTCGCCGGGCTCACCGTGGGCGCCGGCGCCGCGCAGGCGTGGCTCGTGCAGCGCTTAGGTCACTCGCCGCTATCGATCGACGGCGGCTTCGGTATCGCGCTGCAGATTGCCTTCACGCTCCTCGGCGTCGACATGGCGCGGTTCGTGTGGCACTACCAGGCGCACTTCGTGCCGTTCTTCTGGGAATTCCACAAGGGTCATCACACGCCCGAGGTNNGGCATCGACGCGACCGCGCAGGCGGCCACTTACCTCGCGCTCATCGGGTTCGGGCTGCACGTGCTGCAGGGCTTCGAGCACTCGCACGTGCCGGTCTCGTTCGGCAAGACGCTGAACAAGTTCATCTACCCGGCGTCCTACCATCCGTTCCACCACAGCGCCTTGCCCGAGCATCGCGACAAGAACTTAGGCATCACGGGCGGGCTCACGCTGTGGGATCGGCTCGTGGGCACGCTGTACGTGCCAGCCCCCGACGAATACAAACGAATCGTGTTCGGCTCGACGCTGGAAGAGATCGGCGACCACAATCCGCATCGCAGCGTGTGGCTGTTCTTCAAAGGTCCGTTTATCGCGGCGGCCAAGACGTTACGGCGCCCGCCGGCTGAAGTTGCTACGGCGCAAGCGATCGGCGCGCCGACGGGCTGACCACGCTGCAATTCTCCTGGGCCAATCCGTATCCGACGACGCGCAGCCCGCTCTTCGCGCGCAACGTCGTGGCGACGTCGCAGCCGCTCGCCGCGCAGGCCGGCCTCGCGATGCTGCGCCAGGGCGGCAACGCCGTGGACGCGGCCGTCTCGGCGGCGGCAGCGATGGCCATCGTCGAACCGGTTTCGAATGGGCTCGGCAGCGACAACTTCGCGATCGTGTGGGACGGCCACGCGCTGCACGGCCTGAACAGCTCCGGTCCCGCGCCCGCGGCGTGGACGCGCGACTACTTCGTGCACAAGCATCGCGATGCGGTGCCGACCCGCGGCTGGGACGCGGTCACGGTGCCCGGCGCGGTGGCCGGCTGGGCGGCGCTGTCGCAACGCTTCGGCAAGCTGCCGTTCGCGGATCTACTGCAGCCGGCGATCGAGCTCGCGGAGCGTGGCTACGGCGTGGGCGTGGTGACGGCCGCAAGCTGGGCACGACAAGTGCCGGCGTTGCAGAGCCTGCCCGGTTTCCGCGAGGCGTTCATGCCGCACGGGCGGGCGCCACAACCCGGCGAGCGGTTCCAGTTTCCCGCGGCCGCGGCCACGTTGCGCAAGATCGCTGCGACGCGCGGCGAGGCGTTCTATCGCGGCGAGATCGCGGCAGCGCTCGCGGCGCATAGCGTGGCGAATGGCGGCGCGATGACGCCGGCCGACCTCGCAGGCTTCGCGCCGGAGTGGGTTGCGCCGATCTCGGCGCCTTTCGCGGGCTACACCGTGCACGAGATTCCGCCGAACGGGCAGGGCATCGCNNGCGCTGATGGCGCTCGGAATTCTGCGCCACCGCGATCTCGCAGCGCTGCCCGTCGACAGCGTTGCTGCGCAGCATCTGCAGATCGAGGCGATGAAGCTTGCGTTCGCCGACGTCTACCAATGGGTGGCCGAGCCGCGCGCGATGACGAAGGTCACGTCTGCCGACTTGCTCGACGACGGTTATCTCGCCGAGCGTGCGCGGCGCATCGATGCGAAACGCGCGCAGGACTTCGCGCACGGCACGCCGCCGCGCGGCGGCACGATCTACCTCACGGCCGCGGACGCGAGCGGCATGATGGTGAGCTTCATCCAGTCGAACTACATGGGGTTCGGCAGCGGCATCGTCGTGCCCGGCACGGGCGTGAGCCTGCAGAACCGCGGCCACTGCTTCACGCTCGAAGCCGGTCATGCGAACGTGGTCGAGCCCGGCAAACGGCCGTTCCACACGATCATTCCGGGCTTCCTCATGAAGGACGGCCGCCCGCAGATGAGCTTCGGCGTGATGGGCGGCAACATGCAACCGCAGGGGCATCTGCAGACGCTCGTACGCATGCTCGTGTACGGTCAGCAGCCGCAGGCCGCGTGCGATGCGCCGCGTTGGAAAGTAGGCGTCGGCCGCCACATCGACTGCGAGCACACAATGTCGCGGGTGCTCATCGACGGCCTGCACGCGCTCGGCCACGAAGTAGCGCCGATCGATGCCACTAACGACTTCGGCTCCGGTCAATTCATCTGGAAGCTGTCCGACGACGCCGAAGATGGCTACGCCGCCGCCAGCGACTCCCGCCGCGAAGGCCAAGCCGTCGGCTACTGAGTTCTCTAGAAAAGGGCGAGATAGAGAAGGTAGAGGATGCCGACGAGGATCAGTTTTTTGGTGATCCAGTAGATGGGGTAGTTCCACTCTTTGACTTGGCGGCCGTAGGTTTGCAGCACGTGCACGTATTGGAAGAAGGTGCTGAGGCCGCCTTGCTTGTCGCCCACCTGATTCGGTGACGCCGCCGCGCGCACCATGCGGTGGCCCACGAAATGATTCAGCCAGCGCACGAATCCGTTCGACAGCGGCCGCTCGATGTCGCACAGCAGGATCAGTCGTGTGACGGGCGTGCGGTTCTCCGCCGTGTGCACGTACGTCTCGTCGAACACCACGCCCTCGCCGTCCTTCCAGTAGTACGGCTGGCCGTCGACGGCGATGAAGCACTCCGGCGAGTTCGGCGTCACTAGCCCCAGGTGATAGCGCAGCGAAGTCGCGAACGGATCGCGGTGTGCGCCGAGCCGCGCGCCGGGTGGCAGCAGCGTGTACATCGCGGCGTTCAAACCCGGCACCTTGTTCACGAGCTCCGTCGCGCGTGGGCAGAGCGCCTGCGCCGACGGCACCGGATCGTCGTACCACTTCAGGTAAAAGCGCTTCCAGCCGGTGCGGAAGAACGTGCGAAAGCCGGCGTCGTTGTGTTTCTCCGCGGCTTTGATGTGGCCTTCGTCGAACAGCTTCAGNNGTGAACGTCGAGTGATCGAAGATCTGCCGGCGCAGCTTCAAGCGCACGCGGCCGCGGAACTGAATGTACGTAGCCGTCGCGACGAACAGCGCAATAACCCACGTTCCGGGGTGCGCCAGCGCTGCGAAAGTACCTGTTTGTATCGACGACCACATGCGGACGCGAGTTTATACCCCATACCCGCAGCGTCCAACGCGCATGCCGCGTGCACGTGAAATCCCGCACATCTATTGCGTCGCGACCTTGTGGCGCCGCGCGCCGCTCATCTAGACTGCGCGCCAGGCAGCAACACGGCTGCCGACGTCGCTCGGACGGTTCCGGGCGCTTACGTGAGAGCACACATGGCAGTTTCCACTGCAGGCACGCGCCGTTTCGCGCGCATCGAACGTCTCCCGCCCTACGTCTTCAGCATCACGGCCGAGCTCAAGCTCGCTGCGCGCCGCCGTGGCGAAGACATCATCGATCTCAGCATGGGCAATCCGGACGGCGCCACGCCGCCGCACATCGTCGCCAAGCTCGTCGAGGTCGCGCAGCGCACCGACACGCATGGCTACTCCGCGTCGAAGGGCATTCCGCGGCTGCGCCGTGCGATCTCGCATTGGTACAAGCGGCGGTTCGAAGTCGACATCGATCCCGACAGCGAAGCCATCGTCACGATCGGCTCGAAAGAGGGCCTTGCACACCTGATGCTCGCGACGCTCGATCGCGGCGACACCGTGCTCGTGCCCGAGCCGAGCTACCCGATCCACATGTACGGCGCCGTGATCGCGGGCGCGGACATCCGCTCGGTGCCGATCGTGCCGGGCGGCGATTTTTTCGGCGAGCTCGAGAGCGCGATCCGCGCGAGCTACCCGAAGCCGAAGATGATCGTGTGCGGCTTTCCGTCGAACCCCACGGCGCAGTGCGTGGAGCTCGAGTTCTTCACGAAGCTCGTGGAGCTTGCGAAGAAGCACGACATTCTCGTGGTGCACGATCTTGCCTACGCCGACATCGTGTTCGATGGCTGGAAGGCGCCGTCGATCATGCANNGGCTGGCGCATCGGCTTCATGGTCGGCAACGCGGAGCTCGTGCATGCGCTCGCGCGCATCAAGAGCTATCACGACTACGGCACGTTCACGCCGTTGCAGGTCGCCGCCATCGCGGCGCTTGAAGGCGATCAACAGTGCGTGCTCGATATCGCGACCACGTATCAGCGCCGCCGCGACGTGCTCATTCGAGGGTTGAACGAAGCGGGTTGGCCCGTCGAGACGCCGAAGGCGTCGATGTACGTGTGGGCGCAAATCCCTGAACCCTATCGAGCGCTGGGTTCGCTCGAGTTCTCGCGCCGTCTGCTCGAGGAAGCGAAGGTGTGCGCGTCACCCGGCGTGGGGTTCGGCGAGAAGGGCGACGGCTACGTGCGGCTCGCGATGATCGAGAACGAGAGCCGCATCCGGCAGGCCGTGCGCGGCATTCGTTCGATGCTGGGCTCGGGTCGGACGGCGCGCAGCGCAGCGCGCTGATGCTTTAGCTAAACCGCGCCCGCGCGCGTTCCTTGGCCTTCTGCGCCTCAATCTCCCGATTGCGGGGTACGCTCGATGTCTCGAGCGAGAAGATCAGCCGGTGCGCTGCCGCCGTTACTTCGACGAGCGCGCGGTTGAACGCTTGCTCGTTGACCTTCGACGGCGTGTTAAAACCCGAGAGTTTGCGCACGAACTGCAGCGCGGATGCGCGGATCTCGGCATCGGTGGCCGGTGGGTCGAAATTGAACAGCGTCTTGATGTTGCGACACATGGCGGTGCACCTCGGCACAGTTTTGCCGCGGGATTGTACCTCGCTGATCAGCACGCTCCATTGCTCGGCGTACGCGCTGCGCTAGGCGGTCGGTGTGCTGTGCCACGGCGCGCGCGGGTCGATCTGC
>PMCP01000055.1:3963-6764 GCA_003155415.1 Gammaproteobacteria bacterium | reverse complement strand
CGCGCGGTAGCGGATCGGCGGGTCGCGCGGCCAGAGATTCGCCGGCTCGTCGATGAGTCGCGCCTTGGCCGGCTGCGTCACGAAGTCACCTAAGTCCACGCCGGCGCGCAAACGCGCGAGCGCTTCGTCGGTCGGCACGTTCTCTACCTGCGCCCAGTACACCTTCGCGAGCTTGTGGTGCGGATCACTGATGCGCGCCTGCAGCGCGCCGTCGTCGGTCAGGAGCAGCAGGCCTTCGCTGTCGGTGTCGAGCCGGCCGGCCGGGTAGACGCCGCGCACGTTCACGTGGTCCGCGAGCGTGCGCTTGCCGGGCTCCGGGCTGAATTTGCAGATCACGCCGTATGGCTTGTTCAGCGCGACGAGCATGCGTCAGTCAAACGCGGGGGCGAGCGATCGGCGGCTTGCGATGCGCTCAGCGAACACCGGGGAGCATGCGCTGCAGGACGCGATCCCCGCGTATGAAGTAATGCCAGAGTGCCGCCAGCACATGTAGGCCGACCACACCGAGCAAAACGTTCGTGAGCAGATCATGGATATCGCCGGCCTCGTGGGCCCATCTCATCGTGTGGTCGGCTAGTGCCGGCAGCGTAATGAAACCGAACAGACGCACCGTGTAGCCGAAGAACCCCGCTGCCGCCCAACCCAGCACGGGAATCACAATGAGCAGCAAATACAACAGCAGGTGCGTGAGCGTTGCGAGCACGCGCTCCCAACGTACCATCGGGGCCAACGGCGTCGGGCGTGCGATGCGCCACGCGAGGCGCACGAGCACGACGAGCATCGACGCCGCGCCCACGGAGAGATGCCAATCCACGAGCCCCTCCTGCGCAACGCCGGGCCGAATGTGGGGCATGGTCCAACCGATGGCGACCTGCGCCGCTAGCAGGCCGAACACGAGCCAGTGGAGCGCACGCGCCGTGGTGTCATAGGCGTGTTCGTCCGCGGACGACACCATCGGGTGTTTCAGGTCATGGCGACTTGGACGGTCCGCAATCGTGGTCATGGAGAAGCCTCAACAGAGTGCGACCGCGGCCGGATCGGCCGTCGTGATCATCAGCGGCGAATACTAGTTTCTCGCGACCTTCTTGTCATTGGCCGCCTCACTGCACGAGCGCGCGTGCGATCAGGTCCGGCGGCACCTGCGTGGCGGGCACCGAGGCCGCGGCATGCCGCGGCCGGTGCTGTGCACGGCCGCGGCCTGGACTCGGTTCGAACCAGCTGCGCACGTCGGCGTCGAGACCGATGCCCTGCATGTAGTTGTAGAGCGCCTTGTTGAGCCCGCGGCCGAGAAAGTCGTGATCGGCGCCGACCGGGTCGATGAACGGCACGTCGTTGTGTGCGAACGCGATGTTCGGTGGGGGCTTAAGACTGATGCCGTAGCGCTCGGGGTGCAGGCCGATCGGCGAGTGCGCGGTCGCGCTGAAGCGGTGCCAGTACGCGGACTGGATGCAGCCCGCTTCGAACAGTTGCCGCACGCGTTCGAGCGCGTCGATGGTTTCCTGCACGGTCTCGCTCGGGAAGCCGTACATCAGATACGCGTGCACCATGATGCCGGCGTCCGTGAATGCGCGCGTCACGCGCGCGACTTGCGCCACGGTCACGCCCTTCTGCATCAGTTTCAGCAGTCGGTCGGAGGCGACTTCGAGCCCGCCGCTGATGGCGACGCACCCGGACTCGGCCAGCAGCTGGCACAGCTCGGGCGTGAATGTTTTTTCGAACCGGATGTTGCCCCACCACGTGATGCTGAGCGGCTCGTCGGTGAGCCGCTTCGCAAGTGCACGCAACGCGGCCGGCGGCGCGGCTTCGTCGACGAGATGAAAGCCGGTTTGCCCCGTCTCCGCGATCAGCGACTTGATGCGGTGCAGCACCACATCGGCTTCCGGCCGATCGTAGCGGCCGATGTAGTCGAGCGACACGTCGCAGAAGCTGCACTTCTTCCAGTAGCAACCGTGCGCGATCGTGATCTTGTTCCAGCGGCCGTCGGACCACAGTCGGTGCATCGGATTCAACATCTCGAGCACCGACACGTAGTCGTTCAACGGCAGGCCGTCGTATGTTGGCGTGCCGGTGTCCTTCTGAGGGAAGTCGTGCTGCGTGACATCGTTCTCGAGCACCACGGCACCGCCGCGGCGCACGAACGTGCGGACGAGCGGGGCGTCGCGGTCTTGCAGGCGCGCGAGCAGGTTCAAGAACGGCCGCTCGCCGTCGTCGAGCGTCACGTAGTCGAAGTAGTCGAACACGCGCGGCTCGCGAAGGCCGCGCAGCTCCGTGTTGACCCAGCCGCCGCCGAGCACGAGCTCCGTCGTGGGTGCCTGCGCGCGGATCGCGCGCGCCATGCGGAACGCGCCGTAGACGTTGCCGGGAAACGGCGCCGACATGCCGACGACATCCGGGTGGTGCTCGGCGACGAGCTCGCGCGTGATCTCGTCCAACGCTTCGTCGACGAGCGTGGGCTCGGCGTCGAGCGCCTCTTGCAGCGGGTCGAACGTGGGCGCGCTCGCCGCGAGCCGCTCGGCGTAGCGTGCGAGGGAGAAGCGCGGATCGATCCCGTCGCGCCACACGTCGGCGAGATCATCGATGTACAGGCTCGCGAGATAGCGCGCCTGCTCCGTAGTGCCGAGCACACCGAACGCCCAGGCCAGGTGCTCCTCGCCGCCTTGTGAGAGCGGAGAAAATCGCGGGCCCTCGGGCAAGAACGTGCGCCCGACGATCCGCAACGCGAAGGAGGGATCCCGGCCTTGCAGGTAACGAATGGCGGGCTCCACGGTTGCCGCGTAACGCGGCGCGTTGGCGAGGAAGTG
>PMCP01000055.1:3566-3865 GCA_003155415.1 Gammaproteobacteria bacterium | reverse complement strand
TGGGTTCAAAAGATCTTCGGCCAGAACTTCCTGTACGCGGCGTCCGCCGTCCAGCGGCCGTTCACGCTTTCGTGAAACACGTCGCCGCGCTTCGGCGCTCGCGGTCTTGCGCCTAGGTTGAACGGCGGTTTAGACCACGGCGTGTGGAACGCCTGGTCGAATAGAACGGGATCGAGCGGCCCGGAGGGTAGCTTGGCGAACTGCACGCCGGCGCCGGCCAGCTTCAGTGTCATCCAGTCGAGCGCGAGGTTGGACAACCCCGACTCCGTGAGCGGGTAACCGCCGCCGACGTCCGAGTG
>PMCP01000055.1:0-3510 GCA_003155415.1 Gammaproteobacteria bacterium | reverse complement strand
ACGTAGTTCGGGATGCCCATCGAGCCGACGGTGTCCCACACGCCGACGGACTTAATCGGCACGCGCGGAATGAGGTCGCCTTTGCGCAGCGTCGCGCGCGCCACCGCCTCACCGGCGAGTCCTATGATCGCATTCAACAGTGACGAGAGCTTTTCGTCGCCCCTGAACACGAGGCCTTTGCACTTGAGCCACGCGGCGAAGCCGCGCAGATACGCTGCGGATTTGTCGTCCGGATCGTATTTGCTCGAATCGAGCAACCCAACGGTCGAAATCATGCCGGCCAACGCGCGCGCCGTGTACGCGCCGCGGCTGAAGCCCACGATGTGGATCGAGTCGCCGGCTTCGTACGCGCGCGAAATGAATGTGTAGCCGCGGACGATGCGCGCGATGACACCGGCGCCGAAGACGCCGCCAAGCACCTTCATGATCGGGTTCTTCGTGTCGCCGACGCCGTGGATGTACTTCGCCGCTTGCAGCAGTGTTCCGGCGGCGTCGCGGTACATGAGCTCCGTTTCGTTCTGGAGCGCCTGCGTGCCGGCCTCGCGGCCCTTGAGATTTTCGAACAGCTTCACGACGTTCGTGTCGCCGTCTCGGATAGAGGCGTCGCTCTGGGCGCTACCGTCGATGTCCGTCGTAGTGACATCGTCGCTCGGGCCGTTCCACGTGCCGTCGGCGCAAAAAACGATTTGTTTGGGCATCCGAAGCTCCCTCGCTGCTTCGCGCATGCTACTACTTGTGCGGCGCTCGGAGCATCGCGCAGCCATTGCAAAGGGCCGCATTTCGCAACACTATCGCGCTACGCGTTCACCGCCCACACAATAATAAGAAGGAGATCTGCACGTGAGACCGCTTCGATTTCTCGCCCTCGTCGCAGTCGTGACTGCAGGTTGTCAGCAGGCTCAAGCCCCCGATCCGCGAATCGCCGGAATGGCCGACCGATTGGCCATCGACCAGCTCGTGGCGGGCGACTACCCGCGCGCCCTCGACGCGGCCAACTGGGATGCGTATGTCGCCACGTTCACGGACGACGGCGAGCTCGTGCTCGGCGAGAATCACCCGAAGGGCCACGACGCCATGAAGGCCTTCCTCGGTGGTATGTCGGGCGGGCCGAAGGTGATGCACGTCATCTCGAACCTGTCGTACGACATCAAGGGCGACGTGGCGACCGGCGGCGCGTATTGGCAGGACATCGGCGTTGGCGACACGCACGGCGTGCTTGCGGCTGGCCACTACGTCGATGGGCTGCGCAAAACCAACGGCGTGTGGAAGTTCACGAAACGCGAAATCGTGGTGCAGGCCGGCGAAGCGCCGCCGCCGAAGTAAGACCGCGGCGCTTCTGCCGCCTGTCCCCGTCCGACTCTTCCTGCTAGGCTTGAAGCAGGATGACGACTAGCGTCGCACAGAAGCTCGAGTCGTTTGCGGTTGCGCTTCGCAGCCGCCGGCAACGGGCTGCGTTGCTCGTTCTCCTCGGCTGGCTGCTGCTGGCCCAGTCTCTCCTCGCTGTTCACGCGGTCGACCACGCTAAGGTTGAGAACGGCGCGCCCTGCGTGCTCTGCATGGCCGGCGACCATCTGGCGGGCACCTCCGCGCTGCCCGTGCACCACTTTCCGCCGCCGACGCCCGAAGTCGTCGCTTCGACCGTCAGCGGTTCTATCGCCGTCGCCTTCCGCGCGGCGTATCGATCGCGAGCTCCGCCGAGTTACCTCCAGTCCTGAAGACGAACGTGCGGGCGCAAACGCCTGCGTACCGTTTTTTCTGAGACAAGGAGGAATCATGCGATTCCAAAGACGTGCGGCACTGGCCGCGTCGATACTCACTGCGTGCTGCGCCACGGCGCATGCGCAGCAAGTCACGGGCAACGCGTTCAATCCCGCCATCAGTCTGATCTTGAACGGCCACTACGCGAGCTACTCGCGCAACCCGGCCGATTGGGCGCTCTCGGGTTTCATGCTCGACAGGGATGCGGGCCTGCCGACCGAAGGGTTGTCGCTCGACGAGACCGAGCTCGCGATCAGCGCGAACATCGACGACAAGTATTACGGCTTCGTGGCGGCCTCGATCGACCAGACCGGCAACGACACGTCGCTCAATCTCGAGGAGGGCTACATCGAGACGCTCGCGTTGCCGAAGGGGCTCAAGATCAAAGCGGGCCGTTTTCTCTCCGACGTGGGCTATCTGAATCCGATTCACTCGCACGCGTGGGACTTCGACGACGCGCCGCTCGCGTACACCGCGATGTTGAACGGCGCGTACAAGGACACGGGCGTGCAGCTGAAGTGGGTGGCGCCGACGAAGTTGTTCGTCGAGCTCGGAACGGAACTCATGCGTGGCGACGCGTTTCCGGCCGCGGGCGCCGCGCACGGCGGCGTCGGTGCTTCGACGCTATTCGTGCATGTCGGTGGCGATGTGGGCGACACGAGCAGCTGGCGTGCCGGCGTGTCGCGACTGTCTGCGGACGCGAACGAGCGTTCGTCCGTGTTCACGCTCGGCACGGCCGCATTCACGGGCAATAGCGACCTCACGATCGCCGATTTCATTTGGAAGTGGGCGAAGAACGGCAATTCGCGCGATCGCTATTACACGGTGCAGGCCGAGTACCTGCACCGCAAGGAGTCCGGCACGCTCGACGTCACGACGACCGCGGCGACGAACCTGGGGTTGTACAACGGCACGCAGAGCGGCTACTACGTGCAGGGCGTGTACCAGTTCCGGCCGCGCTGGCGTGCCGGAATTCGTTACGACCAGCTCGAGGCCAGCAACGATGTCGCGATCGTCGGGCCGAATCCGCTTAGCGTCACGCACGACCCGAGCCGGGTGAGCGTCATGAGTGATTTCTCGAACAGCGAGTTCAGCCGGCTACGGTTGCAGTTCAACCGTGACCACTCGAGTCTTCAGATCGACAATCAGATCGTCTTCCAATACCTGATGAGCCTGGGCGCGCACGGCGCGCACCGGTTCTAGAGGACCAGCCATGAAAGCTCTTTCATTCGTTATCGCAACCGCGTTCGTGATTCTCGCTGCGCCCGCGCACGCCGCGGTCGAAGTGCTGGCGTGCGAACCGGAATGGGCCGCGCTCGCGACCGAGATCGGTGGCGCACTCGTCGTCGCGGAATCGGCGACCACTCCGCAACAGGACCCTCACTACATCCAGGCGCGGCCGAGCCTGATCGCTAAGATGCGTCGTGCGGCGCTCGTGATCTGCACCGGTGCCGACCTCGAGGTCGGCTGGTTGCCGCTGTTGTTGCGCCAAGCCGGCAACGGCGCCGTGCAGCCGGGCCAACCCGGCAATCTGAACGCGGCGGACTACGTCGAGATGCTGGACAAGCCGAGCAGCGTGGACCGCTCGCTCGGCGACGTTCATCCGTACGGCAATCCGCACATCCAGACCGACCCGCGCAACATCGGTAAGGTGGCCGCCGCAGTCGCGGACAGGCTTGCGATGCTCGACGGCGCGAACGCGGCGACCTACAAGCAGCGCTACGAAGACTTTGCGAAACGCTGGCAGGCGGC